>JACKGH010000001.1:334884-669768 GCA_020632075.1 Candidatus Nomurabacteria bacterium | reverse complement strand
TATTTTGCCTCGTTGTGTCGTTGTTTTTCCAGATAGGAAATTACAATAATTTATCTAACTTGTCCAGTCTCTAGTCAAAGAAATTGAGGAGATAATCGTTTATCTCGCGCTGGTCCATGGTGTAGAACGTCTTGCTACTGCTACGGTGGAGATCGCGAGCAAGTTCAGTGCCTACGAAACGCCAGTGCCATGGTTCAAAGATGTAAAAGTCGTTATCTTCAGGGTAGGAGAGGATGAAACCGTATTTGTATGCATTATCAAGCAACCACTGGTATGCTTCGGTATCCTTGAAGCTGGTATAGGCTCCACCGACAGAATCAACAGTAAGATCTACGGTGGTGCCGAGCTGGTGTTCTGAATAGCCTTGGTCAGCCGAGAACGCGTTTGCGCCAGTGCCGTATACTTGTGTGTACTGTCCTTTCAGATCAGTTTGTTCGTCAAATGAGCGATAGGCAGACACTACTTTTAGATCGACATCGTCTTTTGCGGCCGCCTTCAATAGATCCTCTAAGTGGTCGTATGCATCAGCATGGAAGTACTGGTCCTTCTTGCCAGACAGAATGTACTTATCTGGGATTTGCTCTAGTTTGGCCGGAATGTAGTTTTCATTCAGAAAATACACCTTTGAATATTTTGCCAGGAGTTCTTCATCGGTTTTAGCAAGTTTGTCGAGATCACCAAGAGTACCGGCGAGATCACGGATCTGGTCTTCAAATTCTTCATTGCGGTTTCGTTCATCGCGGTAGTCATCGGCGAGTTCCTCCAGCTCTTCCTTGAAGTCTTCTAGTTCGCCATGTAGTTCAGCGATCGTACTGCTTGCTGCCGCTAGCTCAGAATCTTTCTGGTTGTTTTTTTGCAGGAGAGCATTACGTTCTTGGAGGAGATTTTCAATTTGTACCGCTCGGTCCTTGCTTTGCATGCCAAAGTACGTTGCGGTGATGATACCGATCACAGCAATTGCTCCAGTGAGGTACAGTACTGCGTCGTGCGAAAGTTTCATGTTGGAGTATTTTAGCATAATTTAACAAGGCCGGCTCCGCCCCCTTGTTTGCCACCTAAGCCTGTGGTACAGTGCTGCCGTTATCAGTTAAGGCATATATATAAATGTCTAAGACAGAAATGCCAGCAGCCGAGGCGAACTCATACGAGTTAGCCTTCCACGTACTTCCAACGGTTGCTGAAGGGGAAGTAGCTACTGTTTTTCAATCATTGAAAGACGCAATTACAAAGCATGGTGGCACCATCACAGTTGAAGAAGCTCCAGCGCGGATCGATCTGGCGTACGAGCTGGTTAAGTACCTTGAGGGACGAAATCGAAAGTTCACCAGTGCGTACTTTGGATGGGTCCGATTTGAAGCTCCAGCAACAGCGATCGAAGAGATCTCTGAAGTGCTTGAGCACACTAAGGAACTTCTTCGACACTTGCTCGTAAAGCTCACGCACGTTGAGGAAGAAAATCCATTTTTCTACCACGAAGCGATGGCAACAGCGAACAAGAAGGTTGAGACCATTGATGTTGATGCTGCTGAGGCAGATAAGACAGAAGAAGCTGCCGAAGATGAGTCTGACGAAGCTTCAGAGGAAGAAACTACTGAAGAAGGAGAAGAATCAGAGGAAAAGGCTAGCTAGTTAGACCTTTGGGGAAGTGCACGCTATAATAGCTTCACTTAATACCCATAACTGATTCGAAATTATGTATCTTAACAAAGCAATGGTCTACGGGAATCTCACTCGAGATCCAGAACTGAAAGCTCTTCCAAGCGGTATGAATGTCTGTTCATTCTCGCTTGCTACCAACCGTGTCTACACTGACCGTGATGGAAAGAAGCAAGAGCAGGCTGACTATCACAATATTGTGGTGTTTGGAAAGCAGGCTGAAAACTGCGCAAAGTACCTCTCAAAGGGTAATGGCGCATATGTTGAAGGTCGCATGCAGACTCGCAGTTGGGACAAGGATGGTCAGAAGCAGTACCGCACTGAGGTGATCGCCGACCGAGTACAGTTTGGTCCGAAGGGGGGTGGGGCAGGTGCTCCATCTGCTGGCAGCCAGAGTTCTGGCGCAGCAGATGATAAGGCGCCAGCGGTACCGGATTACCCTGAAGAAGAGATCAATCCAGAGGACATCCCATTTTAGACAGTAAATTACCGGCTGGCTTCGTTATCGCTTCGTAAAATAACACTTGCTGGACTTCGTGTGTCCCACTCGTGTCATTTTCTCGCGATGCCTCGCCAGCCAGCAATTTCCAGGTCTAAAATCAAATTTGCTTTGTGACAAACTCACAAATAAAACATGGAAACTACAGAAACTAAAAACCAACCAGCACACCACGTTGACTACAAAGACGTGTTGCGTCTCAAGAGCAATGTGAACCCGCACGCTCGTATGTTCAATCGCCGTCGTACTGGTATGACCGCGAAGGGACAGCGCAATTTCGCTCGTGCGATCAAGCGTGCTCGCTTCATGGCTCTTATGCCATATATTCAGCGATAGGCTCGAATAAAATGTAAAAGGCCGGCCCCGAAGGGGCCGGCCTTTTACATCATGCAACTACGCCTTATCAACGCGCGCCGAGTATTCTCCCGTTTCAGTATTGATACTGATCACGTCGCCTTCGTTGATGAACATCGGTACCATGATCGTTGCGCCTGTCTCGAGAGTGACTTCTTTTTGGGCGCCACTTGAGGTGTTGCCTTTAACAGCTGGCATCGCTTCTTTTACCTTCAGCTCTACCTTGATCGGGAACTTGAGGCTGATGACTTCGTCATTGAAGAGGAGTGCATCGATATCTGAACGTTCCTTCAGAAATCGTCCTTGATCTCCGATCAGGTCTTCGCTTAGCATAAAGCGCTCAGCTGGCTTGCCTGCAGTGTGGAACCAGTATTCGTCTGGCTTTTTGTAGATGAAGGTTACCGAGCGGGTTTCGAGGTCAGCCTCGTTCACAGTTTCATTTTGGTGGAAGGTTACCTCAACCACGCGGCCAGACTTAAGATTCTTCAGCTTGGTGATGTTCACTGGCTTGCGCTGTTGCTTGCGGAATACGTGCGTCGCGATCACCAAATACGGCTCATCGTCGTGGAGGATAACTTTCTTCAGGGTGATCTCGTTGTAGGATAGGACTGCCATTGAATGAGTAAAGGAGCGCAAAGCGCGACTATTACGAATTTATGCAGGCGCTTCGCCAGATTGAGGAATTTGACCCAGTCCTCAATCTGGCGGCAGCGAGCTGCAGTGATTGTTGCTCTATGCTCCGGTTATGATTAACGCCATATTTATATCAAATCTAATTAAAAAGGGAAGATGTCAGATATGGCGGAGGTGGTAGTATGCAGACATGTTAGGATTTAGCTCAACGGAAGACGCGCGGGAATGGGAGGATGAGTTGGTGCTTGCCAAGTCACAATCTTCACCGTGGCTGTTTGAGATCATCGTTGATCGCTACCAAGAGCCTTTTACCCGCAAAGTGCGCGGGGTAGTGCGCGATCCACGTGATGCAGAAGAGGTAGTACAGGACGCCTTTACCAAGATCTACATCAATGCCGACAAATACGAGCCACAGTCTGGGGCCAAGTTCTCATCTTGGGCGTACCGAATTCTCCTTAATACCGCCTTTACCCGCTACCAGAAACTGGTGAAAGAACGCGAACGTTTCCAGGCGATCGACCCCGAGTATGAGCAGATGTACGGCGAGTGGGCGGAGCATAGCGGCTTTGAAGAGAAGCGTGATGGGATCGAACGTATTTTAGAGCGCTTACCAGGACACTTTGCACTTGTACTGCGGTTGCATTACCTCGAGCGGTGGTCGCATCAGGATATAGCCGAGCACACCGGTGAAAATACTGGTACGATCAAGGCGCGGATCCATCGCGCAAAAGCAGCGTTTAAGAAAGAGGGAATCGACAAGGAAATAGAGGTGTTGTTAGATTAACAGGCGTCATCTCCAAAGGGTCACTTTTTTGCTATGATGTCTACATAGTTATGAGTCAAAAGGCACTTAAAGTACTCCTTGTAGCAACAGTTGCTGCTTTGTTTTTGTATTTGGCTACACAGGCAACTACCATCACCTCTAAAGGATCCTTTATCTTTGTTGGTATTTTAGTGATTTTGCTTGGTTTGTACGATCATTTTAGTAACGATGGTAATAAACAACAGATTTTTAAAGGTTCTGCACTCATCTTTTTGTCTGGAGCCCTCCTGTTTGCGGTCGTATTAGCAGGTGCTGTTCCGTTGATACTTGTACCGTTGATCACATTCTATGTTGGAGTCAAAAAAATTGTCCTCGCGTACATGTAGTGTAACTATTTTGAGTCGAAGCTAGTATAAGTAGATATGAAGTCAAACATGCAAAAAGCCATCATGCGTCGCGTGTACTATGCCTATGCAATCAGCATTGGTACACATGTGATGTTTTGGCAGGGGATCTTCCTGGGGGCAGCGGCGCTGCTTCTCGCGAAGTGGCTTCACGTCGCGAGCATTATTCATAATTTTCTCGCTGTACCAGTGGGGCATACACCGCAATATGTCGCGAACGCGGTGTGGTCTGCCGGTACCCACGGCGAGATGCTGACGGTCTGTACCCTGATGTTGGCGGGGGCAGTGACCGTTTCAGTGGGATATCACCTAGCTCAAGCGTTTGTGTCTCGCTTTGGGGTGATGCCAAGGATAGTGTAGTCATACATAACTAAACAAACTAACAAAAGGCCGGGCGCGAAGCGCCCGGCCTTTTGTTGTGCCTTCATCCAAAGTGTGGTTTTCTGTATGAAGTTGTTCCGATTACCTAAAGGAGGATGAGTGTTATGTCAGAGCAAGACAATTTTGACCTTGATCCCGATTGGACCAAGCGTGCTGCAGAAAGATTGGCTGCACTAGATCGGTGCCCGCGGTGTAAAAAACCGTATCCAGAAGGTCTGTCGTTTAAACTGATGGGTAAGTTGTGCCCAGCTTGCCAGCATCAGGAGCGCGAGGACGAGATCCGAGCGTTTGCTGAACGCTGTGAACGCATGGAGCCGGCAGCACTTCGCGAGCTAGCTGAGAAGGTGTATCGGTTGCAGGAAGCAGTCGCTGAACTTCAGCGGGGTGGACCGTTCATCTGTTGATTCGAGAATCGATACAATCAAAAAGGCCGCGCTCCGCGCGGCCTTTTTTATTATGTCTACTTCGCAGCTTCCTCTTTGAGTGCCTTGCGAATGTTCTTGAGTAACTCTGCTTTCAGTTTCTTATCTTCCTTGAGAGTGGTGCGGGCAGCGTCGTAGCCACGGCCGAGCTTCACGACGGCTGATTCATCGCCGCCTGGTGGGGTATATGAGTATGAAGCGCCGGCCTTCGAGACCATCTTGTATTTTTCACCGAGCGCGAGGAGTTCACCCTCGCTTGAGATTCCTTCTCCGTAAAGAAGGTCGAACTCAGTGGTCCGGAATGGGGCAGCGACTTTGTTCTTCACCACCTTTACGCGGTGTCGGCCACCAACTACTTCGTCGCCCTTCTTGATCTGAGCGATACGACGGATATCGAGTCGGACTGAGGTGTAGAATTTGAGAGCCTTTCCACCCGGAGTGGTTTCTGGGTTACCAAACATCACACCGACCTGCATACGGATCTGGTTGATAAAGATCACCACGGTCTTGCTTTTAGCGACGATACCAGTGAGCTTACGAAGCGCCTGACTCATGAGGCGAGCCTGCTTACCGACATGGTGTGCACCCATTTCACCCTCGATCTCATCACGCGGGGTGAGGGCTGCCACTGAGTCAATGACGATCACATCCAGCTTACCAGCGCGTACGAGACTTTCGACGATTTCGAGCGCCTGTTCACCGTTGTCTGGCTGAGAGATGAGGAGCTCATCGAGTTTGACACCAAGAGCAGCAGCGTATTCTGGGTCCATGGCATGTTCAGCATCAATAAAGGCACAGATACCGCCCATCTTCTGCGCTTCAGCGACGGCGTGCAAGGAAAGGGTGGTCTTACCAGACGATTCAGGACCGTAGATCTCAATGATACGACCCCGTGGGTAGCCACCAATGCCGAGGGCATCATCAAGGCCGATAGAGCCAGACGGCACAGCTTCAACATCAACATGCTTGGTTTCAGCCAATGTCATAATTGCCTCATCGCCAAACTTGGTCTTGATGCTACGAATCGTCTCGAGGATCTCGGAAGTCCCTTTCTTTTCCTCTTTTTCAGTCGGTTCAGCCTTTTTAGGTGCTGCTGTTGCTTTTTTCTTTGCTGCCATAGTGATCTATTACTTGGTGATTAAATGCTGCTTACAAAATTCATTGGTGCGTACACAAATGCTTGCGTTACGGTGGTCTCGCGTCCGTACCGATCTTCTGCTCGTAATGTTGCTACAGTATACCCGTTTTCCAGTACCAGTGCCTCCTTGAAATTTCCCTGAGCGTCGGTATAGATCGGGCGATCATTGAGCCAGAGACGTGAAATATTGTAGGCGGCCCCGGTGAGTTCGATCTGTCGCTGATTTTGCCTGATTTCAGGAACGTCATGCAAGGTGATCTGCGGTCCCATGATCAGGTACCTGGCCTGGAAGAGGATATAGAAGACCATGAGCACCAGGCCGATCGCGATGATGCTGATTTTGATAATGCTCCGGAAAGTGACTGGTTCGTGCTCGTACATAGGGGTAACTAGTATCGGTGTGTGTCTTCTGGATCGTCATCTGACCCGTATCCTTCATCTTCCTCGCCAGATTCATTGCCAGAAGAAAGGATCTCGCGTGGTTTTGAGCCATCCGCTGGGCCGATGACGCCGTTGTCTTCAAGGAGATCCATCAAACGAGCTGCGCGAGAGTACCCAACGCGCAGCTTACGCTGCAGGTATGAGGTAGACGCCTTACCGGCCTCGATCACCGCAATGCGGGCGTCTTCGTAGAGGTCATCGTCAGCATCGTCTCCACCGCCGACCATGGCGTTGAAGACCGCGTCGTTACTGCCAGCTTGTTCATCAAAGTTGATGGTATCAAGCTCGTGCGCGTCTTGTTTCTTGAGATAATCCACCACTTTCTTGATCTCTTCCTCAGAAACATAGGCCGACTGGAGTCGGACTGGCTTTGGACTATCTGAAGAGAGGTAGAGCATGTCACCTTGCCCGAGGAGTTTTTCAGCCCCGACAGTGTCGATAATGGTGCGTGAGTCTACCTGTGAAGCCACCATGAGTGCTACACGAGTTGGCACGTTGGCCTTAATGGTACCGGTAATAACGTTTACCGACGGTCGCTGGGTTGCGAGGAGGAGGTGGATTCCAACCGCTCGTGACATCTGCGCCAAACGAACAATACAAGCTTCAAGTTCGCGTGGGTAGGCTTGCATGAGGTCGTTGAGCTCGTCGAGAATGATCACAATATATGGAAGTGCTTCGGGGAGGTTTAGTCGCTCTTCTTCTGGTGAGCCACTTGCTTCCCATTCCTTCTTGGCTGGCTGGTAGACATTCTGGTGGTAGGAGGTGAGGTTCTGGACCTGTTCTGCTTCCAAGATGTCATACCGGCGTTCCATCTCCTTTACGGCCCAGGAAAGCGCCTGGATTGCCTTTTTGGCCTGGGTGATCACTGGAGTGAGGAGGTGCGGGATCTTGTTGTAGAGGGTGAGCTCGACCCGCTTTGGGTCGACCAGGATAAAGCGCAGCTGGTCGGGTGAGTTGCGGTAGAGGAGTGAGATAATGATGTTGTGGATCGATACCGACTTACCAGCACCGGTCGTACCAGCAATGAGTCCGTGGGGCATGCGGGCGATGTTGGCAAAGTGCACATGCCCGGTCACATCCTTACCGAGTGCCACCATGAGTGGATGTGGGGAATCAGTGTACTCAGGGGTAGCGAGCATGGATTGGAGACCGACCGTGGCGCGGGTCTCATTTGGCACCTCAATACCAACCAGTGACTTACCTGGGATCGGCGCCTCGATACGGATCGAGCTGGCCTTGAGAGCTAGTTGGAGTTCCTGCTGGAGACCAGCGATCTTGGCAATACGGACCCCTTGCGCTGGCTTCAGCGCATAGCGCGTGATAGTTGGTCCGCTCTCGACGGCATCCATCTCAACACTGATACCGAACTCTCTGAGGGTGCGCTTGATCGTGTTGGCATTTGCTTTCACATCACCGATCTGTGCTTTGCTTTTTTCTTTACTAAGAAGTGAGAGGGAAGGTGGAACGTACTTGCCGCTGAAGTTCTTAATCACGATCTCACTGCCGTCCCTACCCTTGGTGAGACCAGAGACCTTCTTTGAGACTGCTGCTGCCAGTCCGCCTCGCTCCGTCTCTTCATCTTCTGATTCCTCATCTTCGTCATCGAGTGGTTCGTCGTCTTCTTCAGGGAGATCGAGTGCATCAATATCGCTATCGTCCTCAAGGACTTCCTTTGTGCGACGAGTGAATGGATTCTTGAGTCCGGTGTTGAAGAGGAGAAAAATAGAAATGAGGATCAGTCCAAAGATCAAGATACCAGCGACTGCGGTACCAAGGAGTGTTGAGAGGGGCCAGGCCACTGCAAGTCCCGCATAGCCACCGAAGCTCTCATGGTAGAGCTCGAGTGCTCCAAGGAGAGAAAGGAAGAGGAGGATGGTGCCAGTGATCTTTGCGCCACTCAGGTGTTGGTCCTCTTCTCGCGGATTGAGGAGTACATATATATAGAGGAGACACACCAGCGGTGCGAGCCAGGCACCTCCACCAAAGAGCGCACCCAGCGCAGCGCTCGTCATTGTTCCAGCTGGTCCGGCGTAATCAAGAAGCGAGAACAGAAAGAAAACGGCCAAGACTCCCATTACCACTGCCCAGATAGCTTGCTTGGCTTGTGGGGTAAGGTCATCAAAAAGAGGCTTGCGGTCAGCTTTTGCATTTCGTTTCTTACGGGCCATAGGGTGTTCTAGCGTTACTAAATATTGAATGAATAAGTGTCCCAATAATAGCATGATAGACACTCAAAATAAGGGCCAAGCTAAGCCATAAAAAACCTAAAAGACCACTTGCCAAGAGCCAAAATGTCCTTATAGTGTATGGTACGTACGACAAAGAGACAGTCTTTAATACCGTCTAAAGAACACACCTCATGCAAAGCGAAAAAGACAACTTAATACAGATTAAAAGACTCTCAAGCGACACCAATTACTTTAATAATGTCTTTAAAAAGACTGAGAAGATTGTGTCGGTTATTTTCTATATTTTGTCTGAGACAAAAGACACATCAAAGATAGAACCACACGTCTCTTGTATTAAAGACAGGGCACTTAAAACACATGAACTTTCTTTAGAGACACTTTCACTCCAGTCTTTTGAAGTCCATGATGGTCTTCTAAAATTCCAGTATGGACTAGTGGCACTTGAGAGTACCTTGCGGATCGCCCAGATGGCACAGGTGATCCCGAAGGACATCTTTATGCTCTTGTCTGATCAGCTTGATGGAGTGATGCGGTACATCAATAATCACTATCTGCAGCAAGGGGCAGTAACAGTAGATGAACTGACTGAAACAGTAGTGCCAATTACTGAATCGAAGTCTGCACCACGTCCAAAGAATCCTGCTGCCAGCAGTGGCAGCCGACAGCGTCGGGTGACCATCCCGGCTGGAGACATCAGTACTGACGCGTACCTCGTGTACAGTCAGTTGACCGATCGAGCTGAGCGTATAAAGACAGTCCTTGAAGCCAAGCCACAAGCGACCGTGAGGGACATCGCAGAAGTGATCACTGACGTAAGTGAAAAGACAATCCAACGTGAACTTAATAGTCTCATAGAAAAAGGACAAGTGGTACGAGAAGGTGAGAGGCGATGGTCAAGATATTCTGTCTCAAAGTAGTGACCTTTAATTTAGTATAGAAATTAAAAATACTTTTCTAAAGTACATGTCTCTATAAACTGGACATGACTTTATAAACGACATAAAAGCTAACCTAAAAGTATTGACTTTTATTTCTAGGAGCTTAGAGTAGGTGACATCTGATACGAGACACAAAGGACAGTGTTGCGGTCATGCGGGTAGTACTCATGTACGAGACCTGCTTCCTCTTCTACACTGGTGCGTAGCCTACCTGGTTTGCAATTTGCAAAATATGTTATGTAGTTTGCATCTCAGGTAAGAAGCCAACACTCCTATCGTCATCTACATCAGACCAACAGAGACGGAGCATTTTCTCCATGTAGATCACTTGTTTCTTCACATTATTTTGCATACGACGCGTGCGCCATAGCACCACGTATCCACAACCTGTGAACTACTAGCTGATCGAAAAAATGCTACTATCTTTGTATGCGCAAGTGCGCTTTTTTTCTAAGTCGAATTCTGTGTTCCGTGTAGACCACGCCAACACCGCGACTAAGAGACAAAGCCGCTGGGGGCGTTATGATCATTGACAACACCCATGAATAAAAGTCGCGCAAGAAAACATTTTTTTGCATGACCGAGTGAATGGGAATTGTATGGAAACCATACAATTGAATATCTAAAACTCTCAAAGCCCACGACTTGCTCGTGGCAAAACCTCTGCCTGACCTTATCCCGACACTGACCGCCGCACAGACACACAGACTGAATTCGCAGCTAAACTCCCGTCTTACGAGATCGGAGTTTGGTGATATTAGGTAAGCGATCTGATAAACCGCTTACTAATATGAATTAATTCATATTATTAGAGCTTATCAAAGTAATGTCCGCGAAAGTGGACGCGCGTAGTAATTACGCACAACTTACAGATAATTATAGTTATGACTATCACAAACAATATTGTTGCAAAGCTCGCTGTAGCTTTTGTAGCAGTTGCTATGGTCTTTTCTGCATTTGCTGCTTCAGCAAAGGCGCAGACTACTGAAGACCTTCAGCAGATGATCAATGACCTGCTTGCGCAGGTAGCAGCTCTCCAGTCACAGGCTGGCCAGGGTGCTACTTCAGCTGCAGGTGTATGTCCTTACACATGGACTCGTGACCTCTCATCAGGTTCAACTGGTGGTGACGTTATGAAGCTCCAGCAGTTCCTCAACGCTGACCCTGACACTCGCGTGGCAGTAGAAGGCGCAGGTTCTGCAGGTATGGAAACTGAGTACTACGGTCCAGCAACAGCTGCTGCTGTATCAAAGTTCCAGGTTAAGTACCGTTCAGAAATTCTTTCACCAGCAAACTTGGTGAACCCAACTGGTTACTTCGGTCCTTCATCACGTACTAAGGCTAACGGCCTCTGTGTTTCAGCTCCAGTAATGGATGATTCATCAGACGACATGATGGATGACGAAGACGACATGATGGATGATTCAGATGACGCTGACTTCGAGCTTTCAGGTGAGGCTTCACTCGACAAGTTCGAGACTGACTCAGCTTCAGATGACCAGATCGAGGAAGGTGCAGAAGATGCAGAAATCGCTACAGTAACTGTTGAGTTCGCTGATGGTGATGCTGAAATCTCACGTCTCGACCTTGCTCTTGAAAGTTCTGACGTAACCGAATCTGACCCATGGGATACTTTCGAAACTATCTCACTCTGGGTTGATGGCGACAAGATCGCTGAGAAGTCAGCTGACTCACGTCGAAATGACTACCTCGATGAAGACTTCGGTACACTTCGTTTCTCAGGTCTTGACCTTGTAGCGATGGAAGATGAAGAAGTTGAGATCGTAGTTGCTGCTACTGTACAGAATTCTGTAGATGGTACAGCTGACGGTAACGACTGGACTGTTGAATTCGACGCTATTCGTTACTTCGACGCTGATGGTGTAGCTTCAACCGACACCACTACTGGTGATCTCGGTGACCCTACTGGTGAATCATTCACTATTGAAGAGTCTGGTTACGAAGATGAACTTAAGGCTAAGACCTCATCAAACGACCCAGACGCTACTACCCTTCAGGTAAATGATGACTCTAAGTCAGACTGGTACACAGTATTCGTATTCGATCTTGATACAGATAACTCAGTAAATGATATTGAGCTTAACTCAATCAAGGTTAACGTTGCTACTACCGGTGCAACTTACTCAACACTCGTTGACGATGCAGAGCTCGTGATCGATGGTACTACTATCGACGACGTAACTGTTGTTGCAACTGGTAACGTTGCAGTACTCACCTTCGATGTGAATGGTGATGTAGTGATCGACGCTGGTGACCGAGTAGAAGCAGAACTTATGCTTCGATTCAAGTCACTTGATCCTTCAGACGAAGGTTCAACTGTTAAGGGTTCAATCTCATCACTTACAACATCTATCGTAGATGCTGAAGGTGCTGATGACCTTGGTAACAGCCAGCTTTCAGGTTCAGCTACTGGTGAGCAGCACACCTTGCGTACAGCAGGTGCTGACGTTGAAGCAGTATCAGTTGACGCTGACGTAACAGTCGGTGACAACAACACTGATGACTACGGTACTTACGTGATCAAGTTCGAGGTTACTGCCTTTGAACAGGATGTATTCGTACCGATCGCAGTTGCTTCATCTGTGTCATACACCCTTCAGGACGGTTCAGGTTCAACATCTGTAGCTGGTTCACGAAGCGTGACTTTGACCTCAACAGCTGACGAAGGAGGTGCAGGTGATGCATTCTTCGAGGTAAACGAGGGCTCAACTGAGACCTTCACCCTCACCGTTACTTACACCCCAGGTGTAGCTAACACAGCATCACGTATGGTGCTTAACTCAATCACCTTCGATGAGACTGGTACAGCTACAAACACTGACGACCAGTCACAGGTGACTGTACCTGCTTCAGAGTTCCGAACTGACGTTGTAACTATCGTTAACTAGTTAACGAAGTTATAGCCAAAGACGAACGTCTAAGCTAAAACAAAAGCCCCTGGGGAGGGGCTTTTGTTATTTGAGCCAGGAGATTATTTTTCTAGGTTCTATTAAAAAAGCCCGCCGATTTATCGGCGGGCTTTTTTGTATGTAGGGATGCTATACTATCAGTATCTATGCCAGTTCGTGATCAAGTGCCAAAGGAGCGCGTGCCAATGTCGCAACGGATCCTGAACAAGACCTTCTATCGGTTTTTGTTTAGCTTCATTGCGGTCATTGCCGGCGTGCTGATGTTTATTTTGGTGCTTGGCGCGAGTAATGGTGCGATACAATAGTAGTGCGTATGTTGCGAGTTACCGATCAGTACTTTTGGAATTTTATCTTTACGATTTTCTATGTACTCATTTTAGTCATGGGTGCGATCATTCTGGAGACCGAGTCGCGTATTCCGCTCACCGAACTTTCGTTCACAGACTACGCACTCATTACGTTGGCTGCGTGGCGAATCACGCGACTGTTTGTGTACGACGCAGTCACTAAGTTCGTACGAGAGCAGTTCTGGGATGTGAAGAAAGCGGGGAAGGGGTACCGACTAGAGAAACCAAAAGTTGGCCCACGCCGTACTTTGGCAGACCTCTTTGATTGTCCATGGTGCTTCGGAGTCTGGGCCGCCACGATCGTGACGTTCTGTTATCTCATCAGTGGCTACTTTGTCTTTCCGGTGGTCATTCTGGCGGTGGCGGGGGTAGCGACATTTTTGCAGCTACTTTCTAATCTGATCGGAAATCGTGCCGAGCAACTCAAGATTGAAAACGAATCCTAAGGTATCCCCTAGGATTTTTTCATAAAATACGATACAGTGCCGGAGGGATCTAGTGCATATAGTTCGTTTTTGATATTGATTGTGGGGAGATGGTCATTATGAATGTGTGGCAGATGAAAGACCGCTTCGATGCGGTCATGGAAGCGGTGTTACTGCCGGTTTTGCCGCAGTCTGTGACGCCAAACCTGATAACCGGAGTGCGGTTTGTAGCCAGTGCTTTAGTGGTAGCAACTGTTTTTTTCGGTTGGTGGGTAACCTCGTTGCTGCTCGTGTTTGTGGCAGGGTTCACTGATTGGATGGACGGCTGGCTCGCTCGAGCTCGTGGTCCAATGACTGAGTGGGGTAAACGCTGGGACGAGCGGGCTGACAAGCTCCTCGTGCTCGGTGTGGTCGCTGCGCTCTTGGCACGGTGGTACTGGTATACTGAGTCAGTCGGCTGGCTGTGGTATGTACTGGTGGCCGCGTGGTCACTGACCGTACTGCGTGACATCGTCATGGTGTGGCTGCGGAAACTGCGCCTCTCTAAGAGTGTGGTACTGCCGGTGGCGAAGCTCAAGACAGCTCTGCAGCTGGTGGCTTTGGTCCCGCTTCTCTCTGGGGAGTGGTGGTGGCCGCTGCAGCTCATTGGAGTGGCTATCTTTGGCTACGCGACTGCACTCAGTCTCTATAGTGCCTGGGTGTACGCCGCTCCCGCCCGATCACAGATCAGTATGCGTTGGTCGTAACCGACTTGATGCAGGCCCGCCGAAGGCGGGCCTTTTTTGTGGTTTACATATTATTAATTTCTGCTATATTGTCTCCCAACAGGCTCATGACAGTCGGTCTCGAAAGAGATAATGCGCAAGCGCCGGCCGAGGTCCAACTATTGTGCTAATGCATAGTGTGGAAGGTCGAGCCCGTCAAGGGTATTTTTTATACCCTCGGGCCTGGGAATTTATCCATTGATTTACAAGATCACATGGCAATTACAAAAGCAAAAAAGCAGGACATTCTCGCGAAGCTTGATGGAGTCAAATCGGACTCAGATTCAATCGTCTTCGTGAAGTTCAACGGCATGACCGTAGCAGACACCACTGCAATGCGAGCACAGCTTCGCGAGCAGGGAGTTGGTTACTTCGTAGCCAAGAAGACACTCATGAAGCGAGCCTTTGACGGCGCGTTTGAGGGAGAAATGCCTACACTCGAAGGAGAGATCGCGGTCGCGTACAGCGCTGACGCAATCACTCCAGCACAGCAGATCAAGGAATTTGCTGGTAAGTACAAGGATAACCTCAGCATCGCTGGCGGCGTGTTCCAGGGAGTATACAAAGATGCAGTTGAAATGACTGAGATCGCGTCTATTCCACCACTACCAGTACTCCGTGGTATGTTCGTAAACGTTATCAATTCACCAATCCAGAGCATGGCTATTGTTCTCAATGCTGTTGCTGAAAAGAAGGGTGCATAATCTAAATAAGAAACATGTCTGACGAAAAAGAGACAACAGTAGTAGAAGAGACTACTGAAGAAACTGCAGCTCCTGAAGCAGCAGTAGAAGAGACCAAAGAAAAAGCTGAGGAGGTAGAAGTGCCAGCGCAGTTCAAGGAGATCGTAGAAGCGGTTGAGAAAATGACCGTACTTGAGCTTCATGAACTCGTAAAGGTATTTGAGAAGAAGTTTGGTGTATCAGCAGCTGCAGTAGCAGTCGCTGGTCCTGCAGCTGGCGGTGACGCTGGTGAAGAGCAGTCAGAATTCACTGTAGAACTTACCGAAGCTGGTGCTCAGAAGATCGCGGTTATCAAGGTCGTTAAGGAAGTTTGTGGACTTGGTCTCAAGGAAGCAAAGGAAATGGTAGACGGCGCTCCAGCTGAAGTTAAGACTGGTGTGAAGAAGGAAGAAGCTGAGGAGATCAAGGCAAAGCTTGAAGAAGCTGGAGCTAAGGTCACCCTTAAGTAAAGAGCCATAATAGATTCTACAAAAAATACGGCTTTACGCCGTATTTTTTGTGTTGTGTGATTAGGGAACCTAAGTGAATCCACAGATGTCACGTAAATTTCAGATCTGGAACAAGGGTTGGTTTGATATCATGTATCTGAGGTCTACCTAAAAAATGTTTCCTAGAAGAATCCGAATCCTTTTGTTTTTATTGCTTCTAACCAGTTTTACAGCAGGTGGTTTTTCTATTCTGAAAAATTTTGAAACACAACCAGTATTGTATGAGTCTTTCACGGATTTGCCCCAAGAGCACCTTCTTCCAGTTACACCGATACCGTCGGTGACAGCGTCAATACAATCACCACAAGTGGTTATAGAAAGTAGGGGTGTCACTGAGGCCGAATTAAACAAGCGCCTAGTCGGCCTTTTGTATCATATTCGGTGGTTGTTAACGAGTCAGGGGCTTGAGGCGCCAATTGCAATGGCGGGTGATACTGACAGTACAGCTCAGATTGCTGCATTGGAACGCCGTTTTGATCGATATGTTGGTAGTGATAACGACAATCGTTCAGACCCAACTGAAGAATTGACCGATGGTGGTTCTTTTCTTAACTCGACGCTAACTGACGCAATTCTAACTGATCCTGCTTTATCAAATGCTAATTTCAGTGGCGTCACTAGTTTTAGCGGCAGTGTTGGGATTGGCACTTCAAGTCCCGCTGAACTTCTGTCTGTCGCTGGTCCAATCTACCTTGATGACGTGTCGCCTGCGAATACTGCCAGCCGCCTCTACAACTCTGGTGGACTTTTGTACTTCGACGGCGCTCCAGTCGCTTCGGGTGGGGGAGGATCAGGTACCGTACTGCCGTCTGCTACCGCAGGTCTTTTAGCGTACTATCCTAGCGCCACATCGACAGTGGATGATGCGACCGGGCTCTACTGGAACAACGCGAGTACGCGGTTGGGGATTGGGACGAGTAGTCCGTATGCAACATTGAGTGTGGTTGGAAAAACTGTAGCTGATAGTTTTGTGGCTACCCTAGGTACAGCGACTTCAACCTTAGCAGGAGACTTCAATGTGGGCAGCGATGTGTTTGCTGTTCTCACCGATGAAAATTACGTTCAAGTTGGTAACACAACAACCGGGGCTCGTATGACACTTATTTCCACTGATACAGGGAATAATTCATATGGTAACAACATGTTTCGACTATACAATCCAAACAGTGATGTCGAAATGGGATTTTCCATCTTGAACGGTATGACTGGTAGTAGAGAATGGGTGATTGGTAATAATCAAAGCTCAAACCTCGTAATCGGATCATACACTATTGGTGGTATAGCAGATTCAGAATCGCATTTTGTATTGCAGGGAGGAGGTACTGATAAAATTGGCGTTTTCAATAGTGGTAATCAAGGCAACACTACTTTTGAAATTACCAACCAGACATCTGGGTCTTCTGCTACATTTGATCCGTTTGCCGTATCAAGCGCTCCGGCTCAAGAAGGTGACTACTTCATTGTGAAGAATGGTGGTAAGGTGGGTATCGGTACCACTTCGCCATACGCCAAGCTCTCTGTCGTGGGTAATATTGTGTCCACTGCCACTACAACCGCTAATCGTGTTGTGACCTCAGACAACACTGCCTACTGGCTCGGTAATACTCCGGTACTCTCCGGTGTCACTGCCCGCAATTCATTTTTCTTCGCGGGAGCGCGAGCGTCTAGTTCTTTCGGGACAGCAGACTACAACTACGCTATTGGTAGTAATGCGCTTGGCAACCTCACCACGGGAGATTTCAATGTTGCAATGGGCTCGGGCGCTCTTAAGGGAGGAGGGGGAGGGCTGAGCGGCTCATACAATATCGCCTTGGGATCCTCGTCCCTATTTAACAACACTTCTGGTACATATAACACCGCGTTCGGTTCTGGTGCGTTGGGTAGTAATAGTAGTGGCTCATACAACAACGCTTTTGGGCCCAGTACACTAGTTTTTAATAGTAGTGGCTCATACAACAACGCTATTGGATCAAGTGCAGGTTTTTGGAACACGACCGGCTCATACAACAACGCTATTGGATCAAGTGCAGGTTTTAACACTACCGTTGGCTCATACAACAACACTCTCGGTTATTATGCGCTCAATCTCAACACGACCGGCTCATACAACAACGCTATTGGGTATAGGGCACTTTGGTCCAACAACGGCACCGGCACCATCGCCATCGGGTACCAAGTGGCTGACAACGCTGCTTCTGTTGATCGCAGTATCTTCATCGGCTACGACATCGATGCTTTTAGTACCACCCAAGACGACGTCCTCAACATCGGCAACCTCATCTTTGGTACGGGAGTAGATGGAACTGGTACTACTTACTCAACAGGAAATATTGGTATCGGCACATCAACTCCAGGAGCAAAGCTGCAAGTAAAGGGAAGCGCAATCTTGGGCGTGGCGGGTGTTGCGGTTGGTTCAAGTACACTTACTTTGCGTGGTGACAGTGCGACTGCAAATGCAGAAATTTTTGCTATCAACGCGCAGCGTAGTAATTACGACCCGACAGGTACGGCAGCCTCGATAGTGTTTGCTCGAGCCACAGGTGGCAAGGATGGCAAAATTTTGTTTAAAACACATAACGGCACTAGTCTGCAAGAGCGCTTAACGATTGCTTCAACGGGCTATGTCGGTATTGGTACCACCTCTCCATACGCGAAGCTCAGTGTGGCAGGGGATATTGTTTCAACAGGTACTATCACGGCTCCGGAACTTACTGTCACCTCGACCTCCACCGCACCACGGTTTGTGGCAACCGATGATCGTGGTTATTGGCTCAACAGTGTAGATGTGCTTTCTGGCTCAACCACACTCGACACTTATTTCTTTGGTGGAGCAACCGCATCAAGTTCGGTGGGGAATGCAATCTATAATTACGCCATTGGTAGTAATGCGCTTGCTAATCTCACCACAGGAGACTACAACTTTGCGGTGGGGTCAGGTGCGCTAAAGGGAGGAGCGGCGGGGATGATAGGTAGCAGCAACACTGCCCTTGGTAGTGGTGCACTCCAGGCTAATACCACTGGCTCCTATAACAATGCTTTGGGTTGGTTTTCGCTTTCAGCAAACACGACCGGTTCATTTAACAACGCTTTTGGATATTGGTCGCTATTTATTAACACTACGGGTTCAGATAATAATGCCTTCGGCAACTTAGCTATGGCGCTAAACACAGTTGGTTCTAATAACAACGCCTTTGGTAATAGTGCTTTGTTCCAGAATTTAACCGGCTCATACAATAATGCCATCGGTTACCATGCGCTTTTTAACAACAACGGCACCGGCACCATCGCCATCGGCTACAACGCAGCAGTAAACGCCACAGGTGTTGATCGCAGCATCTTCATCGGTTACGACATTGATGCTTTTAGTACAACTCAGGATGATGTCCTCAATATTGGAAACTTAATCTTTGGTACGGGAGTAGACGGTACTGGTACGTCATACAGTTCTGGGAATGTTGGTATTGGGACGAGTAGTCCGTATGCGAAGCTTTCAGTAGCTGGTGACATTGTTGCAACCGGTACTATCACTGCCACACAGCTAGCCATTACTTCTACCTCCACTGCAGCACGGTTTGTGGCAACCAATGATCATGCGTATTGGTTGGGCAATACTTCAGTCTTGTCAGGTTCAACCACTCAGGGTAGTTATTTTCTAGCGGGTGCTACAGCATCAAGTTCCTTCGGGGATGCTGATTACAACTATGCCATTGGTAGTAATGCGCTTGCTAATCTCACCACAGGAGACTACAACTTTGCGGTGGGGTCAGGTGCGCTAAAGGGAGGAGCGGCGGGGATGATAGGTAGCAGCAACACTGCCCTTGGTAGTGGTGCACTCCAGGCTAATACCACTGGCTCCTATAACAATGCTTTGGGTTGGTTTTCGCTTTCAGCAAACACGACCGGTTCATTTAACAACGCTTTTGGATATTGGTCGCTATTTATTAACACTACGGGTTCAGATAATAATGCCTTCGGCAACTTAGCTATGGCGCTAAACACAGTTGGTTCTAATAACAACGCCTTTGGTAATAGTGCTTTGTTCCAGAATTTAACCGGCTCATACAATAATGCCATCGGTTACCATGCGCTTTTTAACAACAACGGCACCGGCACCATCGCCATCGGCTACAACGCAGCAGTAAACGCCACAGGTGTTGATCGCAGCATCTTCATCGGTTACGACATTGATGCTTTTAGTACAACTCAGGATGATGTCCTCAATATTGGAAACTTAATCTTTGGTACGGGAGTAGACGGTACTGGTACGTCATACAGTTCTGGGAATGTTGGTATTGGGACGAGTAGTCCGTATGCGAAGCTGTCGGTGGCGGGAAGTATTGCTGCTACTGGCACGGTTACTGCCGCACAGCTCACCGCAATTGCAACATCAACAGCAGCGCAGTTTGTTGCTACTTCTGATCGTGCATATTGGCTCAATGGTACCTCGGTGCTATCGGGCTCAACTACTCGAAACAGTTATTTCTTGGCTGGAGCCACGGCATCAAGTTCAATGGCAAACGCTAGTTATAACTACGCTATTGGTCAGTATGCATTAGATAATCTCACAACCGGAAGCTTCAATGTTGGAATCGGAAGTCGCGCGTTGCGGTACACCACTACAGGTTGGGGTAATAGCGCCACAGCGTATCTCTCTTTGCACTACAACACCACCGGCTCATACAACTCCGCGTATGGCTACTGGTCAATGTTTCATAATACGGTTGGCTCATACAACACCGCACTTGGCTACAGTGCATTGCTTGATAACACCACCGGATCGGATAACGTAGCTATCGGTCGTTCCGCTCTAAGTGCCAACAACGGCACCGGCACCATCGCCATTGGTTACCAAACCGCCAACAACGCCGTCTCCGTCGACCGCAGCATCTTCATCGGTTATGACATTGATGCCTTTAGCACGACGCAAGACGACGTCCTCAACATCGGAAACCTCATCTTCGGTACGGGAGTAGACGGCACCGGCACGACGTATTCAAGTGGTGGTATCGGAGTCGGCACTTCAAGTCCGCACGCTCGATTGTCTGTTGCGGCAATGGTTGGTCAGACTAATCCTGTCTTTTTGGTTGCGTCCTCATCAAACAATCCGTACATGATCGTGACCGCAGACGGTAAGGTTGGTATTGGCTCTACCACACCAGGCTACCAGCTCGCGGTGGCGGGCAGTATCTACGCTTCAGCCTTTATTGACGATGGTATTACCATCGCAGCCCCTGACTATGTTTTTGATGATCCGGCCTACCAACACCTTACCCTCGATGAGATTCGCTCCTTCGTGGATGAAAACGATCACCTGCCATGGCTCACGCCTCGTGGCTCTGGAGCAATGTCGCTTACGACTCGTATCAATGAGGTGCTTGAAGGTCTAGAGAACCTCTTCCTCAGAGTCTTTGAGCTTGCTGATTGGAATAAAGAACAAGATGATCGCACGGCTGCACTCGAAGCACGAGTGGCAGAGCTGGAGGCGCAGCTAGGAGGTACCAATACGAATAAAACTGAATCTACAAGTGAGAAGAGTGGTGGT
This sequence comes from Candidatus Nomurabacteria bacterium, assembly GCA_020632075.1. NCBI lineage: Bacteria > Candidatus Nomuraibacteriota > Candidatus Nomurabacteria bacterium. The sequence goes on along the minus strand of JACKGH010000001.1, from coordinate 648,711 downwards.
GCCTCATCTCCTTCATCATCCAATAACAATGAAGTTGTGACAGAAAATAATGGTGAAGCAAACGACGAGACTGCAACTTCCTCGGAGACTGGCGCAGAAGACAATGCTGATCAGCCTGAAGACACCACTGCTTCTTCAAGTGAAGAGATCATGGTTGAGGAAGAAGAAAGCGAGGTGTTACCTGATCCAGGATTGTCTGAAGAAGAGCCTGTCTCAACAGAGGAGGTCACGGAGGAGGTGGTAGAAGAAGTCGTTGAGGAGGTTGCTCAGGCAGAATCTGAGGATGTTCCTTCGTCAGCTGACAATACTGAACCGACACCAGAAGAAACTCCAGAAAGTTAAACTACAAACTATTTAACTTTGCTCTTGTCTGTGGTCCGAAGTTTCCAAAACCAGTGGTCTGTGGCGTACCTTCGCAGACAATATTGTAGTGACACTGGAACTTCTGAATGGCGAGGGTAGTAAGTGGGCCGTAGTAAAGAGTTTCGAGTCCTGGAGAGCCGGGACCTGAATCAGCAATGGTAAAACCAAGACGATTGAGTTTCATTTGAAGTGCAAGCACATCGTATCCTTCATCGCCGACATCTAGTGGTCGTGTGAATTGTTGTGTGTCCATCTTACTCTGTACCACCAAAAGCTGTGCAGTAAGCGCTTTAATAAGGTTCTGAAGCTCGCTGATCTTGTTGAGGAGTGACTGGCGGTATGTAGCTTCGTCGGTGATGAGGAGGGAAGAGGAAGCTGTACTGGTAGAAACGAGTTCAGTCGTGCTTTCATTTTTGGTTGTGCGTGAACTGCTGCCACCACCTCCACCAGAAGAGCCAGAAGAGACTGTTGTACGAGTGACGGTAAATGTGTGGGTCGACCAGCCACCTGAGTAGGTGAAGTTGAGGTTCCCACTACCGTTTGTAGTGCATTCGTTTGAATCGCAGGTTGAGCCCGAGATGTAAGCAGATGCTGCATTATCAACTTCTATTTCATACGCAGTGCTTGCCGCCAAGCCTGAGATTGTGAAAGTAGTGGAAGTAGCGTAGCTTGAGCTTGCGGTCCATTCCTTGGTGGCATCAGTAGCGTCCGTTTCCCATGTGTTGATAGTGAGGTTCATGTACTCGGCATGGTCACCAGAGCCAAAGCCGCCAATTGGTGAGACTTGAAGATTGGCGGTCGAACTGCTTGAGGTAGCAGAGGTGTATCGATATTTTCCGTCTGCGTAAATGCGCACGGGACCAGATGTGTTCAGGGTGTCGACTCCGATTGTGTATGGAGGCTGGTATTCCAGAGCCCCGATGTCGGGAGAGCCGTAGATTGGATTGCCGATAGTGTCTGAAGTTAGTGACACATCAGTACCTGCGTCGATACTTGGTGAGAGTGTGTCGAGTGAGAAGTCTCTTGCTGCTGGGTCAGTCAATAGCGGGGAAGTAGAGGCTTGGTTATTGGTGCCTTGGTATGTGTTTTGCCATCCAGTATCAACGCTGCCATTTGCCCAGTTATTATGTGAAGCAACAAATCCAGTGACCGAGCCGATCGCACTCGTGTCTATGTTTTGCGTATTGCCGAAAAAGATGTTGTTGTGGATGAGTGAATCATCAACGGCTCCACTAAGCCTCAACCCCGTGCCATTGTTGTAGACGGTGTTGTTATACATCCTCGCGTACGCTGTACCGGCCATAGAAACGCCGTAGGTTTTATTGTTGCTCACGGTGGAGTAGCGAAGGATTGGCCCGAGATTTGATGCAGTGCCTGCACCAAAGAGAGCGGCTCCATAGAGACCACTTCCATATGATTCAAGACGCTCGCCGATGCATCCAGTCCCAAGGCTGACGTTCAAGATGGTTGCATATCGCACAATGATATCTTTGAAAGTATTTCGTGCAGTACATGTAAGGAGCTGCGGCTCGGTGCCGGCTTCAATATGGAGTAAATTAATGTCCTCACTTGGCTGGAGTCGGTAATATAGAACACCGCTAACATAGGCCCATTCTCCTTCGCCAAGGACGGTTTGGTCATTACCGTCATTTACACGCTGTGAGAGGGTGTCGGTTGAAACGCCCGCTGCAATCGTGTTGGTAAATGCCATTGTGCGCTGGTATGTATCAGGATTGCCGCCGCCGTATACTGCCCAGTCTCCAACTATATCTTGTGACACATTGGTCGAGCCCCAGATCTCTGGCTTGTGCGCAGCATCAACCCCGCGGAAGGTGATATTGCCGTCTTGTGTGTTACCCGCTGCAGGAGTGAGTGTCTCTCGGTATGGAGCGTCGTCGTTCTTTACAACAATGACTGTGTTGCCTGGTTGGGCGGTAGTGGCTGCCTTGGCGAGGGTTGCCCAGGGAGAAGAGATGGTACCGTCATTACTATCGTTGCCGAGGACGTTGTCGACATACCAGGTTTGTGAAGCGGCGTAGCCTGATACCACATCGATAGTTCGGCTGGCGGCAGAAGTGGTAGCACCATTGCCGTTTTCAGCAACGACGTACCAGGTATGCGAGCCATCAGTCAGTGCGCTGCCTAGGGTAGTACTGGTACCAGTGATGTTGTCGGTGTGCAGTGAGCCGTCTATATATAGTTGGTACTTCGCAATTCCTACATAGCTCTCTGCTTCCGTCCAAGAGAAGGTGGGGAGTTCGTCGGTCACTGATCCGTCACTCGGTGAAGAGAGAGAAAAAGAATTTGAAAATGAAATTTCTTCTTGGCTGATCGGTCCCAGAATGGCGTAGGTATCAATGCGGGAGAAATTTGCGGTATTATCGTTGGCGTCATCAGCGGTGAGCCAAACGAAGTACGCATCGGTTACTGGCGTAAAGTACGGGCGGATGGTGCTGGTTGCGGTAGTATTGGTCCACTCCATCACTTTGGTGGCACCGAGTGTGCCGGTGATATCGCTGTATGAAAGCTCGTCAGCTTGGAAACCAGGGTCGCTGGCGAATTGAAATAGCACTTCTTTTATGCGGCGCGTCTGCTTGTATGGGTAGAGGGTAAAAGTAATCTGTCCAAGAGATGAAGTAGAAACAAGTGCAGCAGGTGGTTGTAGCAGAAGTTCACCATCAGTAAGGGCGGTAGATGAGGCGTAGGAAACGACACCAAAGCCATAATTTGCACCGTCATATCCTGCATCCCAATTTGTGGCGGTCTGTCGAACAGCTGCCTTCACATCGTACCAATTCCAACTTGGATGGTTGTATCTGATTGCTGTCATCATACCGGCGTTGCGGGCAGTGCGTTCAGAGAGGGTAGTGCCGGCGATGAATACATCAGAACCATCGAGTATCCACTCCACTCCTGATTTGCTGGTGTCGCCAGAGCGCCCTGGTGCGGTCATAAAAGTCGGAGGTGGTAATGGTGAAGCCGTTGCTTGGTACGCATAATTGTGGGTCAAATCAACTCCGTCGAATTCATTATAGATATTTACGTTGTCACCATAGTAGCCTGAGTATGAAGACGTGTACATTTGATAGGGGGCGGCTGAGGTGGTGGTGGCACCAGTTTCGTCATAGTACTCAGCGTCTGTATCTTGGGTGACAGAGGCATCGCCGATAAAGCCACCACCGGTGTTCATGTTGGTGCTATGAACTATGATATCGGTACCGACATGCCCCGCCCCAAGCAGTTGATCGATCGCAGCCGTAATGCTGGTAAAAGCGTGTCGAGAATTGGAGAGGACCTTTACTTGTGCTAGTGCGTTTGTTGTATATGATCCAAACACCAGAATGGCTGAAAGAGTGGCTATCAATAAACACCAGTGTTTTTTAATGTTCATTTTCATGTCAGGTTTTTAAGCAGTTTAACATGACATTAAGACTTAAGTAGGTTCGCTTCTAGTTGACAATTACACAACAGTTTTGTAATCTAGCAACCAGTTCGTACATCAGGGCAGCAGTTGCTGTCAGTTCAACGAGCCGGTCGCGGCTCATTTCATCAGGAGAAAGACAATGAAGCTGCGTAAGCTCATTATTTCTGTAGGAGCGATCGGTTTGATCGCAATGGCCGCAGGCTGCAAGGAGAAGACGCTCAAGCCGGGCGATTGGGCTTGCCGCGTTACGAGTGGCACTGCCAAGGTCAATAGCTGGTACTACACCGGCGGTGATCATGCTCAGGTGTCTGAGGGTATGAAGTTCGATGGCGGTTCCTACATGGTGACACGCACGGCACCGGGCCAGGTCAAGTTCACGACTGGCCATGGCAACAGCTGGGAGTGTAACCTGCTCAAATGATGCGCGAGTATCGCGCAAAAGGTCGGTCTAGGCCGACCTTTTTTGTGCCTGGATGTTACGATTGGTTACGACATTTTCTCTCCACACTGTCTACAAAGAAGCTGTGCTATAATCGCCACACCAACTTCCAGTATGGCAGCACGAGATCCACTTTCAATCCTGTTTGGCAGCACAGCTCGCGTAAAACTCCTCCGCTTTTTCTTATTTAATCCCTCGAAAGAATTTACCTTTGACGACATCAGTCGTCGTGCCAAGCTCGTACGTCGCACAGCACGAACTGAAATGAACTCGCTGGAGAAAGCTGGAGTGATCAAGCAGAAGAGCGTGTACATCGATGTAGAAGGGAAGAGTAAAAAGATGAAGGCAATTGGGTATATGCTCAACAAAGATTTTCCAGAGCTGCAGGCGTTGCAGACCTTCCTCTTTGAGACGGCGCCGATCGATGGCAAGAACCTCCTCAAGCATTTGCGTCAGGCAGGCGTACTTGATTTTGTTGGTGTGAGCGGTGTCTTCGTGCGCGATTTTGAACAGCGCCTTGATGTACTTATCGCGATGAAGAAATTTTCACAAGCAAAAGTAGAGAAAGCGATCCGTTCACTTGAGGCAGAGGTGGGAATCGAGATCCGATTTGCGGCGATGTCTTCAGAGGATCTTATGTATCGTGTTGGTATGTACGACAAGCTCACCCGCGATTTCTTTGATTACTCACATCAGGTACTGGTCGACAAGATCGGTGTGAAAGACGAAGTGATGTCGCAACGGATGTAGTGTATTCTTTGCGATTTTTGCGCATTGACGGCCGGAAAATCTTCGATTTTCCGGCCGTTGTAGCTTGTGGAAAACACTGTTGATAGAGCAGAGGATAAATCCATCAAAATATCCAGAGTAGATGCTTGACTTTATTTTTAATTCGTATAAGATAGCGGTCACGTATTTATGAAGTTTGGAGAAAACGCCACGTCGTAGCAAGCAAGTCACTCGTGATTTTCTTGCCGCGACTACCGCGGCTTTTTTCTTCCAAAATTCAAGGGGGTACGCGATCGTTGACAATCGCATATTCAAGAAGACAGATTGATAAGATCTGTCTTCGAAAAGTCCTACCGTGGAATCGACGCCCGGTAGGCAAGTTCTGCATGAAAGTCGCAAGCCTTTCATGCAGAGCAGGTAACCGTCTATCGGGTTAAGACAACAGAGCAACCGCTCGGGTCTTTTCGTCCCCGATAGACAAAAACATCGTCCGCGTGAGAACGCGGACATCACTCAAAATCTATACAGCGGTGTATAGCGTTCCCTATGGGAACGAAGGGTGTATGGTGGATGCCTAGGTTTCAAGAAGCGATGAAGGACGTGATATGGCTGCGATAAGTTTCGGGGAGGTGCCAAATAACCTTTGATCCGGAAATGTCCGAATGGGGAAACCCCGCTGTCATCGGCAGTGACCCTTGTATGAGGGGGCGTACGCAGGGAAGTGAAACATCTCAGTACCTGTAGGAATAGAAAGCAATATACGGAAATTTCTTTCTGAACAGATGCTCTGCATCTAGTTCAGGGAGCAATTCCTGAACGATGGTGCATTGCTCCATTATGTTCAGGAAGAAGTTTCTTGCGATTCCCGGAGTAGCGGCGAGCGAAAGGGGAACAGCCCAAACCATACATATTTATATGTATGGGGTTGTAGGGCAGAGTTTGCATTTAGTTGCGAAGAGTTACCAAGTTGGTATATAGGAAAACGTTTTGGAAAGAACGACCCCAGAAGGTAATAGTCCTGTATTCGAAATGTACCAGCCTCTTTTGACTCTGTTCCTGAGTAGCCCGAGACATGAATAGCTCGGGTGAAGCTACCAGCACTAACTGGTAAGGCTAAATATTCTTGGAGACCGATAGTGAACTAGTACCGTGAGGGAAAGGTGAAAAGAACCCCGGAGAGGGGAGTGAAATAGATCTGAAACCATACATCTACAAGGAGTCGAAGCCCTGCGGGGCGACGGCGTGCCTATTGAAGAATGAGCCGGCGAGTGTACCTTTATCCCTTGTCTAAGTGGCAATCCCACGGAGGCACAGTGAAAGCGAGCGTGAATAGCGCGAATATGGGGTAGGGGTACGACCCGAAGCGGGATGAGCTTGCCATGAGCAGGGTGAAGCGACTGTAATAGGTCGTGGAGGCCCGAACCGGTTGGCCGTACAAAACCATCGGATGACTTGTGGTAAGGAGTGAAAAGCTTATCGAATTCCGTAATAGCTGGTTCTCTCCGAAACAGCTTTTGGGTTGGCGTCGCATGTTTCTGCTGGAGGTAGAGCACTGGAAAGAAAAGACAGGGAGAAATCTCGCTTTTCTTATCAAACTCCGAATGCCAGTTAGTTAAGTGCGGCAGTTAGACTATGGGGGCGAAGCTCCATTGGTCAAAAGGGGAACAGCCCAGATCGCCAGTTAAGGTCCCTAAATTCATACTCAGTGCATCTTGAGGAGGTGAGGATTCCTCAACAGCCAGGAGGTTGGCTTAGAAGCAGCCATCCTTTAAAGAAAGCGTAACAGCTCACTGGTCGAGAGTCCTTGCGCCGAAAATGATCGGGGCTCAAGTATGATACCGAAACTGCGGATTTGCACTGTCTTCGGACAGTGTAAGTGGTAGGAGAGCGTCCATCTCTGCGATGAATCCAAGGCGGGAGCCGCGGTGGAGCGAGGTGGAGTGAGAATGCCGGCACAAGTAACCGCAAGGCAGGTGAGAACCCTGCCCGCCGAAATACCAAGGTTTCCTTTGCGATGGTGATCAGCGAAGGGTTAGTCGGTCCTAAGGGAATCCCGAACGGGGGACCCGATGGAGAGCAGGTTAATATTCCTGCACACTGCTATGTTCCTATGGAGGGACGGAGCGTTGTACTCAAAGCATCTTATTGGATTGGTGCTGGAACTACGAGGATGGATCTTAGGCAAATCCGGGATCTATAGTCCGAGTAGGGTCTGAATGTGCGGCTACGGCCAAGCAAATGAGAGGAGCACGCTTCCGAGAAAAACTTCGTTTGGGTTAAGCATAGTGGTTCCGTACCGCAAACCGACACAGGTGGTAGAGTCGAGAAGACTAAGGCGAACGAGTGAGAGGTCCTCAAGGAACTCGGCAAAAAAGCGGCCGTAACTTCGGGATAAGGCCTGCCCAATCCCTTCGGGGGGAGGGCCGCAGCGAAAGATTTCCTGGCGACTGTTTAACAAAAACACAGCTCTCTGCTAACACGAAAGTGGATGTATAGAGGGTGACGCCTGACCTATGCCGGAAGGTTAAGTACGGATGGTGTAATGACTTTTAGTTGTTATGCTGGGCTGTATAAGCCCCGGTAAATGTCAGCGATAACTATAATCGTTCTAAGGTACAGTGTGTGATTTATTCGTGCACTGTACGGACTGGAACGATTATATGAAACCTCGGTTTCATTGTTAAATAGCCCAAGCCATAGCTACCTTGCAGATAGGAATATCTGTATAGTCCATATCTAGCCACACAGAGACCAAATGCTAGACACCCCATCTCGATCTGATCGAAAGGGTGAAGATAGAGTCCTTCAGTGATTACGCGTAGGTTAGTTCTACGTAAGGAAAAGAAGAGCGTATTTCCTTGTCGGGTAAGTTCCGACGTGCACGAATGGCGTAACGACTGGGAAACTGTCTCGAGGACCTGCTCGGTGAAAATACAATCCCGGTAAAGATGCCGGGTACCTGCAGTTAGACGAAAAGACCCCAGGAGCTTTACTGTAGCTTCATATTGGGGCTGTTGAGTTCATGCGTAGTATAGTGGGGAGACTTTGAAGCTATCCTTTTGGGGATAGTGGAGTCGTCAGTGAAATACCCATCTTGATTTTGGCAGTCTCTAACCGGTGCGGCAAAACCGCATCGAGACAGTGTGTGGCAGGCAGTTTTAGTGGGGCGCTACCCTCCCAAATCGTAACGGAGGGGTCTCAAGGTTGGTTAGTCGCGAATGGAAACCGTGACGATAGTGTAATGGCATAAACCAGCTTGACTGTGAGGAGTAGATTCCGAACAGATACGAAAGTAGAGCATAGTGAACCGATGGTTGGCTTTAGATGCCGCCGGAGATTACCCGATAAAAGTTACCCTGGGGATAACAGGCTAGTTGTGCCCAAGCGTCCATAGCGACGGCACAGTTCGGCACCTCGATGTCGGCTCATCTTATCCTGGGGCTGGAGCAGGTCCCAAGGGTTTGGCTGTTCGCCAATTAAAAAGATACGCGAGCTGGGTTTAGACCGTCGTGAGACAGGTTGGTCTCCTATCTACTGCAGGCGTCGAATTTTGAGGAGAGTTGTCCCTAGTACGAGAGGACCGGGATGAACGAACCTCTGGTCTATCGGCTGTCACGCCAGTGGCACTGCCGAGTAGCTATGTTCGGAACGGATAACCGCTGAAAGCATCTAAGCGGGAAGCCGACTCCAAGATTAGAATTCATTAAGTCCCCCGAGAGATGATCGGGTTGATAGGCACTAGGTGGAAGTACAGTAATGTATGTAGCCGAGGTGTACTAATTGGACGTGGTTTCCCATAGGGAACGCTGTACATCATGTATAGATTTGAGTGAAGGAAGTTACCAAAATTGAATATGCGTATACGATCGTGTGAAATGGTTTTCTCGGGGTATAGCTCAGAGAATCGCTGGTGCTTTGTTGTGAGGCGCCGCTCGACAAAGCAATGCTGGTGATTCGCCGGTAGAGCACTGGCTCATGGAGCCAGGGGTCGGGGGTTCGATTCCTCTTACCCCGTCCACTTCTCTGGCTCTCATTTGTTCTTTGGTCAGGGAGCCATTTCACACGACCGTAGCAACGATCTGAATTGAATCTTTTAAGTTGGTGCTTTGGGGGAAGGGGTACACCCGTTCTCATTCCGAACACGGAAGTAAAGTCTTCTACCACCGATGGTACTGCGCAAGCGGAAGAGTAGGTAGGCGCCAACTTAAAGCATTTAATTCCTACGAGAAAACCACCGCAAGGTGGTTTTCTTATTATTTGTGGTGTACAAAACTGTTCACAAGTCTGGTCTGTTATTGTCTAGTGCTTGGTATCATAGTGCATATATTGTAAGCAGTTAAAACCCACCCATATGTTATTTTTTAGTAGAATCCGAACCGGTCTTTTGATGATGTTGCTCCTGGTCATGCCGACGTTTGTGTCAGCGCAGTCTGCAGGCGAGCCGGCAGGGGACATGACCGTTATCGCCACCACTGAAGTCTATGATGCTCAAATAATGGCTCAAAATGGGTCTGAAATGACTATTTTCTTCAATCTATACAATGCGGAAGGGGTGCAGCCGGGTATCGTGTATGGAGTTAAACTGTATCAAGTGATCGATGATGAGCGGTATCTGATCGATACTCAGTCATATGCGGATCGACTCGTTGGGCTCGGAGCTGATGAGACGTTGCCAGTTTCGATTGACTACACTGCGCCAGGTTTTCTCTCTGGTGAGTACGAAGTTTGGGTGGTGGCTGAGAACACAAGTGGTTTGTTGCTGGCTACCAATATGGCTGGTGTTGTCACGCTCGAAGGCACAAGTAGTGCTGTTGTGGTCCAAGACTGTGGGATGTACATGGGCGACAGCGATACGCTTGAACCACTCACTGACGCTCGTCTTTCCGGTGAGGAGTCTGTAGCGATCAGATGTACGGTAGTAAACTCAGGTGCTACGACGACAGTGTATACCGACTTCGAAACACATAAGGGTACGCTGCTTGGTCCGGTTGTGGAGGGTGTTGATGCGGCGGTACTCGGTTCAGCAACTCTTGGTTCAAATGAGATAGGATATGTTTCTGTTCCTTTGCCAACAACTGCAGAGTCAGGTTCGTATGAATCAGTTCTTGTGTTGGTTGATGAGGCTGGTGATCCGGTGGTTGCAGATATTCCATTTCGATTTACCATTGGTGATGAACTCGGTCGAGTACAGAATGTCACACTCGATGCTGGTAGCTATGCTGCAGGTGATACTGCTGCGGTGACCGTGACCTGGTTTGCGCGACCAACAGTCGAGGAGAGTCAGTCTGTTGCAGTGAGTATTTATGATACAGCCGGAACACAGTGTGGAACGGGAGAGGCTGTTGACCTCGGAGCAGAGGCGTTCATAACTACAGTCTCAGTCCCGATCACTGGAGCCTGTGCAAATCCACAGATAGGAGTTCAGGTTCGGTCTGGTGAGAAAACACTCGCGGCCGATTCGTTTGGTCATGTGCCGCCAGTATTTACGGATGTGAGTGGCATGATGGAAACTCAAGCGACTAAGGCTACTCCAAAAATGTCCGGGCAAGCTATCTTACTGCTCATTGTAGTGTTGTTTGCTGTTTTGACGATTGCAGCATTGATCATTGCATCAATTCGAAAAAGTAAGCGAAGTGATCACAACGATCCTGATGACCAGGGTGGTACTGTTGGCTCGTCTGAACTAATGAGCATCGCTTTTGCGATTATCGTAGCTGGAGGTGTTCTCCTTGGTGTGGGAGTAGAGCGTACCAATGCAGCAACCTTAACTTTATCAAATGGTCTGACGTTTACTGTCAGTTTCAATAAAGGAACGTACAATGTGGGAGAGGCTCTTACAGTGACAACTCAAGCAAACCCTTTTAGTGAAAGCATTCCATACGCACCTGACTGTGGTGATCGTATTGCGCCATATGTGCAGGCACAACGAGCCGAGACGGTCACGTACGATACTATCTGGGGACCGGCAGGCGGAGGGTACTTGGGAGCTGTACCGGTTCCGAATTCACTGGTGGTAAGAAGTATCGCTGGATACAGTACTCCTGGCGTGAAGTCAAAGATCTTGAGAGGTACTGTTGGATATCAGTACAACTGTGAGGATCCATTGCCGCCACCAGTTTACTTCAGTGGACAAATCACGACTAACTTTAACGTAATAGCGCCACCTTCAGCTACTATCACCGGTACTGGTTGTACTATTCAGGCTGATCAAGGCACTTGTAATGGTACGTTCTCTTGGAATATTCAAAATGCAAGTTTTGCAAATGTGTTGAACTCAACTACCAATGGGTCATATGGCGGTCCGCTCATGAACCCAATGACCAATGTGCTGCGACCGATCGGACATGGTACTAACGTGGTTGTAGCACGTGACAACTCGACAGTGCTTGCATCGGTGGCGGTAACGGGTAGTTGTGTAGCTGGTACTGTATGGAATGCTGTCAATGGTGAGTGTGAGGATGTTTCAGTGCCACCTCCGCCGCCAGTAGCGTTGCCAGCTTGTACACTCAATACTTCAGACGCGACGATTACGACCGGACAGTCAACCACATTATTGTGGGACGTTACAGGTGGAAGTGCGGTCTCGGCTACTATCAATGGCGTTGCGGTTCCGCTCCAGCACAATGCGTATTCAGTGACCCCTCCATCAACAACAAACTATGTATTGCGAGTGGTGTATTCCTCAGGAATTGTCCAGTGTAGTAGGACGATCACGGTAAGTGCACCAGTGCCAGCTGCATGGGGTAACATCAATGGCGCTGGTTGTTTTATTGGTGAAGGTGAGAGTGCGTGTAACAGTCTCTTTACTTGGACAACTAATGCTTTGTGGCCGTTTGTAGCGGTTCGAAACGCTGATACTGGGATCACGACAATCTGTGATCAAATGAATACAAACTTGAGTAAAAATTGTGCTTTGCCACATGGTGATAATACAGTGAGTGTCCGTGGGGGGACCACTGGTCCATGGTTGCTAGGCAACACTCTAGACTATGTTGTGGTTGAAGCTGAGTGTGAACCATATCTTGTTTACGATGGTGCAAATTGCATTGATCCTGCAGCTGGCCCGGGTCCGGTGGCGCCACCACCGACGTTAGGACTTACCGCGGATGGTTCGAATGGTCCGATCACTGTTACCGAGGGTGATAGCGTGTACTTGGAGTGGTCATCAACTGACGTAGATAGTTGTATTGGAAGCTGGGGAGTTCCAGTGTCTCCAAGTGGAGATGATACTGAGGTGGTTTTGGTTGACACAACATTCACGCTAGATTGTGTTGGTGATGATGGGTCAAGTATCACTGAATCAGTTGTGGTGAATGTGAATACAAAGCCTAATCTTGTGCCTAGCGTAAGTGCCCTTACACCGTCTGCTACCTTCAATCCCGTCACAGGAACGTATGACAATCTCTCTATCAGCTACAGTATCGTAAATGAGGGCGAATCTGATGCAGGTCACTTCGTGTTGAAGTTCGAGTTAGACTTTGGTGACGATGGGGTTATTGATGATATATTGGTGCGTCCATTCGGTGGATTTGCGGGATTGTCAGGTGGGGGTGGAGACACAGGTTCATTCAATGAGATCATGGCAACCGATGTTCCATTTGGAACGCACAGTGTCAAGATCACCGTTGATTCAGATTATGAAGTGGATGAAGGTGTTGCAGGCGAATCAGATAATATAGTGTATCGAAATACAGTTGTGCCAGTCCCAAATCCGGGGATCGAATTGAACATAAATCCAAAAACAGTTAAAGCTGGTTTGCCTGCAAAGCTTGATTGGAATACACACGCAGTGTTCCCGATGGACTGTGAGGTTGCTGGTCCGGGCATTACCACCTATTCGTTTGATCCGAGCAACCCGATCAACCCAACTGGTGAGCTTCCGACCGGTCCGGTCATTGCAAAATCAGAATTCATATTAACTTGCACCGAGCCAACTACTGGCGCAGTTTACCAGGACACAGCGATCGTTGAGACAACCGGAATCATCCAAGAAACTTAATCGAAAGATTATTTGCTCACAAAAACGCACCCAAACAGGTGCGTTTTTGTGAGCAAGCAACTGTCTACACGTGTTTACAAATCAGAGCACTACACACTAGTTTCCTTGCTATCATGATGATATTACAGTTAGTAACTATAAGATATGAATACGATCGGTAAAAATTGGATGGGAGTGTTCCTGTTTGTCTTGGTTTTTTTGCCAAGTCAGTCCTTTGCGCAACAGGGAAGTGCGCCACCTGATTTTGTCACTGAGATCGAGACGGTCGAAGATTACGAACGTCTCTCAGAGGCTGAACAGACCGTAGCCGATGAATACATTGCGTCAGGTGGTCCTGGTTTGTTTGCTGGTCCAATCGTAGGCTTGCCAGATGGTGCAGTATCCTGTTTTGATCACTACACGTTTGGTTCGGTGCAGGTGGACCTCTCTCCACAAGTGGGCAGTACCGTAAATGGGGCTCCGCTGACGTTTCATGGCACGATCCAAAATGAGAATCCATATCCGATCATAGATGGCGCGGTCTACATGAAAGTGTTCCGGATACCAAGATCTGGAGAGCGACCGCTCAATGGGTATGATGTGGTAGAGCAGCGGTTTGTGCTAGAAGATATCGATCTTCCAGCTGAAGCAACGGTACCAGCATCATTCACCTGGAATGTGCCGGTTGGTTTGGCGACGGGAGAGTACCGAGCAGTATTTTACTTCTCAAGTGCTAAGCGATTCAATTTACTTGGTCTGCCATTTACCGATGACGTTGGCGGGAATTCAGTAACATTCGCGGTGGCTGGTGAGATCGGGGGGTACGTTGGATTTAAAAAGGACGAGGTGGTGGTAGCGAATGAACCGTATCAGTTTACTGCTGCACCGAAGCAAGTTGATCAATCATCACCGATCGTGGTAAAGGCGATGCTTGAGAATAGTACGGGTCAGGAAGTGACTATTCCAGTGACGTGGACCACCTATGCGTGGGATCAACAGCGGTCAGAGAATATCGTTCATCAAGAAACACAAATGGTGACCATTCCGACTGACAGCACGCAACAACTTGCTCATACGGTCACAGATAATAGCAGTGCAGTGTATTTGGTGGTCGCCGAAGCAAAATATATTGATACTAAAAGTGTCATAAATGTTCGATTTGTGCGTGAAAACGTAGCTGTACCACGGATCAATTTTCCAAGTGTCACTGAATTTCCATTACTACCCGGAGAAGAAACCGTTTTGTTCTCGTGTGTACACGGAGCGGGTACGGTAGCGACAATTGAAGATGTAACACTTACCCTGACATTGATCGGTGCGAACAACATGCCATTTTATCAGTATGAGTATGAGGGAGATGTCACCGGTAGTATGATGGCTGTTGCGGATATATTTACTCCAAAGCAGGCGTATGACACGTTCACACTTTCTGCAACTTTAAAGCAAGGAGGGGAGGTGATAGAGGAGGTAACAGTCCGCTATGACTGTAAAACACTCGGGAATTGCATGGCCCCATCTGCCACGACTCTGTCTGAAGATGGCGGTATCAGTATTGCAAGCATCTTTGTAGTACTGTTGGTTTTAGTGGCGGTAGGCATTGTACTTTTCCTTATACTGCAGCGAAGGAAGTTCAATCACATTGAAGCTGATGAAGACGATGAACGGCACACCTCAGGTACCGGTAGTATGCCGCACTTTCTGTGGTTCGTTGCATTCTTCTTTGCCGCCAGCTATCTGTGGACTGGTACGGCAGTGCTTGCGGCTGGAAAAAGCGATGTGGTGAGCAGTATGTACAATGGTGTGCTGTTCTATAGACAGACAACTCAGTTTGGGAGCACTCTGAACTGGGTGCCAGGTTTAGAGGACCCAAACGTCAATGTGACTTACGAGGCGTCAGTATACGATCATGATACGGGTGTATTGGTGGTTGATAATAGTACTGTTCCGGTCGGTACTCGTTTACGATTTGAACCGGCTCGTGGAGAGATAGCCTGGCATGGAACGGGATACGCGATGGATACACCGTATGGTGTATGGCAAACTGATGCGGCGTGGCCTGATGGGGGAGAGAAGGCAGTGGTGAACCTGGCTCAAACGCAGATCGGCGATTGTAGTCCGGTGTACTTTCTCGGTAGCGCAAGTTTAGTATCTGGCATGTATGGCATATACGTGCCGCTGTCGGTTCATCCCGAAGAAATGAGTCTTGATCTCAGTGGTTCCACTGCTGGACTATCGCCAGAAGGCGGGAATGTGTATCGCATCACGTCACCCGGAACAGTCACTGCAGAATTTCACTTTGATGCAACCTATGGGCAGTTTTTCTATGAGTATGAATGGATCGATGGTATCTGTCGTACCTCTTGGGACAATACTCCGATGAGTGAACAACCAGCTGGTGTCAGCTTGACTGGATATACCGGAACCATTTCTGGTTTACTTCTTGGTGACAGTGGTCATAGTTGGACGCCGTACCAGCATCCAATTCCTGCCACAACCATCGTGTATACCGTACGAACTGCTGGCGTTGAAGCAAACGCGGCGCCAAGTGTGCCAGTGGTTACTCCAGATAGTGGTAATAGTAATTTAAGTGGTGATCAGCAGCGCTTTACGATCGTTGCGTCTGACCCGGGTGATCTGATTCGATATGGCATTGATTGGAACATGGACGCTGTGGTCGATGAGTGGCTGCCAGGTGTTGGATATATTCCTAGTGATACGCATTTGCCAACTAGTCATGCGTGGCTGACCGGTGGCGTGAAGACCTTTCAAGTTTTAGCACAGGATGATGGTGCGTTGACTTCAGGTTGGCGGTCTGTTTCGGTGACTTTATGTGCGGCTGACGAAGAGTGGGATGGAGCGAGATGTATTCCTGCCACTACAGCGCAATGTCTCGGGATAACCCCACTGCATGCAGTCTTGTATGTTAGTGATCAGCTGGATCTTGTGGTTGATACTCAAAAAGTGTATTCAGCTGTAAATACAACAGCGAAATGTGAATTTAGTTGTCAGGACGCATACACATGGAATGCAGTTGCTGGTACTTGTGATGCTCCTCTAAATGAGCCACCGATGGCGTTCATCCTGCAACCGGCAGGTGCAGTGACGGTTTCAGATGGGGCGAGTGTGCATTTTGAGGGTATGGGCTATGATGCGGTAAACGGAATAGCGCAGCACGAATGGCGTGTCGGTAATGGAATCGCCTCGTGTGAAACTGGAACTTTGTGGCATAGTGACGGACCAGGCAGCGATTCAAGTTTTGATACGGCTGCACTGACTCCGGGTGTATACACTGTGTACTACAAAGTAAAGGATACGGCCGGTGCTTGGTCGACTAATTGTCCATCGCGAACGATCACGGTCAATCCAGATGAAAACTCAAGTCTGGTGTCGGTTTGTGATATCTACACAAACCTGCCGATCGCAGTAGGTCCGGGTAGTATCGCGGCAAGAAATTTGATGAATGGACAAGTCGAAAATCTAACGGTTCATTTTGGTGACAATCATGATTGTTCGGACCCTGATATCACACTTGACCCTGCAACATCAATGACTGATTCCAATAGTCCTGATGCAATTGATGTACTACAAAATGCTGCCAGTGCATTTTGGGAGGTTACCGGAGATAATGGTGCTCCAGGAACCGAGACTGAACGTATTACGGTGCAGTATGAAGGATCTCAGACATATCTCGATTACACAGTGTATGTAACCCCAACTGTATCGTTGACTGTTAATGGTTCAACTGTGCCGATCGATGTGCCATATCATGGGAATGTCACGTTAGATTGGACAACTACTGGATCGGTAACTGAATGTACCGCCAGTGGTGACTGGGCAGGAAGTAAGGCTGTACCACTTGGTAGTGAGATGATCAGCAACATTACCGCAGATCAGACCTATACGATCGTCTGTACTGGACCAGGCGGCACCTCAGCACCAGCAACTGTACAAATTCGTGCGATGACGCCACCAAACTTGCTTCCTATCGTCGGTAGTGTGACACCATCAGCTGCGTTTGATGTTACTACTGGTACCTATCACGCGCTTACTCTTGCTTATGTGGTTCGTAATGATGGTGAAGGTTCAGCTGGTCCGTTCATCAACCAACTTGATGTAGATTTTGGGAATGATGGAACCATTGATGCAACAGTGAATCCGAGTTTTGCTGGTCTTGCTACTGGTGATACTCCAGCTCAAAATGAGTTACTTGCCATTGATGTGCCGTTTGGACCGTATCGAGTCATTGTGCATGTCGATAGCACTGATAAGATCGAAGAGGGAGATGAGACGGATAATATTGTAACGATCACGAACGAGCTCGCTGCACCACTATTACCGATGACCCTGACCATCGAAGACTTTGTGAAAAGTGGTGATCAAGCAACGATCCACTGGGACACAAAAGTATCATACCCAATATCCTGTTCGCTGTACGGACCTCAGATCGCGACACATAATTTTGATCCGAGTGTGTCCGGTCCAACCGGGTCACTTGTGACTGGTCCGATCACTGCAAAGAGTACGTATACACTCGATTGTGTCGAATCGACGACTGGAGCGAAGGGAAGCACTCAGGTTACAGTTGAGACGCCAGGTCGAGTTGAGGAGACCTAAAGACAAGAAAACACGAGTCCTACAGGTCTCGTGTTTTCTTTGTGAGTACAGCTGCTGATGGGGCGGGTTACCTGATACAATAGAGACATCATGAGTCGTAGAACTATGCGCCCGTGGGCAATTGGCCGCCGTATTCAGTACGGTACTGGTTTTGGTTTGTTTTGGGTACTCGTTTTTGCGTTGGTGTACTTTACGGTGTATTACGAACCAACAAGCTGCTTTGACGGAAAACAGAGTGGCGATGAACGAGGAATCGACTGTGGTGGTTCTTGTGTGCGTATTTGTACAGCAGACGTGCTTCCGCCACGGTTGGTCTGGGCAAAGAGTTTCGAGATCGTCGAGGGTCAGTACAACGTTGTTGCCTATGTTGATAATCAAAACCAGGTAGCAGCAACACCAGAGTTGCCTTATACCTTTGAGTTATACAATGGTAATACGTTGGTTGCGACTCGGTCAGGTAGTACTATTTTGCCACCAAACAGTGTCTACCCGATCTTTGAAGGAAGGATACAGACTGATGGGGCAGCGCCGGTGACCGAAACAAGATTGGTCTTGCAACAAGCGGATATGTGGATCCCTGCGTCAGTGGGTCGTGATCAATTCCGGTCCCAAGAGATTGAACTCATCCGAGCAGATACGAGACCACGACTTGATGTCGAGATCGAAAACACAGCACTAACAGATGCAAACGCAGTTGAGGTGGTGGCGACTATCTTCAATGAAGGAGGAGAACCAGTTGCTGCATCTCAAACACTTGCGGAACTCATCCCAGCCAGGTCGACGCAGGATCTAGTGTTTACCTGGCCTAATCCGATCGCGAAGACGGTGCGTAGTTGTGTCATCCCAACTGATGTTGCGCTCGGCATCGACCTGTCAGGTAGTATGAATAACGACGGGGGCGATCCGCCACAGCCGATCTCGGCAGCACTTGCGGCCGCAGAACAGTTTGTTTCCTCGCTGCAGGAGAACGACCAGGTGGCGGTGGTAACCTTTGCGACAGAAGCGCAGATAGTTTCTGGACTTTCTCGCACACAACAGAATGTAGCTGAGTTGGTACGAGGCCTAAAAATTGATGCGGCTGAAGAAACTGGCTTTACCAACACACCAGCCGCGTTCTCGTTAGTAGATGCTGTCCTTAACTCAGCACAGCATAATGAAAACGCTCGTCGTGTCTTGGTGCTACTGACAGACGGTCTGCCAACCGCAGAAGGAGATGAAGAGATCGTGACAGCGGCAATTACTGCCGCAAAGCAACTTGATGAGACTGGTATCGAGATCTACGCTATCGGGCTTGGTGAAGGGGTTGATCGTTCCTTTATTCAAGCGATCGCGACGGCTCCTGAGAATGCTTATTTTGCTCCGACCGGGGCTGATCTCGCGCGTATCTATGAAGAGATCACCTCGGCGCTCTGTGAGCTCGGACCAACTAAGATCGATGTAATTGCAAAGACGAAGGCCAACTTCGCGCCACTTCGGTAACTTTCGCAAGACAACGATCATGCTAAGTATCGTACAATAGCAGCTATGGGACAGTTGCGGGTATTCTTTTCTGGTTTTGACCTCACACTTTTTTTGAGCGTCCTTGGCTTGACCTGTATGGGGTTGGTCACCATGTACTCTCACGTCGGCGATAACGCTTTTTTTGATCGACAGCTTCTCTGGATCGGCCTGGCGGTACTCGTAATGTTTCTGGCTATGATTCCGGACTATCGTTTTCTGCGCACCGGTAACATCGCTTTTTTCTTATATGTCGCAACGGTGGCAATGCTGCTCTTGGTGTTAGTGATTGGTGAGATCACCCTCGGAGCCCAAAGTCGATTCGACTTTGGATTCTTCTCGCTCCAACCTTCAGATCCGGCTAAGCTAATTTTGATAATTGTGCTGGCAAAGTACTTTGCGAAACGGCACGAATTGATCGGTGACTTTCGTCATATTATTGTCTCGGGAATATACGCAATTGGGGTTTTTGGACTCGTGTTCATTCAGCCAGACTTCGGCTCAGCAATCATCCTATTTTTTGTGTGGCTAGGCATGGTTTTGGTGTCTGGTATCAAACTACGACATTTGCTAACTGTGTTTACGTTGGGATCGGTAGTGCTCGGACTCATGTGGCAATTTGTGTTTTTTGACTATCAAAAAGAGCGCATTATGACCTTCCTTGATCCGCTGTCTGATATTCAGGGTGCTGGATACAACGCGTATCAATCGACCGTCGCGATTGGTTCCGGAGAGCTATTTGGAAAAGGAATCGGGTACGGAACACAGTCGAAGTTGTTGTTTTTGCCAGAGTATGAGACAGACTTCATCTTTGCTGCATTTGCTGAAGAGTGGGGTCTATTGGGGGTGATACTTTTATTTATTCTGTTTGCGTTGGTGGTGTGGCGATTGTTACGTAGCGCTGTGCGTGGTGCGGCGAACTTCGAGCGCCTGTTTGCGGCTGGAGTATGTATCTTGTTTGTGGCACACTTTTTTGTGCATATTGGTATGAATATTGGACTGTTGCCAGTGACAGGTACCACGATCCCGTTCTTAAGTTATGGTGGATCGCATCTCATGACGGAGTTTTTGGCAGTGGGGATGGTGATGGGTATGCGGCGTTACGCAACAGCGAAGTATCAGCCGCGGGAGTTGTTGACCGAGTAGGTTGCAAAGGTTTCTCTGCACATACGCTCAAGTGAAAAGGTCTTTTGTATGGTTTCTTGGAGCGCAGTGCCCATACGGTTTCGCATACTTTCATCTCTGACCAGCATACCAAGCGCAGTTCCGAGTAGCTGTGGCGTCGGTTCAACCAGTAGACCGGTGTGGCCGGTGTCAATGATGTCTTGGTTGCCAGGAAGGTTGCTTGCGACAATTGGCAGTCCTGCCAGTCCAGCTTCAAGTAGGACATACGGAAGTCCTTCTTTTACAGAGGGCAAGAGAAACACATCAAAGGCCAATAGATATTTTGGTGCATTGTCTACGTAGCCAATGAGGTGTACTCGGTCTTCCAGTTCATGGGTAAGGATCAGTGTCTCTAGTCGTTCTCTTTCTTCACCGTCATGAATGATGAGTAGCTGTGTGTGTGGGGGTAGGGATGTCATTGCTTCGATCGCTGCAGACCAATTTTTGTTTGGATGGAGTTCACCAATGCCGCCGATCCAAGTTGCTTCAGAGGGAACGTGCGGCGCGAGCTTCGCTCGCGCCGCCTTCCGCTCCAAAAACTCGATCGATCCAATTCCGTTCTTGATGAGTGAAACGCGGTCAGTCATGCCAGGCATAGCACGTGCTCGTTTGTAGGTTTCGGTTGAGATCATAA
Source organism: Candidatus Nomurabacteria bacterium (assembly GCA_020632075.1). NCBI lineage: Bacteria > Candidatus Nomuraibacteriota > Candidatus Nomurabacteria bacterium. Next base: position 627,869 of record JACKGH010000001.1, on the reverse strand, counting down.
TGCTGTGGTGGGCGAGACGCAGTGTGATCCATGTGCCTGCGTATATCAAAATCCGCTGCCAGCGTGGTCGCCAAGTTTCATCGACGGTGAGCCCGTGTGAGGTGAAAATGATCCGTTTCGTGAACGCGAGACGTCCAGCGAGCGCACCGATACCGCCAGCTTTTGAACTAGTGACATGCAGCACATCTGGTTTGACTTTGCGTAGCAGTCGCCAGACTTCAAAGAAAGCGAGGAGGTCTCGACCAAGTGACATGTTTCGCATAAAGTGTTTGATCGGGTGGGTTTTGATCTGAGCCTCGGTGAGCTTATCGACCAGCTTGCCAGTGGCGGCACCGGCTTCGCCGGTGCCGCCACACGCCACTTGCACCGTATGACCAGCTTCTTTTGCTGCTACCGCCAGCTCCAAGACATATTTTTGTGCACCACCATAGTTACTTTTGGTGATGAGGTAGAGGATATTCAGTTTTTTCTGATTTTCCATAAAGAGATATAACCAAGCATACGGTTTTGGGGTTGTAGAGTCCAGTGTTTGAAAAGTATTGCTATTCCAGCAAACTTAGGTAGGATTTAACACATTTATGGGAGAACGAGCCCGAGAATTGTCAATCCTTATTTTGGGAGACATTATTGCGTTCAATGTCGCACTGTGGCTGACCTTGCTAGTGCGCTATTTTGAGCTGCCCACCCTCGAACGGCTCGAAATGCACGTGCCACCGTTTTTGATCTTTTCCGGTGTTTGGCTGTTTGTGTTCTTCATCCTTGGCTTGTATGACAAACACACCAACTTGCTTAAGAAACTGCTCGTCAGTCGAATTTTGTACGCGCAGATCATCAATGTGGTAGTGGCAGGTGTCCTCTTCTTCATTATTCCGTTCGGCATCACACCGAAGACAAACCTGGTGTTGTATCTGATCATTTCGACGATCTTGGTAAGTGCGTGGCGACTTCGCTTAGTGCCGAGTTTGTCACCAAAGCAACGACATAAAGCGATCTTGATCGCAGATGGTCCAGAAGCGGTGGAGTTAGTGGACGAGATCAATCATAACGATCGGTATAATTATTACTTCATTCGGATCGTTGACGAACAGACACTCATCAATACACCGGATTTTGAAAGTAAGATCTTGGCTCTCATGGAAAAGGAGCGGGTGGAACTGATCGTTGCTGATTCGACCGGGAAACACATCAGATCATTCCTGCCAGTCTTGTTTGATCTGTCGTTCTTGCGTTTTGAGTTCACGTTTCTAGACTTCAATCGTCTGTATGAGGACACCTTCGATCGGGTGCCGGTCAACACGCTGCGGTACGATTGGTTTATCTCAAATATCTCGCAGTCAAAGAAGGCGATCTACGATGTGGTGAAACGGTCGATCGATGTTGTGGGGGCGTTGATGCTATTGCTTCCGTCGGCGCTATTATTTCCTCTTGTTGCTTTGGCGATCAAGCTCGAAGATCGCGGCGCACTGTTCTACACCACAGTGCGAGTTGGTCAGTACAACCGCCCAGTCACTATTTACAAGTTTAGGACCAAGAATGGTGCTGATGTTGGTTCGCAGGCGCTCAGTAGTCAACTTGTCGATACAAAAGTCGGTTCCATCTTGCGAGTGACTCGGATCGATGAGTTGCCGCAACTCTTGAACGTGTTGCGAGGTGATCTTTCATTTATCGGGCCTCGACCGGAGATGCCTGCACTTGCTTCTGAGTACGCAACGAGGATTCCGTATTACAACGCGCGTCACTTTTTGAAGCCTGGTCTTTCTGGTTGGGCACAGATCAACAACTTTGATGTGCCTCGAGGTGGACTTGATGTTGAACGTACGGTCACAAAGTTGTCCTATGACCTTTTCTATCTTGAGCGGCGCTCGCTCCTACTTGATGTCCAGATCGCAATGAAGACCATTGCAACTATCTTAATGAGAACTGGAACTTAAATGAGATTCGTGCAGTTATAGAAACTACATAAAAATAAGTAGTAACTATGGCAAAAACATTTTTGATCACCGGCGGCGCTGGTTTTATTGGAACCAACTTATCTGAGTACTTGGTCGCTGAGGGTCATACAGTGAAAGTGGTTGATGATCTCAGTGCGGGGACTGACCCGGCACGTTTGCCGGATGCGGTTGATTTTCATAAGACAGACATTCGTAATACAGCAGAGCTGACCAAGTTATGCAGTGGTGTTGACGTGATCGTCCATTTGGCAGCACTGCCACGAGTGCAGTTTTCGATCGAGCATCCAAAGGAAACACATGATGTGAATGTGAATGGAACACTTTCGGTGCTTGAAGCGGCACGTGCGGCTGGGGTAGGGAGAATTGTCTACGCGGCGTCGAGTTCGGCCTACGGTGATCAGGAAACTTTGCCGCTATCACTAGATCTACCGCCACAACCAAAAAGCCCGTATGCGCTCCAGAAGCATGTGGGTGAGCAGCTGATGCGTCTGTGGAGTGAGATCTATGGTCTTAAGACGGTGTCACTCCGCTTCTTCAATGTGTACGGTCCGCACTTCGATCCGGAAGGGGCGTATGCGCTGGTGATCGGCAAGTTTCTCAAGCAGCGCCAAGAAGGGAAGCCGATGACCATTACTGGTGATGGTGAACAGACGCGAGATTTTACGCACATTAGTGATGTGATCGACGCGGTCATGAAGTCTGCAACACTCGATACAGTAGGGAATGGCGAGGTCTTTAATGTGGGAGCCGGAAAGCAAACGAGTATCAACGAACTCGCCAAGATGATCGGTGGAGAGATCGAGTACGTGGCTGCTCGACTAGAGCCAAAGCGGACCATGGCAGATATTACTGAGACAAAGAAGTGTTTGGGTTGGGAGCCAAAAGTGAAGATCGAGGATGGGGTAGCAGCACTCAAAAAAGACGCTGGACTCTAGCCCAAAATAGTACAAAGTCTGCTATACTGCCGCCATTATGATCGTGGAGGGTAGAGCAATTGCAGAGAGGATCTTAGTTGATGTAGCGGCAGTGGTCGCGGCGCGCCCTTCGGGCGCGCCGCGACTCACTGCCATTACCTGCGCTCCCAACTTCGAGACGCAGCGCTACTTAGCGATGAAAAAAGAAAAAGCCGCACAAGTTGGTATTGCACTTAATGTGGTCGAGCTACCTGCAACGGTCACTACAGACGATGTGATCGCATGTGTCTCTCGAGTTGCGCCTGAAGCCGATGGGGTAGTGGTGCAGTTACCGCTTCCTGTTCAAGTTGATATGCAGGCGGTATTGGCTACCGTGCCAGTCGAGAAAGATCCAGATGGGTTTGTCTTTGGTCATGATCCAGCAGCGTGTTTGTCGCCAGTGGTCGGTGCCATCGACGAGATCAGCAAGCAGCACCAAGTCGAGTGGGTCGGGAAGCAAGTGGTGGTGCTTGGTGAAGGTAGGCTTGTCGGAGCACCAGCTGCAGCGTATGCGCGGCAAGCAGGTGCTGAAGTAACAGTGCTCAATAAAGATACCTTCGATCCTCACGTATTACAGCAAGCAGACATTATTGTGAGTGGTGTTGGTAAGCCGCAGTTTATTACTCCTGACATGATCAAAGCAGGAGTGATCATTTTTGATGCGGGCACTTCTGAAGATGGTGGTGAATTGGTGGGCGATGTTCATCGTGATGTCTATCCACAAGCAGCATTGGTCACGCCAGTGCCGGGTGGTATTGGTCCGATCACTATTGCGTACTTGCTTCACAATCTCGTTTCTCTTTCTGGAGAAAAAGTTAAAAAAGCAGAAAACACATAGTTTTTTTGTGTAGAGTGCAGAGCGAGGCCAGTGTGTGGTATAACAGGAACCATAGTTTTTCTTATATATGTCTAAATCCACGAAAGAGCAACCCTCGGAGCAGTCAGTCGCATTTTTGCGGTGGTTCCGAGTGTTGGTGCTGATCGGCTTATTGGGCTGGTTGGCATTGACAGTTAAAAGTAATGCGGTCCTGCCTGACTCTGAGCATCCATTTAAACTTGGTCTTGATCTCGCTGGCGGGTCGCACTTGGTATACGAAGCAGACACTTCGAATATTGCGCCAGCAGAAATACCTGAACTCATGAATGTATTGCGTGATGTCATTGAACGCCGTGTGAACGTCTTTGGTGTATCAGAGCCGATCGTGCAAGTAGAACGCAGTAGCTTCGTGACTGATCAGCCGGTAGAGCGGTTGGTGGTAGAGCTTCCTGGTGTGACCGACGTGAGTCAAGCGGTAGCAGAGATCGGTCGGACACCACTTCTTGAATTCAAGTTGTACAGTGAAGAGTTGGCAGCACAGTATGACACCTTGCAGAGCCTCAGCTCTCTCGCCGAATCAGCCAGTGGCACTGGTGCAGCGATCAGTGCAGTTGAGATCAATGGAGAAATGGTAGACCCAGCAACGGCGGCAGAAGAATTACCGCTTCCATTTACAGATACGGGTCTAACTGGTCGGTACTTGGAAACCGCTACTTTGCAGTTTGCAGGCTCAAACTCGGGACAGCTTTCTAATGAACCGTTAGTGGCGGTTCGCTTTACCGCAGAGGGATCTGACCTGTTCGCTGAAATTACTCGAAATAATGTCGGACACCAGCTCGGTATTTTCCTTGATGGTGAACTGCTTTCTGCTCCGGTTATCAATGAGCCGATCACTGGTGGAACAGCGATCATTTCAGGTGGCTTTACTCCAGAGGAAGCGCGTGAGCTTGCAAAAAACTTAAGCTTCGGTGCTCTTCCAGTACCGATCGAGCTTCAGAGCACACAAACCATCGGTGCGACACTTGGTGCTGAAGTACTTGATCGTGGTGTCGAAGCGGGTGTCATTGGTCTTGGGCTGGTACTGCTTTTTATGGTGTTGTGGTATCGCTTGCCAGGCTTAGTAGCTGGTGTAGCATTGTTCTCATACATTATCATTATGCTTGCCCTCTTCCAGTTGGTACCAGTTACACTCACTGCTGCTGGTCTCGCTGGTTTCGTCCTCTCGCTCGGTATGGCAGTCGACGCTAACGTGCTCGTCTTTGAGCGCATGAAGGAGGAGTATAAGAATGGTGCTGGTAGTCGGGAGTCTGCAACTGTTGGGTTCTCTCGAGCGTGGAGCGCGATCCGTGATGGTAATATCACCAGTCTTCTCTCAGCGATCATCTTGTTCTGGTTTGGTACGTCCCTCGTGAAAGGATTCGCCCTCGTCTTTGGTATGGGTGTACTTGTTTCTATGTTCTCGGCACTGGTGATCACTCGAACGCTACTTGTTGCATTGCCTGATGTGAAAAAGAAGGATGGCAAACCACTATCATTTTTATTCGGTAATGGTCTCGTAAAGTAACGCGTATGTTTGTAATTACCTATCGAAAATTGTTGTTGACCATTGCTGCGGTCGTAATGGTTGGAAGCGCAATCATTATCAGCGCTCTTGGACTCAACTTAGGTCTCGACTTTACAGGAGGTTCACTGACTGAGGTGTCATATGAAGCAGCTCCGTCAAAAGAAACAGTTGAGGAGACAGTTGGTGGCTTTGGTTTTGCAGAGTATTCAGTTCGCGCGTCGGTTGATGAATCTGGTAAAGATACCTACTTCATTCGTACGCAAGATCTGACCGATGAGCAGCGTGGTGAGTTGGTTGAAGCTGTTACACAGATCGGTGAAGGAGGAGAAGTGACTCGATTTACCTCTATTGGTCCAGTGATCGGGGAGGAGCTTAGAGGAAAGGCCGGTTGGGCCATCTTTGGAGTAGTTTCAATTATTGTCTTGTACGTTGCGTTTGCGTTTGCTGGTATCGGTACTCCGGTCAGTTCATGGATGTATGGCGCGATCACGATCTTTGTGCTCATCCACGATGTGCTCGTGCCAACTGCGCTTATGAGTATTTTGGGCTACACCTTTGGAGTGGAAGTAGACGTGCTCTTTGTGATGGCTCTCTTGGCGGTACTGGGATACTCGGTCAACGACACTATTGTGGTGTTTGACCGCGTGCGTGAAAACTTGACCAAGAACCGGACTGAACACCGCAAGAAGCATACTGAGCCAGGTGGTTTAGTGCGTGAAGAAGTCACCTACACACTCACCAAGCCATACGATGAGATCGTCGGTTCAGCAGTTTCTGAAACTATGGCTCGTTCTATAAACACATCTGTAACAACCTTGGTAGTGCTCCTTGGTCTGTACTTCTTTGGCGGTTCAGTGACACAGACCTTTGCGCTGGTATTGCTGGCCGGTGTACTCGCAGGTACCTACTCTTCGATCTGTATTGCCAGCCCACTCGTGGTGACGTACGCAATGTACAAGGCTGCTAAAAAAACGAAATAGTTATGTTCATCGGTCTCACAGGTTCATTTGGTGCAGGAAAAGGATGTGTGGCTGATTATTTGGTGAAGCAGAAAGGCTTCAGTCATTTTTCAGCACGTACGCTTATTACCGAAGAAGTGGAGAAGCGAGGCTTGCCGGTCAATCGAGATACATTGACACAGACCGCAAATGATCTTCGGAAACAAGGTGGTCCAACATTTATCTTTGAACAGTTGGTAGCACGAGCGAAAGAATGTGGCGGCGATGCGGTAATAGAAAGTATACGAGCCGTCGCAGAAGCAAAGTACATCAAAGAGCAGGGAGGATTTGTGCTTGGTGTTGATGCTGATCCGCAGATCCGGTACGAACGTATCGTGAAGCGGGGAAGTGAGACTGACCACGTGTCATTTGAAGAGTGGCACGCTCAAGAATTACGTGAGATGAATCCAGACGATCCAACCAAGCAGGATATTTTTGGTGCACTTAAAGAATCGGACTACGTGATTATGAACACCGATTCAATTGAGGCGTTAGAAGCTGAAGTTGAGCAGTTTTTAAGTACACATCATGGTTAATACAGTTGGCATCATTGGACACGGAAACTTTGGAAAGTTCTTGCTTGAGCTGGGACAGCGCTTTTTTCCAGAGGTTGAGTTTCGAGTGCATTCCCGACGGCACGAGCCAGACGGCAAGAACTTCTTTGACCTCAAGACCGCAGCGCAGTCAGATGTGGTCATCTTGTGCGATGGTATCAGTGAGTACGAAGAGCGGATGTTGGCAGTGCTCGAACATGCACTACCCGAGACGGTGCTGATCGATGTGGCAACGGTAAAGAAACACACCAGCGAGCTTTGTCACAAGCACTGCGATGGGCGTCGATTTATTTCGACACATCCGATGTTCGGCCCGGTTAGTTACAAAAAACATAAAGGCGATGTGAGTGGTTTCCGTATTGTGGTTACTGACTATGCGCTCAAGAACGACATGTATCAGATGCTGAAGCAGAAGTTTGCTGATTTTGGTTTCAATATTATTGAGATGACCGCCGATGAACATGATAAGCGTCTGGCGGAGACTTTGTTTTTGACACATTACATTGGTCAGTCGATCGTGCGAGCTGGCTTTAATCGAACCGAGATCGATACGCTCTCATTCCAATTTTTGATGGATGCGGTTGAGAGCGTGAAAGACGATATGAAGCTGTTTGAAGATGTGTATCGCTTCAATCCGTACTGTAAGAATGTTGCAGAGCGGCTTCATGATGCGCAGGAGTCAGTGTACAAAGAGTTGCAATAGCGTGTGTCGTTCTCTGTTATACTAAGCGTACTATGAAAGATTCAATAAGAAGGGTGGCGGCCGCACTGGGTGTGATCGGACTCTTGGCGTTTAGTGTTGTTACTATTCAGAGTATCGTGACACAGTGTGGCGCCGGGCAGATGTCTTGTTTATCCGCGGCAGTGTTGTTTGGTGTGCCACAAGCTCAGCCGGTCCTGATGGATTTTGAAATGAATCATGCAGCTCCAACAACGATTCACACCGATACAGTACCAACCATGATCGGTTTTACATTGTCACTCATTCAGGCGACCAGTGTGTACCTGATCTTATTGAGTGTTGTCATGCTCGTGGTTTTGGAGTTGTTTGAACTACGATACTTGCGTCATCTGCTGAAAGTGAAGCGTGCGTAGATAACAAAAGCGCCGGTCCCGAAGGGACCGGCGCTTTTGTTATCTACGCGATCTTTGTTCCAATAAATTCTTTTCCGTGGAGATAATCAGTCAGTGCGTCTGGCTTGTTGCCATTGATGATGGCAACCTCGATCTCTTTTTCGTCAGCGGCCTTAGCGGCGATCGGATCAAACGGGGCAGACAGTCCTGGATCCCACTCACTTGGGATCAGGGCACGGAACTCGCCCCAGCTGATATTTTCGATCCGTTTTGCGTCTGGGTTAGTGCGAGGGTCGTCGGTGTAGACGTAGTCGATATTTGAAAGGTTAATCACTTTCTTAGCACCGACGAGTTCAGCGATCTGGACTGCACGAAGGTCGGTCGAGCTGCCTGGTCGGTAGCCAGACGCGATCACCACTTTTTCATCCTTTGGTACATCGAGGATCTCGTCTGGATTGGTGAGCATCACGCGGTGGGCAGAATCACGGAAGATGGTGCGGAGTAGGTGGCCATTAAGGCGAGTGGCGTGGATACCCATCCAATCGAGGTCGTCGGTGGCGAGTTCAGCTACGGCGGCGGCCGCATCCTGATAATTTCGAGCGGTGCGGCCGCCGCCGGCAATAATAATAAATCGCCTTCCTTCGGCGATCTCTGCTTCTACAAATTTTTTAAACGTACTGAGGAATTCAGTATCGATTTGGTCGGGCACAATGAGCGATCCGCCCACTGACATAACGATCGTTTCGTGTGTATCCATATTGTTGTGCATTGTACGCTAAACACTCCCGCCTGCAAAATGGTATGCTACGAATAAGTTTATCCAGGTTAATCAGTTTATTTCTATGTCTCCAGAATTACTCGCAGCAGTGAAAGAACGACTATCATTAGGTCACGATGTTGAGTCGATCAAGGCTGAGATGCGTACCGCGGGCCACGATGAGTCTGTTATTGAGGTTGCGATCACCGCAGCACAGCACAGTGGCAGTGATACGCCGGTCAGTACAGACGCCGTTTTGTTACCGAGTTTCGGCAGTCTGTTTATGGGTAGCTTGTCGTACGCTTGGAAGAAGTGGTCACTTGTGGGATGGACATTATTGCTGTTTGTGGTTTTTGTTGCGCTCCTAGGTTTGTCGGCAATGCTTATGACGGCGCAACCGATCGTGGCTGGAGCGCTGATGTTCATTGTTGCGGTTGGTGGTTCATTCTTGTTCTTGGTTTTCAGTTTGGCTGTGCAGCGGGTGGTTGCAACAGATTCTGATGCGGCTGAAGTACGTCTCAAGGATGGCTGGGATTGGGCCAAGGGACATTTCTTTTGGTCTGGGCTATGGGTCATGTTACTGATGATGCTGATCGTCCAAGGAGCGAGTAGTATCATCATTCCGTATATTGTGATCGGTCCATTCATTTCTTTCATGGTGTACGCATACATCATGGAAGGTTTCACTGGTCTGTCCTCAGTATTTCGGGCCCGTGAACTAGGTAAGGGTAACTGGTGGCCGCTCTTGTGGCGTAAGGGCCTATTCGTGTCTATTATTGCGTTGCCGATGGTAGTTATGGTTATTGGGGCTGTTGTTGCAATGATCTTCTTCCTGGGCATTCCCGGAGAGGCAGACTATCCAGACCTGCTTGGAAATATTGGATTAATCGCAGCAGGGGGACTCCTCTTTATTGTGTATGCCGTATTTACAAGCATCTGGTCTTTCCGTTTCAACGTGCTTTTGTTCCGTCATTTAGTAGCAGCACGACCAGTGACAGAGGCTAGTGGAATTGGTACTGATAAGTGGAAGTATGTTGTGCTTGTGATCATTGGTGTGCTTGGATCATTTATGCCATCAGGTGGTGAAGAAGATATGGCTGAGTTTGAACAATTGTGGCAACCAGAATCTGGATTTGAACAACAAGAACAGATCGACTTCAAGGATCGCGCACAGGAGCTGCGTTTTGGTGAGGAGTAAGGGAAATCATTCTGTTCCAGAAGCCAAGCGAGGTCAAGCCGCAACGTCAACAGTTGAGGCTTGACTTTTTTCTAATGTATGCTAGCTTTGGCATGTCTTCACGACGTGGTCATGTGTTGGTCTCTTCCAGAACAAAATTCTGGAAACCACCAACCTTGTCCCACGCTGTGGGGCAAGAACCGTTGGCGCATTGCCAACACATACATCACGTCAATCCAGAAGGGGATGAGACATGAAAACCAAGTTCTTCGCACTGACCGCTGCCTCGGCAGCACTGGCACTCGGCCTCGTGACCAATGCATCGGCCTGCGACCCGGAAATCTGCGTTCAGCCCATCGAGACCCTCCAGGTGGTCCTCAATGGAGTCGGTGGCATCGCCGGTGAAGGTGTCGTGAACACCGAAGGCGACGAATCGGTCGCTCACGTCATCAAGGAGGGTAACCTCTCGCTGAACCAGCAGATCGACCTCAGTCTGCAGGGTTGCGCAAATGGATGCGAAAGCGTCATGGCAAGCTTCCAGGGTCTCGCCAGTGAGCATGTGTTTTCTTTCGGTGAGGCCGTCAGCAACACGCCCGGCCAGGCAGCGGGAGTCGCCAACCGTTCGGTCGCCGAAACTTTGATCGGTGTCACCTACGGCGTAAGCCGGGGTAGTACCGGCCAGTAACTCGGTCGCATCGCTGTCGCGGTGACTCAAGCTTGCTTGGGTCACCGCATCCTAACCTTTGACACTCTTCGAGTGATCAATACATCCATGTCCCTACCAGCCCGGTAGGGCATTTTTTAAATGAGTAAATACTCGAAGAGTATATTACGAATTTAGTTCCGAATCGGCGGCTTTTGCCTGCCGCCGATTCCTGGAACAGGTCAAGGGCTTACAGCATTGATTTTGTGTCGCTAGATCTGACTGCAGGACAAGCTTCAATAATCACTTGATTTTTTATTAAAAGTATGCTATAAAACCCTCCACGGATTATATCTTGACACACGGATCATTCGTGGTGTCATGATAAGGGAACCGCGTTCGTCACAACTGAAGAGGAAACAACAATGCATAGCATACGCTTGCGGGCGCTCGGTTGGATTGCGATGGTAGCCATCGGCTGCCTGTGTTTTTCAACCTCGTCTGTGGCAGAGCCCGCAGGCGACGCCCAAATCAAAACAGAGTTTCCGTCGACTCCGCTTGCCCCTCGGGGAAAGTGGAAATCGATGCGATACTCGTCATTCCACGCAACACCTGGATCGTTGTTCGACCAATGTCTTCGGACGGTCGATCACTATCGGTCTGATCTTGCGGCTGGTTTCCCAGGTAAGACCCAGGAAGAGAAAGAGTTCCTCAAGGGACTCAAACCTCTGATGGTAGAGCAAACTTGCTTTACCTCCCGGGACAAGTATGAGCATCCGGAGAAGTATTCGGCTGCCGAGCAGTGCTACTGGGAAACGGTACCAGACGAGATCGTCTTTCTCTACATGAATGGCCTCATCAATGGTCATCATGGCGTGACCGAGCTGGTTGAAAAACTGCTTGGCCGCGAAGACAAGGCGCTCATCTGTCCGCTTGGTGAGGGTTTGTTCAGCTACTGGTTCCGGGATGACCCGGGCAAGAGCTGCAACAACGCAGGGTTTACCTACGATCCACCCAAACCACCGCCTCCAGCCCCGACCCCTCCGGTCGAGCCTGAGTGTCGGATCGTAGCGACAGGTCAACCGATCAATGGTGATCACAGTCTGCATCTACCGAGCCAAGTGCTTGGATGCTGCTGTACTGACGATCAGTATATTCCGAGTTTCGATTTTCGAATCGAAGATACCGTGAACATGCCGCAGCAATTCCGCGTGATCTGCGACTAACAACAGGAGATGTAGAATGAAGACGAAAATCTTCTCGCGGTCGCTGCTTGCGGCCTTGGTAGTCGGAGCTACGGGGTGCTCTTCATTGGGTCCCAAAGCTCCGATCGAGCGTGTCTCGGATGACACGTACGTCAACCAGTGGGATGATAATCAACGCACTGAGTACGATACTCAGATGCCGATTCTGTCGGACCGCTGGCTCAAGAAACAGCAGACTGACTACCGTGCCGGATTCCCGGTGCACTTTGGTGAAGGGAAGACAGCCGGTACGATTCTTCGTAACCGACTGCTCGACCAGGCTGCAGTGTATCAAGGACACATCACCAGCGAAATGGGGATGGAGGTCGGAGCACTCATCATCTACCAGACCGAAGGGCCTGATGGAACGATGAAGCTGAACAACGGTAAGCCCGTTGTTCTGCTGACGCAGCCGTTCTCGCAAGAGGCCAATGGTCGCTTCGTAGCGAAGCTCGGCGTTCAGCTCTTGTCCGCTCTTGGACATGGTGCTTGGGCCGCCGAGATTCGTGCCGACAGCTGTAAAGACGGCAACTGTGCCGGAAATACCACTCTCATCAACGCGGGTGGTAACAGCTCGGCAGGAGCGATCTCTGGTTCGGAGTCCAGTGCTGGTGCGGGGGTTGATCTCAACTTTAACGCATCAGGGGGCGACTGCTGCGGTGGGGCATTCTCACCGCGTCGGTAAGGAATTGCCGGCGGCCTCACGGCCGCCGGCTCCGCAAACTCAACGTAAAAATGGGGAGATAAACTCATGAAACTTTCTTTTGCAGGAGCCTTCATGGCTGGTCTCCTCATGGTGACCAGTCTGGCTGCGTCGGCTGCAGAGCCGGTGTACTCATGCGAAGGGGTCTGGGGCGACCCGGCCACCTTCGAATCTGACTGGACAAACACCCAGCGGGTGCTGGGGATCAAGTCCGGTGACACGATGGTTTCGCGGACCAAGGTGGGTGAGTTGCTGCGTGGATACGCAAAGACGCACTGTGCTGCACCCTTCGCTCGCTTGAGCGAAGCGAAGCAGCAGCCGTACGGCTTCGTCCATCACGTGATGAGCGAAAGCAACATGTCGCTGAAAGGTGAAGTGACGCCGGATATGCCGGTCGGTCACCTGAAGGATATGGTGGAGTACGGTGTCTACCTGGGACTCGTTCCCAAGACCGAACTGACGACGCAAATGGAAACGCGTCGGCAGGCCGCACTGGCAGCTGGGAAGCTCCAGACGGTACGGCAGTTCATCACGGTCATGGGGGCCAATAGCAAGAACAACCGCGTCAGCGATGCTGACAAGGCAGAATTCTTGCGGCAGATCAACGAGATCAAAGGACTGCAGGCAGCTGATGTCGAGCTCGACGCGAGGCTGGCCAAGGCCGAGAAGATGGTAGCGGCTGGAGTCGTGGCACCGAAAATGCTCGATGACGCTGTTGCTGCACTCGAAGGCCAGATCGGCAAGCTGCGTGACACGGTACGTCTCCATGGGCTCGAAATTGGTGGCCTGAAGGAACGCACCGCAAAGCTTGAGGCAAGCTATCAGGTGATGGCGGAGCAGATCGGCGTGGCCAACGGGGCCATTGCTGAGAATGCTGGCAACATCTCCAATCTTGGAGAGACGGTTAAGAAAATGGGTGCTACGGTGTCTACTTTCGATGGTCGTATCAAAAAGCTGGAGAAGCCGTTCTTGCACGACCTGGTGCTGGCTTGGGGTGGTGAAGATCTCGCTAAGAGCTACACCTTCAACCCTGAGAAGTATCAGGTGTGGACGGCGGCCGTCGTCGCAGCGGTACTCGTACTGCTGGCAGTCCTGATCTCGTGGCTCTTGGGTCGCAAGACCCGGAAGGATGTCGGCAATCTTGCGAAACAGGTAGCACGCCATCGTGTGTACTTGTTCGGAGACAAGCGAAGCAATGATCCTGCTCTGCGCACGTCGCTTCGTATGCGGCAGTCAGCTGTCGAGCGGCAAGCATCGGAAGCTGTACATATGGCTGAAGATGCGCTCGACGTGGCAGCTCACAATCCTGCGGATGAGATGCCGAAATGGAACTCGTCCAATCTGACCATCGACATGCTCGCCAACCTGACGGAAGGCAAGGAGTACGCGGTGGAATGGAAAGGTACGTACAAAAAACGTCCGTTTGTTATCAAGATCTGGAGGGAGCAACATACTCCGAAGGGTCAGGTGCAAACAGATGTGGTGCGTAACGAAGTGAGTGGTCAGGAGACAGGTGAGGCTTTTGCGCTCAAGCGCTTGAAGCTTCGTCTCGAGAACGCTGTCATGAACGGCCGGGTCCCTTTGGGTGACCCTGTTGCACAGGCAGTGTAAGGAAGAAAAAGTCACCGGCCGCAACTGCGGCCGGTGACAAGGAGAAAGAGCTCCTAAACATTCTCTTACCGAATGCTGATGCAGTGTATACAGTACGTAACCAAGTACGACCTAACCCGTCTGAACCGTTGCTGAAAGATGTGCTGCAACAACATGTGAAATCAAACGTGACCTGTACGTGACCTGTACGACCTAACCCGTCCGAACTTTCACCGAACTGTCACCAAAGATTCTACATACAAATTGTTTCCTAATTCAGAACAAACAGTTCTTCGATTCGGTCGAGCACCACATTGTGTGTGCTCTCGAGTCAGCCTGAGCCTCCTGGCCGCGTCACGCGCCGGAGGCTCTATTTTTTATGGAAATGGACTCAGTGATACGGGTTTCTTAGTTGGTGATTTTGCATTGTTGATACTTTACAAAAATATACCCAAAAAGTACTTGCAAAGTTTTTGAATGAAGAAATGAGCGCAGCGATTATTCTGAATTTATGTAGGCGCTTAGCCAGAATCGACCCCGACCAAGGGGAGATTATGGCTGCAGCGAGCTGCAGGGATGGGTTCTGAATTTCTTTCCTCAGGAAACGCTTGCATTTTTTTTAGCGATCTGTATAATGGCGCCACTGTTCATCGGAGGTAATACAAGAGTGCCTTGAGGCACTTTTCTCACGGGTAAGTTCCGAGGAGAACTTCCGAAAGGGATCAGTGTGTACGTTGACATTTTCATACAACATATCTATAGCCCAACTATAGATATGAGAAGTATATTGTTGTGATCAACTTTGTTGATCAGAATGGTATGCATCACACAGCAATAACACATATTCTTTCCACAAAGATATGTGAGCACAAGACAAAAGTGTTTATAGATACTTTTGTCTTATCCTTAGGTAAATCGTTTTGCTTTTGAGCGCGCTCTTCGGTGAGTGGCTGCTCGCAAAACGCAGATACACATTTGTGTACCTGTCTTAAATTAGAGTTTGATCCTAGCTCAGGATGAATGCTGGCGGCGTGGATGAGGCATGCAAGTCGAGTGGGTTTAGACCCACGGCAGACGAGGTAGGAACACGTAGGTACGTACCCAAAAGTCAGGGATATTCCGGCGAAAGTCGGCGCAATACTTGATGGTCCCTTCGGGGTAAAGATTTATCGCTTTTGGAACGGCCTGCGGGCTATCAGCTTGTTGGTAAGGTAACGGCTTACCAAGGCTACGACGGCTAGGGGAGGTGAGAGCCTGACCCCCACCGATGGAACTGAGACACGGTCCATACTCCTACGGGAGGCCGCAGTCGAGAATCTTCCGCAATGGACGAAAGTCTGACGGAGCGACGCCGCGTGGTGGATGAAGTGCTTAGGCACGTAAACACCTTTTATGAGTGAAGAAGTTTATTGACATTAGCTCATGAATAAGGGGCTCCCAACTCTGTGCCAGCAGGAGCGGTAATACAGAGGCCCCAAGCATTATCCGGATTCACTGGGCGTAAAGGGTGCGTAGGCGGTGATGTTAGTCAGGTGTTAAATCTTTGGGCTCAACCCAAAGCTCGCATCTGAAACGGCATCACTAGAGGAAGTCAGAGGTAAGCAGAACTCTCGGTGTAGGGGTGAAATCCGTTGATATCGAGGGGAATACCAAATGCGAAGGCAGCTTACTGGGACTTTCCTGACGCTGAGGCACGAAAGCATGGGTAGCGAATCGGATTAGATACCCGAGTAGTCCATGCCCTAAACGCTGTCTGTTGGTTTTGGGGGGAATCGACCCCCTCCGAGACGAAGTTAACACGTTAAACAGACCGCCTGGGTAGTACGAGCGCAAGCTTAAAACTCAAAGGAATAGACGGGGGCTCGCACAAGCGGTGGATCATGAGGCTTAATTCGTCGATAAGCGAAAAACCTTACCAAGGCTAGAAATCATACTGCATACTCTGGGAAACTAGAGTAGCCTTCGAGGGTGTATGACAGGTGATGCATGGCCGTCGTCAGTTCGTGGCTTGAGCTGTTCCCTTAAGTGGGGAAACGAACGCAACCCTCGTTGCCTGTTACAAGTGTCAGGCGAGACTGCTCCCTCACGGGAGAGGAAGGTGAGGATGACGCCAGGTCAGCATGTCCCTTGATGCCTTGGGCTGCACTCGTGATACAATGGGAAGTACAAAGGGACGCAATACCGTAAGGTGGAGCAAATCCTGATAAAACTTTCCTCAGTTCGGATTGTGGGCTGCAACTCGCCCACATGAAGCTGGAATCGCTAGTAATCGTGAATCAGCACGTCACGGTGAATACGTTCCCGAGCCTTGTACTCACCGCCCGTCAAGTCAGGGGAGTCGGGAGTGCCCGAAGTTCGTCTTTACGGCGACCTACGGTAAACTCGATAACAAGGACTAAGTCGTAACAAGGCACGGCTAGCGGAAGCTGGTCGTGGATTAATTCCAATTGGACACGTTGTCGTGGTGGGGTGACCCATTCACAATGACAGCTAATTGGTCGGTATTATGTGCCTCAATTGAGCACATAATGAGACATAATACTCATTCTCCAAACTGGTATTAGACTTTAGGGAAAGACCTAACCAAAGGATAAGACAAAAGTGAACATAAACTCCTTTTGTTACATTGTATGAAAATGAACGTAGCAATAAAATAGCGCGGCGCCCTTGGGCGCCGCGCTATTTTATTCGTGTACTACGGTCCCATTAATTTAACATAGTCTTGATCTGGGAGTGCGCCTGGAGCAGAGTTGCCAAAGATCGCTTTTGCAATGAAGTTAACTGCTCCCCATAAGATCAGGATCATGACAAATGCAAGGATGCCATACAGAGCCAGGGAACGAGCCTTCTCACGACCTTCCTGGTTGGCGCTTTCGATAATGAAGTATCGAACCGCATTAAACGCAAAGAGGATGAAGGCTAGTGCTAGAAAGAAAGGAATGAAATACTTTTGGAATGAGTCATCAATGTTTATAAATGCATCTTGTATTGATTGCGCATGAGTAACAACTGGAATTAACAGAAGTATCGAAAGTGTGTAGGGGGCAAGTTTTTTCATACAGTCATTATACCGTAGCAAAAAGTAGGGAAAGTCTTAGGGTGTGTATTGACTTTTGAATTTTATGTATTAAAATATTAAACACAGAATTTGAAGTACCTTTAAGGAGGATAGGAGATGAAGCTGACGTACACCTTGCGTCAAATTGCACTTGCTCTCATGTTTGCCGCGGGGTTTGTGAGCCTCTGTACCGTGCTTATCATGAGCGTGTCCAAGTCGCAGGCCTCACCAACATCGACTGTGGTAGTCTACGTCGACCACACCCTCGGCAGCGACAACTGCGTTGATGCGAAGATCAACGGCAGGTGGGCAGGTTGCGAAGATCTCCCGGCAGTACGAGACGACACGATCTTCGTTCGCCCCGGCACTACGTCTTTCGAGCTGCGCGCGCAGTAAGAAGATAGATCCAACTACTTAGCGTTCCCGCGCTAAGTAGTTTTTTGTAGTAGGACTTTCATATCTGACAAAAATCTGCTATAGTTCTGGCCACTTCCGCGCTTAGCTCAGTTGGCTAGAGCATTCGACTGATACTCGAAAGGCCCTAGGTTCGAATCCTAGAGCGCGGACAAAGAATTTCACTTGAACCATAAAAACCGCCACTGGCGGTTTTTATGATTCAAAGTCCTCGATCTGTTCTGCTGGAGTGTTAATTTTGTCCATCAGAATCGAAGTCTGTACTTGCAGGTCTCTTGTCACGGTCTGTAGTTCGACAGTGATGTTGTACACAAAGATCGCAAAACCGATCGTTACTAACCATGCAACATACGGGAAGATCTTGTATGACTCAAGCGCTTTGTCATTTCCATTAGTTTTCATGTAAGTAAGTATAAGGCAGTATTCAGGTAGGTTGAACAGTATGGTGTGTACAGTATGCATGCAACTAGCTTTTTCTGCATAATTTATCTAGTATGTAGCGATGAATTATGCTGAGTATTTTAATGGCAAGCGAGTGACGGTGATGCGCATCGGCTTGTTGGGTCGTGGTGTTGGAGATGCTGCGTTCTTGGCTGAAATGGGTGCCGATGTGCACGTGGTGGATGATGCACCAGCCGAGGTGATGCAACCGTCAGTCGACGCACTGAAAGACTATCCAAACATACGCTTTACGTTTGGGTCGTACCAGGAGGAACATTTTACGCAGGCTGACTATGTGTTGGTGGGAGCTGGTGCGCCACTGAATATGCCGGAGTTAGAAGCCGCGCGTGCCGCTGGGGTCGAACTTAAACAGAGTGCGGCGTGGTTTGCGGAGCTGTCGCAGGTCCCGGTGATCGGAGTGACCGGCACGCGCGGCAAGAGCACGGTGACCCACATGATCCACCACGTACTATCTGAAGTTACTGGTGAGAAGATCTTGCTTGGCGGTAATGTCCGCGGTTTGTCTAACCTGCAGCTTCTCAAGGCAGTACAGGAAGATTCACTTTGCGTGATGGAGCTCGACTCGTGGCAACTGCAAGGCTTCGGCTGGGCGAAGATCAGTCCGCAGATCGCAGTTTTTACTAACTTCATGGAGGATCATCTTAACTACTACATGGCAGGAGGTCGGAGTAAGGAAGAAGCGATGAGGCTCTACTTTGCAGATAAGGCGAACATCTTTAAGTATCAAGAGGAGACTGGTGTATTGGTCACGACTCCAGAGGTCTTTGAATGGGCAAAGCAGCTTGGTAGTGTGTCGGTGGGGCAGGAGATTGTCTTGGCAGATGTTTCGAGTATTCCTGAGGATTCACTACTCTCAATGCCGGGTGAGCATAATCGACTCAATGCAGCACTCGCGTATGAGGCGCTGAAAGCCGTGAGCCTGGGTGACGAAGAGATCTTCGCCGGTCTGGCGAGCTTTCCGGGAGTAGAGGGTCGGTTGCAGTATCTTGGTGAGCGAGATGGTGTAAAGATCTATAACGACAACAATGCTACGACACCGCAGGCGACCATCCGCGGCCTGCAGGCAGTTGGCAATGAAGATGATAAAAATGTGATCTTGATCGCGGGTGGTGCGTACAAAAATCTTGACCCATCTCCGCTTCTTGAGATGATCCCACAGTACTGCAAGAAAGTAGTGTTATTACCTGGCACAGGAACAGACTGTATTAAAGAAGAGATCGAAGCTGAGGTGGTCGGGAGTGTTGAGTCGGCAGTTAAGGCCGGGCTCGCCTGCGGCGAGCCCGGCGACGTCCTCCTATTCTCGCCAGGCTTTGCGTCATTTGGACTATTTAAAAATGAATATGAGCGCAACGATGCATTTATCGAAGCAGTAGACAAACTATAGATATAGTTGTATTTTGTAGGCTCATTCACACAAGACTACGGAGGTGAATATGGGTGTTCTTTGTTGTCCAGATCGAACTGATCTGACAAACAAGAAGTTGTTATTTTTGGCTGGACCCAATCGCTTTGCGCCGTCGTGGCGCTTTGCAGAAGCGGTACCGTACTTGGTTTCGCGCGTGCCAGACGACGTACTGATCTGCTCTCCAGAGCGACGAGATGATCGTGATGCTGGTCCATACTCAGATACTAAAAAGCTCGAGCAAATGGACTGGGAACGAGATCATCTCTTGGCTGCGGCTCGAGCTGGTGTTTGGCTGTTTTGGTTACCGCTTCGCGAGAGTGAGACGTACGGCCATAATTATGGACAGCGCACCGGTCATGAGTTGGCACTTTCGGCCACGCTTCGCGCTACAGCTGGACTCAAGATGGTAATTGGGGCCGAAGACGGCTACCCAGGCTTGGCGAGCACTCTGCATACGTACGAGTGGTTTGCCGACAGTGCTCCGCCACTGCACAGTTCGTTGATCGAAACGTGCAACGCAGCGTTAGCACTATTGTAAATACAATTTAAGAGGTTGTGTGACATGCACAAAACACAGTCACTACATGCTCAGTACTCAGAGCGCATCACACATAGTGTGGTGCGCTTTTCATATTGTGCTGGTGTGTTAGGATGCGTCTTGGATACAGCTGCTAGCGGAGGAGCAAGCAATGAACGAGCAAGGTTTGGTTTCGCTGCGCGAACACGGCATTCGGGGTATTAACTACTACTGGGATCGTCGTGAGCAGTTTGGTCTAACCGAAGCTGAGTTGGCTGAGGTGGGTATTACCGGCAACGAGGTGCTCGTGCATATGCATCTGATCGATGCACTCAAAGCTGTCGATGCGGTCTTTCGTCAGAAAGGGTACGAGCTGTACGTCAAAGAAGGCTATCGTCCGGTCGAGCTCTATGAGCTTGTCTACCAGAAGCGCGTTGAGTCGGGTAAGGCTGATGAGGCAAATCGACTCTTCAATATGACCGACATGCCGCACGCAACGGGTCTCAGTGTCGACGTGACATTGTGGGATATCCGGCGACAGCGTGAGGTCTACTTGCGCGATGGCAACGATGGAGTTGATGCGCTGTTTGTCGACTTCTACAAGCGCAAGCCGGGCGAGGTGGCTGAGTGGTATCAGGTCATGCAGGAATGGGTTATCGAGGTTATGCAAAAGCACGGCTTCCGGCTCGGAACGAAGCGGGAGTACTTCCACTTTGACTACCGTCCAGGGACTCAATACAACTACCCGATTTCCGTTGAGTACAAGGCATAAAAAGCGCTATGCAACAACCGTTGCATAGCGCTTTCTTGGTTTTAGTGAAGAACGGTGATGATGGTATTTCGTTTCTTGGTTCGGTCTCGCCGGTAACTTGCAAGGGAGCTCGTCTTCGAGGTGAAGGGACCGATCATTTGGATCTGTCTTCGGGGTACCCCATACATTGCCAACTGTTCGGTGATTACCCAAGGTAGATCGATCGTACCGAGGTCGTGGTCCTCAAAGGCTCTATCTCCAAACTGCTCAAACGGTTTAGTCAGTGCTCGTGCTTCTGGGTGGTTATGCCGAAAATCTTCAGCGGCAATTGAACCAACAATGATCACATTGACCTCATTCGGGTCCATTGGATTCAAGAACCTCCAGCAATCGGTGATGATGTTGCTGATCGGTCCGCTAGGCTCGTTACTTGGACTCATTGCTGGTCTTCCGGCATGCGTAGCAATGAGCTGGTGTAGTATGGCGTCATAGATCACTACCACCGGACAATCTGCAGTGAAATGGATCGCAGACTGTTCAGGATCTGTCAGGTGTACTGCGTCTACATACGCATCAAACAGATTTGGATACTGTGCGTGTGTGGTTGGGTGCCAGATCTTACGGAAACCTGTATCGCTGGCAGTGCTAGCTGATTTGATCAGGAAGGCCTCTTCCATGTCTGCGCCAAGCTCAACTGCGAGCCTGCGAGCGGGGCTGCCGTCATCTGGCCCATACATGGCAACGGTAAACAGCCTATCCGTACCGTCGTACTCTGTATGAACAATATTTTGCATCGCGAAATCCTCTTTGAAAAGACTCTCTAAGGTGTGATATTATGCTACGCTCAGAATATGTCAACACCGAACATCAATAAGATACAGCGCATTCATTTCATCGGTATTGGAGGAATTGGCATGTCAGCGCTCGCGCGACACTTCCTGTTTGAAAAGAAGACTGTTAGTGGCTCTGACCGCTCACTTTCACCAATTACAAAAGCACTCGCAGCAGAAGGGGTGCAAATTTTTGGTGAGCAGGTTGCCAGTAACATCACTGATGATATTGAGCTTATTGTGTACACCGAAGCAATGTCCAAGACGCATGAGGAGATGAAAGCAGCTCGCGAACTTGATGTGCCGATGATGAACTACTTTGAAGCACTCGGGCTCGCGATGAATCCGTACTATCTCATCGCGGTAGCGGGTACACACGGGAAAACTACTACGAGCGCTATGATCACAGATGTGTTCGAGACAGCGGAGAAAGATCCAACGGCAGTGATCGGCTCGTTACGCGCGACCACTAAGAGTAACTACCGTGCTGGGAAGAGTAAGTACGCGATCGTCGAGGCATGTGAGTATAAGCGCGACTTTTTGAGCTTGAAGCCGGAAGTGTTGGTAATCACCAACCTAGAGCATGAGCATGTCGACTACTACCCAGACCTAGCAGCAGTGCAGCGTGCATTTCGGAAGCTGGCGAAGCAGGTGAGTGATACTGGAGTGATCATCGCAAATATCACTGATCCAAATGTCGCACCGATCCTTAAAGGACTCGATGTTGAAGTGGTGAACTATATGGACTTTGTCGACCTTGAACTGCCGCTCAAACAGCCAGGTATACATAATTGTCTTAACGCTGCCGCGGCGCTTGCGGTGGCAACGCATGAAAAACTCGATCTCGATGCCGCCAAGAATGCCTTACTACATTTTGCGGGTACGTGGCGCCGGTTTGAATTTAAAGGGGATTGTAATGGTGCACCGGTCTACGATGACTACGGCCATCATCCAACCGAGATTAAGGCGACGATCGCGGGTGCGCGCGAGCTCTATCCTGACAAGCGGATCGTGGTCGCATTTCAGCCGCACACGTTTACGCGCACTGCTGCACTCTTTGATGATTTTGCGAAGGCGTTTTCTGGAGCTGATTCGGTAGTATTCTTGCCGATCTACGCAGCGCGTGAAAATAACGAAACGGGCGTCTCGAGTCGTGAGCTCGCGGTGAAGGCACTTGAGTATGTGCCAGAGTCTCGCTTTGCTGAATCCTTTGAAGCTGCCGAGCAGCTCTTACGACAACAGCTGACCGATCACGAAGTGTTGGTGGTAATGGGGGCAGGGGATGTGACTGAGCTTGCTTCGGCGTTGACTCGGTAACTTTTCTGCCGCGGTGTCTGTTATACTGCAGTAACACAATTTCATAGAAAGTATCCAGAGTACGGAAGAGGGATTTGACCCGCTGACTCCGTCCGCAACCACTCACACGAGAACGGTGCGAACTTCAACCTACAGTGTAGGGCAGATGCAAAAGACTCCTGGATACGCTCATGTGAGCGTGTTTTTTATTTCAGACCATCTTGGAATAGTGAACTTCTTTGTCACCTACGTCGTCTGAAGCCTCATCGTATGTATATACGACTCGTCTTCAGACTCCTTGGTTCCGCGAATTTCACTTATTCCAAAATGTCTGACCAAGTACTAAGTAAGTGTAATTATGTTTAAGACAGCCGAATGTGTGTCACCGAAACACCCAGATAAATTATGTGACCGGATCTCAGATGCGATCCTCGATGCGTACCTTACCGAAGATCCAAAAAGTCGCGTAGCGGTAGAGACAGTTGGTTCGCACGGGAAGATCCTGGTGACCGGAGAAGTGACTTCAAACGCCACTGAGGTGAATGTCACCAAGATCGTAAAAGAGATCGCGGGCGAGGGGCATACGATCGATATTCATATCGTGGCGCAGAGCCCAGAGATCGCGCAAGGGGTCGATACTGGCGGCGCCGGTGATCAGGGAATTATGACTGGCTACGCGACTCGCGAGACAGATACGTACATGCCAAAGGAATATGAACTCGCTCGTAATCTATGCCAGAAGGTTTACGAAAAATATCCGTACGATGGTAAGACGCAGGTGACGATCGATGAAGAGGGTAACGTTACGTCCGTAGTAACGAGTTTTCAGAACGCACCAAAGAGCGATCTTGAACAACTTGTTAAGGAAGTGATACCTGGTGTAAAGGAGTATCACGTAAATCCAGCGGGGGATTGGAATCAGGGTGGTTTTGACGCTGACGCAGGACTCACTGGGCGCAAGATCATTGTCGACAACTATGGACCTGAGGTGGCGGTCGGCGGCGGAGCGTTCTCCGGTAAAGATCCTTCTAAAGTAGATCGCTCAGCCGCCTACATGGCCCGCCGGATCGCGGTCGATTATCTTGAGAAGTACCCGGACGCCAAGGCTGTGCTGGTGAAGCTGGCCTACGCGATCGGACATCCCGAAGCACTCATGGCCGTAGCGATCGTCGATGGGGTGCCTGAGCAAGTGGAAGGGTATGATCTGACTCCTTCGGGTATCCGTTCATTCCTGCAACTAGATGCACCGATCTATGCCGATACAGCGGCATGGGGTCACTTTGGAAGAGGATTTTCTTGGAAGTAGTACACAAAAAAGCGCTGCCGATAGGCAGCGCTTTTGTTTATTTTGAGAGAACTTTCGCGGCATCTTCGCATTCGCCAGTCATGAGCTCAACGCGGAAGCGATAGAAGAGCAAAGACCAAAAGATAGTCGATACAAGCATGCTGTACAAGATGCTTGCCTCACTAAACAAGACATTGGCGAACGCAAGTGCGCCAAAGCCACCGATCACTGAGAAGACCATCAGGTCGGCCCAGAAGTGTGACTCTGCCACTTCTTCCTGCATCGACATGCCGAGTTTTTTCGCCATGTATGCCAGCAAGTGAAACAGCTGTGGTGTCAGGAAGGTCACCGCAAAGACGGTCAGGCCGGAAATCCCGATAGCGACATACGTCTCAGTCAGACTCCATCCCTCGGTCGCTTTGGTGGCGACAAAAGTGAGCCCAAAGAGTGCAGAGTCGATACTGACGCCGGTACCAAGGACGAGCATGCCAGCAGTCTCACGAGAGACCCCAAGCAGATCTTTTAGCTTTTCGATCGGAGCAAAGATCGGTGTTTTGTCGATCTTCTCGCTGAATTCCTCGTAGAGGAAGATATACACCAGTGAGCCCCCGATGAGGCTCACTGCTATAGTGGGCCAGTGACCGAGTTGCTCTATCGACCAGCCAAGCGTGAAGGTCAGATTGGGGAAGAGAGTGTGCAGGAATGCGACCCAGAGCGCCCAGTCAAGCAGTGACTTCTTTTCCCGCAGCTTCATCAAGGTGACAAAGAACACATCGATCGAGAGGGAAATGCCGATCCCGACGCAGAAGAGAATGAAGGACAATGTAGCCACAGGCTACCTCCACAATAAAATAGGTACTGCTGACACAGTAAAATGTACAAACATGAATGTCTATTGACAATTAGATATTTACATGTATAATAAAAACATAAAGTTTCGATCTTCTTTTATTGCCAACATGGAGGAATCCATCATGGTAAAGACTATTTCGTTCGCAATCATGCATTTCTCGATCGCGTTTACGGTCGCGTATCAGCTGACCGGAGATGTGGTCGTCGGTGCGGCGATTGCGCTGGTAGAGCCGGTGGTGAACACCGTTGCATATTACTTCCACGAGGAAGTATGGCAGCGGATTTGCCGCTGGAAGTTCAACCGCAGTCTGATGACGATCTGATGTCATTGACTGGATCCATTAAGGGCCTGCTTTACAGCAGCCCTTTTTCTATTTTTATGCTAGGGTAGTGGCATTATGGAACCAGGAACACTCTATCTTGTAGCGACGCCGATCGGGAATCTTGAAGACATTACGTACCGAGCGGTGCGAATTTTGCGTGAGGCAGACTATGTGCTCTGTGAAGACACACGGGTGACCGGGCGGCTTTTGGAGCGGTATGAGATCGAGGCGAAGCTACGGCGGTATGATGCACATGCCAGCGAGCAAGTGCACTCACAAATACTAGAGGACTTGCTCGCTGGCAAACATATTGCGCTCGTGAGCGATGCGGGCACACCGGGCGTGAGCGATCCGGGGGTGTTGTTGGTGCAGGGCGCGCGCGAAGCGCGCGCCCGAGTCGAAGTCATCCCTGGTTCATCTGCAGTGACCGCTGCAGTATCGCTCGCTGGTATCGCTGGTAATCAGTTCACTTTCCTTGGGTTTGTGCCACAGAAGAAAGGTCGGCAGACGTTCTTCGAACGTCTGCCGACCATCGAAGCACAGCCGGTTGTGTTCTTTGAATCAACGCATCGTATTATGAAAACGCTCGAAGCGCTCTCGGCCGCCGTGCCGACTGCGCAGGTATACCTCGCACGTGAACTCACCAAGCTCCATGAGACCATGCACATCGGCACGGCGGCTGAACTCCACTCCGAACTCGAAGCAGATCCAGTCACTCAAAAAGGTGAATTCGTCGTCCTGGTCAATTGCCAGACGTAGCAACAGTCGTGAATCTGTGTCGGAATGTGCTTCTCATTTGGGAAAACACTGATGATGCTGTTACAATGTCCGCACTGAATTGTTTGAACGATGAAAGAAACGCTGGTATTTATTTCTGGAATTCTGCTGACGATCATTCCTTTTTTAGGTATTCCACACATGTGGCGTCAGTATACGGTATTGGGGATCGGTATTTTTCTTATTATTGTGGGCTACGTACTCCGTCGGGCCGTGTTCCTCCGCCGCTTGGAGAAGGGTAATGGGGAACGAGGCACTGACTCATTTGTCGAAACAACTGACTCCCTTTTTGATAAAGGTACGCTAGAATAGGTGAATGCATCATAAGTTTGGCACACCTCTGATCTTACTTGCGGTTCTATTTGCTGCACTGAGTTTTATTCCACTCAGTTTTCTTGATGTTGAAACATTGGGTGCTGTTGGTGTGGTTGGTCAACCGAGTGAATCATTCGAGTCTGAAACTGTGCTGGAAGAAGAGGTTGTGGTACCAGAACCGATCGATACTCGACCAGTGGTTAAACACGTGTCATTGCCAGAGCAGGTTAAAGCCATCTACATGACCTCATGTGTCATCGGTACTCCTTCTTTTAGAACTAAATTGGTCGAGTTGGCGAGAGCGACTGAGGTCAACTCGATCGTGATCGACATTAAAGATTTTTCTGGCACGATCTCATTTCCGCCCGAACAACCAGAGTGGCAGTCAGCTTGGCAAGGGTCACGTTGTGGTGCGCGAGATGCACGTGAGTTCATCGAGATGCTTCACGATAATGGTATATACGTGATCGGCCGTATTACGGTCTTTCAGGATCCGTTCTACACCGCAGCACACCCGGAGCTTGCGGTGAAGCGAGCGGACCGCGAGACAGTTTGGAAGGACTACAAAGGTCTGTCGTTTATCGATGTGGGAGCTAAAGCATACTGGGATCATCTTGTTGTGCTTGCCGTCGACTCATACAACATTGGATACGATGAACTTAATTTTGATTATGTGCGGTATCCATCAGACGGACCGATGCTTGATATTTCATTTCCACAGGCTGAAGCATCACCCTATGGAAAAGACAAGCAGGCCAACCTTGAGGCGTTCTTTAAGTACCTCAATGAGCAGCTTGATAACGAAGAATTATTCGCAACCTACCGACACGAAAACACTGGTCGCGCATCGAGCACGCCGTGGACTTCAGCTGATCTCTTCGGTATGACGACTACCAATTACGACGACCTTTCGATCGGACAGGTGCAAGATCGAGCCGCGCCGTACTTTGATTTCATTGCGCCGATGGTATATCCGTCGCACTACCCAGATGGTGCCTTTGGCTACGCTGATCCAAATGACTACCCGTATCAGATCGTGCATTACGCGATGAAGACCGGTGTTGAGCGGATGGTGTCGAGCACGACACCAATGCAAGGGTTCTTGCACGAGCCGATCATGAGTACGAATGCCAGTGGTACGGTGACCTTTACTGGTCTCTATCAGAAGCCGGTCTATACAGCTGACAAGTTCCGTACCTGGATTCAAGATTTTGATTATGGTGGGGATTATGATGCTGCCGATGTGCGCGCGCAGATCAAAGCAAGTTACGATGCTGGGGTAGGTAGTTGGATGATCTGGGCTCCATCCAATATCTACACGCGTGCTGCACTCATGGAAGCAAGCAGTACAGCCACGTTTGGCTTGTAGAAATTGAAATTGTGTTGTATAAAACAGATCTACTCGACACCAAGATAGGAGGGTAGGCATGAGTACTTTTTCTCCGGGACCGGTCTGTGGGATCTATCCCGATCAAGACCTGAGAACCGTTTCAGATGAACAGCTTCGCCGTCTACAGGCTCTGCTTGGTCGTGAAGGTTCTTTGAATCGTGTCACATACCAGATCGCGCGTCGTATCGAACGAGTGCTTGGTGCGCGGGAAGCTGCTGGTGTGGTCATTGGCAAAGAGGGTGTCTTGCAGCATTCCCCAGCCTGATCAACTGGAAAAATAACAGGTCCCACGAAGGGGCCTTTTTCTGTGAGCTACTGGCATTATCGACATGATGAGTACGCTATCATAGTGGTATGTCAGAAAAATCTGGACCGACCGTACAACTATTTTCATATGAAGACGATAAACCGCGAGAAGGTCGCGGTATGTTGATTCCGCGCAAAGGAGAGAAACCGCCGCAAATGTCTTTCTTGCCAGCAAGCGCACAGTCTGAACCTAGTCGATTATTGCCAAAAGTTGTGACCACTATCGTAGCAGCGATCGCATTTATGGTGCTTGGTACGACTGGCTATGGGTTGGTTGCGCAATCAAATCTTGCCGCCGCACCAACGGTTACGATCGTAGATCCGTATACCAAGAGCGTGACCGATCTTGAGTATGGTCCACAGGTAGCACTTGCCTCAAACAGTTTCTTTATTGATACGCGTGATGCGTTCATTGAGGAAGAGATGACCTTTATAGAGGTGGACATGACGCAAGAACAAGTACGGTATTTCCGCAAAGGAATCTTGCTGCAGAGTGCTGAGATATTTAAAGTGGGTGACGGTGACTCATGGTGGAATACACCTTCTGGTCTCTACAAGGTAGAGAAGAAAGAGGAATCCGTCTTCAGTAATATTGGCCAAGTGAATCTGCCGTGGCAGCTGACCTTCCAAGGCAACTTTATGATCCATGGTTGGCCAAGCTATCCTGATGGGGTTTTGGTCGATGATGATACGACAGTAGGGGGAATTCGGTTGAGTGACCAGTCTGCTGAGATGCTCTACAAGAATGCACAGATCGGCACGCCCGTCTTGGTGCATGCGGTGGAAGCTGAAGAGGTTGATGATTTTGTATACGCACCACAGATGCCGGAAGTTGATATCCCACATTACTTTGTCGCCGACCTTGATAACAACACGATCCTGGCAGCGTCAGATCTCGACGCTGAAGCTCCGATCGCTTCACTTACTAAGCTCATGACTGCAGTCGTCGCGGCAGAGAATATCGATCTCGATAGTCGTGTGCGTGTGACGTCACCAACTTTCGTTACCTCACTGATCCCACGACTGGCTGAACGAAGTACTGTTTCTATGTACAGCTTGATGCAGCTACTGTTGGTCGAGTCTTCAAATGAAGCAGCAGAGACCATTGCTGGTGAGCTTGGTCGCGACAAGTTCATTGAAGCTATGAATGCAAAGGCACGCCAGCTCGGCATGATGCATACGCGTTTTGCTGATCCATCGGGACTCAGTGCTGAAAACATTTCTTCGGTTGGCGACCTCTATCGACTCACTCAGTATATTGCAAAAGAGCGCAACTTTATCTTTGAGATCACGGCTAAGAAGAAGTTGCCTAGTGCGTATGTTGGTGGTGAGTTTGCTGGCCTGGTGAACTTCAATGAGGTCAAGGATATGGACAGCTTTATTGGTGGGAAGGTAGGTGAGACCTTAGCAGCCGGACAGACATCTATCTCGCTCCACAAGATCAAGTTCCAAGGTGAAGAACGCACGCTGGTTGTGATCATACTCGGGTCTGATGGACGGACTGAAGACATCGAAGCCCTCTTGGCACAGGTGCGATATCGCTTTGATCGCTAGTGGTATACTAATTGGGAAATGACAACCTTTGATCCAGAAAAGATCACGTTTTTTGCGCGCACTGATGCGCGTGGTCAAGACGTGTCTTTTGGTATTAAAGCCAGAGACCGTCAACGTCACATGTATGTGGTAGGGAAGACTGGTATGGGAAAGTCAACACTGCTTGAGAATATGGCAGCGCAGGATATTCTCAATGGCGAAGGCATGGCGTTTATCGATCCGCACGGATCTGCGGCGGAGACTTTGCTCGGATATGTACCAGAACATCGAGTGAAAGACGTTGTCTACTTTGCGCCGTTTGACCTAGACTATCCGGTTTCATTCAATGTCATGGAAGATGTTGGTCCAGACAAGCGTCACTTGGTGGTGTCTGGTCTCATGTCGACCTTCAAGAAGATCTGGGTCGACGCCTGGTCAGCGCGTATGGAGTACATTTTGACCAACGCCCTCTTGGTGTTGATCGAGTATCCAGACACCACGCTTTTATCGGTGAACCGTCTGTTCACCGATAAGGCGTATCGAGAGAAGGTGGTTGATTATTGTAAGGACCCGGCAGTTAAGTCGTTTTGGGTAGACGAGTTTGCCAACTATACTGATCGCTTTGCTGCCGAAGCGTTGCCAGCGATTCAGAACAAGATCGGGCAGTTTACCGGCAACCCACTCATCCGTAACATCATTGGTCAGCCACATTCAAGTTTTGATATTCGGAAGATGATGGATGAGAAGAAGATTCTCATTATGAACCTCTCAAAAGGGCTCATTGGTGAGACAAATGCAAACCTGCTTGGTTCGATGCTCACTACTCGAATCTACCTTGCGGCTATGAGTCGAGCAGATCTTCCGGTTGAACAGATGAAGCAGATGCCAAACTTCTACTTCTACGTGGACGAGTTTCAGAGTTTTGCGAACTCCACTTTTGCGAACATTCTCTCTGAGGCGCGTAAGTATCACCTGAACCTCATTATCGCGCATCAGTACATCGCGCAGATGGAAGAGGAGGTGCGCGATGCGGTGTTTGGTAACGTCGGTACCACGATCGCGTTTCGCGTTGGTCCGTTTGATGCGGAGGTACTCGAGACAGTCTTTGCACCACGCTTTGAAGCGAACGATCTGGTAAATCTTGGCTTTGCCCAGATCTATCTTACCCTCATGATCGATGGTATCGGTTCGCAGCCATTTTCCGCGAAGACGTTACCTCCAGTACAACTACCGCCGGTGTCATGTCGAGACATGGTGATCGATGCAAGTCGAAAACATTTCGCGAGTAGAAGGGAAGAGATAGAAAAACAGGTTGTTGAGTCGAGTACTCCAGATCGAGTAGAAGCGCCGAAGAAAAACTCGGCGGGTAATAACAAACGGCCAGACAATGGCAACGGACAGTTCCGTGGTAGTGGGAACAATAATAATGCGCGAGGGAACTATAGTGGGCCTGAGCGTCGGCAATCAAACAATCGCCCGCCTGTTCCAGAAAAGACACCCGACGACCTGCGGAAGATCTTGGCAGGAATGACTAGCGGAGGGAACTCGGGAGGTGAAAAGCAGAGTAATTCTGTGTCGGTAAGTACAGAGTCGATCTCAGAACAGCCAGCGAAAGAAGTATCTGTAGAGATTGAGAAGGCAAGGCCAGCTCCAGAGTCAGCAGGGCAGCAGTTTGAAAAGAAAACTTTAGATCGTCCAGTATCAGAAAGACCGCTTGCCTCTCAGCACACGGAACGTGATCAAAATAATGATGTTCGCCGTTCTCGTACTGATGGACAGAAGCGTGAAGATCGACAGTCAGAGCAGAAGGGTAAAGGGGATCGATCTCGTAACAAGAACAAAAAGAAGCGAGACGGTAAACCAGAGGAACGAAGTAGGAATGATCGACCAAGACTAGAGAAAAAAGAGTCGTCTGACACAAATGATCTTAAGAGTGCTTTGGCTGACGTGTTGCAGAAGGTTAAAGAAGCCTCTCCGCAAAAAACAGAACCCACCCCTCAGATAGAGACAGTTTCAAAACAAACGCCACAGCCTTCTGTGAACAATGAGGGTGTTCCAGCTAACTCACCTGCACAACAGGTACTTGCACCTGTAGTCACTCCGACGCCACAAAGTGTAGTTATGCCAGCTCCGTCTACTGATGAGGTGCGACGAGTTGTGCTCGCGCATCGTAATCGTGTACCACAACCAGCTTCTGCAGCAGTTGAGCCGCAGCATATTGCGGCGCCACAGTCTGTCGACGTTGCTCCGGCATCTCAAGAAATGCAAGTGCCAGCTCCTCGTCCAGTTTCCGCATTTACACCGGTGTCGCAAGAGCCTCCCGCAGAAGACGTAAAAGGACAGTTGACTGCTGATATAGCTGAGATCAAGCGCATGCTTCGTCAAGCCGATCGAGACAGTTCACCATTTAGCTAGTGTATGCAGAAGTGGTGGTTGCTTAGTGTGTTTTTATTGTTGCCAGTATCGGCAAGTGCTGGTGTGTCTATTAGCGAGGTGGCGTGGATGGGGTCGACTGCTTCGGCTAATCATGAGTGGATCGAATTGTATAACGATGGTGCAGCAGTTGAGGTGACTGGCTGGCGACTATCCGATGGAATGAATTTAGATATTGAATTAGTAGGCAGTATTCCAAGTGGTTCGTATGCTGTGCTTGAGCGCACGAGCGATGATTCCGCTGCTGGCGCTGCCTTTATGATCTATACCGGCGCTCTCGTGAATACCGGTGCGACACTGCGTCTGGAGCGAGCTGATGAGTCGTTGGTTGACCAGGTGATCGGTGGAGCTGACTGGGAGTTGATCGGGGGAGATAATGTAACCAAGGAGACGGCGCAATATACTACGAAGGGGTGGGTCACGGCCGCGGCGACTCCGGGACGGGAGGCAGTACCACCTGAGGAGCGTGTCGCCGCGGCCGTGACTCCGGCTACTTCAGGTAGTGCAAAACTACAAGATCCAGTCGAGCGCGAACCAACTATTCTCATCCTTCCTGGTGTGACACTCGAGCTAGAAGTGTATGCGCCAAAAATTGGCTATGTGAATCAACCAGTTTCGTTTGTTATCGAGGCTGACGGTGTTGGTGATCATTTGATCGATTCGCTTTCGTATGAGTGGAATTTTGGTGATGGGACAGTAAGTGGTGAGAAAGAGCCAACACATACCTATGCGTTTCCCGGGACTTATGTAGTAACTTCCTACGCGGGATATAAACGACAAGAACAAGTCACTCGACATGAAATAACAATTTTGCCAGTCGCACTTTCGCTGACTGCAGATGCGGCGGGAAACATACAGATCAACAATGACTCACCGTATGAAGTCGATCTTTCAGGGTTTGCTGTGCGAGGGAAGGATATTTTTGTGTTTCCACCACGCTCGATCATTTTGCCGCAGCAGACTATCACGCTTGTTGGGAATAAGATCGGTACAACCAATAGCATGGTGGCAGTCTACGACACAAAGGGAGTATTGCTGGCATCAAAGATGCCAGGCGGGCAGCGTCAGTCAATTGTGCTTGCTTCAGCACCAGCACCGCAGGTAAGTTCGATTGCGGTATCTCAACCCCAGGAAGTGGTATATGTGGCTCCGGAAGTAGTTGTACCACAGTCATCGTTTGGTTTTGTAAAGGATGAAGTGGCAATCGAAGCTAAACCAGAAGAGGTAATGGTGACCCCTGCCGAAACACAGCTTGCTGCTGTATCAGCCGCGGCGACAGGTAGTGGAGATCGCTGGACGTATGCACTGATTGGTGTTCTTGTGGTCGCGGTGCTCGGCATCCTCCTGTCGCCGCGGCGTAACGAAATCGCGTAGAATTTGGTACTATTAGACACTATGGAAAAACAGCAGCTAGCGGTCGTCACGGGAGGAGCAGGATTTGTTGGTTCGCATCTGTGTGAGCGATTGATCAAGGAAGGGTACGCGGTTATTTCGCTTGATAACTATTTTACCGGCACTCCCGACAATCATGTCGAAGGGGTTGCGTATCGGACTGGTCACACGAAGGATATTGCACAACATATTTCTGAAACACCAGACATTGTCTTTCATCTTGGGGAGTATGCTCGTACAGAGAAAAGCTTTGAAGATGTGGAGCTGGTGTGGGATCTCAACAAGACCGGCACGTTTGCCGTGATGGAATTTTGTCGCCGCCGTGATTGTAAGGTGGTGTACGCTGGTTCATCAACCAAGTTTGCTGATGCGGGTGATGGGCGAGATCAGAGTCCGTACGCCTGGACCAAGGCGACCAATACCGAACTGGTGAAAAACTATGCTGACTGGTTTGGAGTCGAGTACGCGATTACGTATTTTTATAATGTCTATGGTCCACGGGAGATGTCTGGATCGTACGGTACACTCATCCGGATTTTCACTGAACTGTACCGTAATGGTCAGCCACTTACGGTGACCGCGCCTGGCACGCAGACACGAAACTACACCCATGTGTACGATATTGTCGATGGGCTCATTCTCACTGCAAAGCATGGCAAGGGTGACGGCTATGGTATCGGTGCTGATCAGCAATACTCAGTGCTTGATGTGGCGAATATGTTTGGCGGGGAAGTGGTAATGATGCCAGAGCGAAAAGGAAACCGGATGACTGCAGGAGTCGATAATGTACAGGTTAAAGCGCTCGGCTGGAAGCAAAATCACACCCTTACTGACTGGATCAAACAGGTGAAGGCCGAGATCGGTCAGGTGCAAAAAGCAGAGCAACGAGTGTTAGTCTTTTCGACCACGTTCTTCCCGCATGCCGGCGCTGCCGAGCATGCACTGTGCGACTTGATCCGCTCAATGCCGAACGTGCAGTTTGATGTGGTGACGACAAAGTTCAGTAAAGACACTATGGGGGATGAGTGCGAAATTCCAAATGTCACGCTCCATCGAGTGGGGTATGGCTATAAACTCGACAAATACCTGTTGCCATTTTTGGGTGCCAAGGTAGGACGTCGACTACGCAAGGAACATTCGTATTTGTTCCAGTGGGCGCTCTTTGCGAGCTATGGAGCTTTAGCAGCAATTCTCGGAGGAAGGAAGCATAAGGTCCCACTTTTGATCACACTGGCTGATCAAAAGATCGCGAACATTTCGTGGTACACCCGGTTTATTCTGAAACGCGTTCTCGGTACTGCTGACCAGGTCTATGCCATGGATACGTACGAAGCGCAGGCAGCTATCTCGCTCAGCAAGCGTACCGCGCTCATTAAGTCGATCGGTTCGGGTGATGCGTTTGCGAACCAAGTCCGCTTTGCGTATGCCAATTTCTTAAATCAACGTTTGCAAAAGAAAGGGAATAATTCGTAGCCTATGAAAAAAGGGACGCTTACCATCAGCATAGATTTTGAGTACGCACTTGGGTATGCCGATGAGATGCTGAGTGTGGAGCGGAGGCAATTGGTGCGAGAAGAAGCGGCAGTGTCACGAGAGATCTTGAAGCTGTTTGAAAAATACGACATCTCGGCAACGTGGGCGATCGTGGGGCATTTGCTCGAGACCGATTGTTCGCCGGCGGATGATGGGCGAGTGCATGCCGAATTTCCGGCACAGATTTTCACCGATAGTAGTCTTGATTGGTTTGCCCATCATCCGCCGGCGGGCGACACGGCAGATCCGCTGTGGTTCGATAGCGCTGGTGTGATCAAAGCTGTGCAACAGTCAGTGGTGCCGCAAGAGATCGGTAGTCATTCGTATGCGCATATTTTGTATGGTGCACCCACCATCAAGCCTGAAGCGATCGCAGCTGATATAGCAGGCATAGCACGGATTCATAAACGCTATGGTCTACCGCTCGCTTCGTTTATCTTTCCGCGCAACATGGAAGGCTATCATAAAGAGTTGCGCGAGATCGGTGTCCAGTGCTACCGAGGATTGAGTACTTTCTGGTACATGAAGCTGCCTGGCCCGCTCGGTCGACTGGCGCGCCTGTTTGACTACATGTTGCCTGGTGTGCGGACCGTCACGCCAAGCAGACACGAGTCGGGACTGATCAATATTCCTGACAGTTTACTCCTCCTTGGCCGCAATGGTTTCCGCAAGCTCGTGACACCGTCTATGATGAAACGAAAGATCAGACGCGGTATCAAAGCTGCAGCCGATCGGCAAGAGATCTTCCATCTGTGGTTTCATCCTTCAAACTTCTCGTATGATACAGCGACGCAACTTAACATACTCGAAGATGCGTTACAGTATGCAGCTTCTTTGCGAGAGGAAGGTGTCTTGCGAGTGACGACCATGGGAATGATCGCCGATGAGTGTAAAACTGTAGTATAGTAGTACCACTATGAGTAATGAATCAGCGAACGAAAAGACATTAAAATATCGAAAGAAGGCGGTGCAGTCACATGATATGAACTCACCGGTCTTTTATGATCGATACACTGTATTAGATGAAAATCCATATGCGAGCGCCTTTGCCTATGGTCGAAAGAAATTGTTTGAGAAGATGGATGCAATTTTTGATGAGCATTTACATGGCACCGGCGAGGTGCTTGAGGTGGCGTGTGGTACCGGGTACTATCTAAATCATCTCTCTGAAAAGGGCTACACAATGACTGGTCTTGAGCCAGCCAAGGGAATGAGGGAACGAGCGCAAGCGAAGAATCCAAATGTAAAAGTAATTGAAGGGATCGCGACCGAGCTACCATTTCCGGACAATTCGTTTGATGCGGTAGTTTCGATCGAACTGTTTCGCTATCTTGAGGCAGCTGATATCAAGAAGGCATACGAAGAGATTCTCCGTGTACTGAAGCCAGGGGGGATCATGGTGGTGACACTCGTGAATCGGTACGCACTCGATGCGTTTCAGTTTTCATATCAATCTAAACTTCTAATGGAGAAGGTGTTCGGTAAAGAGATCATTAACTACTGTGACTCAGTGACACCAGCAGGTATGCGAGCGTACTTCAAGAAAAACTTTGACCAAGACGCAGAGACGGCATCAGCCATGTTCGCGCCACTACGTATCCTCTACAAGATCTCACCAGGGGTAGGGGAATGGTTTGCGCATCGACTCGAGCGCTTTGATGAGCGACTCAATAAGAAAGCATGGCACCAGCAATTTGCTGGTCACCTGATTCTGACAGTGAAGAAAAAGTAACGTGCCGTATGAAAAAGAAGATCCTGATTTTTTCGCTGGTGTACTACCCAGTTAAGGTGGGTGGGGCTGAAACTGCGATCAAAGAGATCACGGATCGTCTTTCGACAGATGAGTATGAGTTTCATTTGTTGTGTAATCGATATGACTCAACATTTCCGAAGCGCGAGCAGATCGGTAATGTGACCGTGCATCGGATAGGACTTACGACGCACAAACCGACAGTCGCGGATTTGCGAAAGTTGCCACTACACCTCAACAAGATCTTTTATCAGTGGACTGCGTATTGGCAGGCGAAGAAGCTACACAAGGAAGAAAAGTTCGACGCTATCTGGGCGCTGATGGCGCATGCTACTGGCGTGCCAGCAGGGAAGTTTAAGAAGGTATTCCCGGATGCGCAGTATGTGCTGACTTTGCAAGAAGGAGACCCGCCGGAACACATTGAGAAAAAAATGAAACCATTTGGGCAGGCATTTACCGATGCCTTCGTACTGGCTGATGCGGTGCAAGTGATCTCGACGTTTCTTGGTAACTGGGCAAAGCAGAAGGGGTTTGCGGGGGAGCCGGTGTTGGTGCCAAATGCAGTTAACACGGCGCACTTCACGCAGCAGTACAGTAGTGATGAGTTGCGTGAAGTGCGCCGGGAGCTAGCTGTCCAAGACGACGATGTCTTGCTGGTGACTACCTCGCGTCTAGTGCATAAAAATGCTCTTGATGACGTTATCAAGGCAATTGCCCTGCTGCCCGAGCAGGTGAAGTTTGTGGTGTTTGGTACAGGGCCAGATGAGCAAAAATTACAGAGATTAGCGACTGAACTAGGAGTGTCAGACCGAGTCTTGCTTCGCGGTCACATCGATCACTCCGTGATGCCGAAATACCTCAAAGCGTGCAATATCTTCATTCGACCATCGCGTTCGGAAGGGATGGGTAATTCGTTTGTGGAGGCGATGGCGGCAGAGTTGCCGGTCATTGCGACGCAAGAGGGAGGTATCGCCGATTTCTTATTTGATGAAATACGTAATCCTGATCAGGGTACAACCGGCTGGGCGGTAGATGTAGACAGTCCAGAACAGATCAAAACTGCAGTTGAAGACATTGTAAATCGACCGGAGAAAGTGGCAGAAGTAGTAGCTCGAGCCAAGGATATGGCGATCACTCAGTACGACTGGGACATAGTGGCAGCAGATATAGATACCAAAGTATTTAAGCCACTCTTTGCGAAGAAGTAAAGAAACAAATTGCTGCATAACCTTGTTATATTTTGGTAATGAAAAAGCACAGTGTGGTGGTTATTGGCGGCGGGACGGGGACACACACGGTACTTCGTGGGCTCAAGTTGTATCAAAAACAGATCGACGTCGCAGCGATCGTGACCATGGCAGACTCTGGCGGCTCGACAGGTCGATTGCGTGACGAGTTTGGCTACTTGCCGGTGGGCGACGTGCGTATGGCGCTCGCAGCGCTCGCGAGTGATGTCGACGAGCACGAGGAATTGGTGCGAGAACTTTTCTTGTATCGGTTTGAAAAAGGTAATGGGCTGTCGGGACACAACTTCGGCAACCTGCTCCTTGTCGCGCTTACT
Organism: Candidatus Nomurabacteria bacterium; assembly: GCA_020632075.1. Lineage (NCBI taxonomy): Bacteria > Candidatus Nomuraibacteriota > Candidatus Nomurabacteria bacterium. The sequence continues at coordinate 589,660 of JACKGH010000001.1, read as the reverse complement.
GATATTCTTGGCTCAGAAGCGGCAGCGATTCGGGCCGCGTCGAAGTTGCTCAATGTCCAGGGTAGCGTGATCCCGGTGACGACAGAGAAAGTGAACTTAGTTGCAACGTACGATGATGGTGTTGAGTTGGTTGGTGAACATGGTATTGATGAACCGACCAAAGACAGGGCTGAGCATTCAATAGTGTCGCTGTCGGTGACACCGCGCGCGGTGGTGAGTGAAGCTGCGGAGGCAGCAATTCTTAATGCTGATTTAGTCGTACTTGGTCCAGGTGACCTCTATACCAGTGTGCTGGCCAATTGCGTGGTTGATGGGGTTGCGGAAGCAATCCAGAACACAACCGCGCAGGTGGTATATGTTTCAAACCTTATGACCAAGCATGGGCAAACCACCGGCATGGGAGTATCCGAGCATGTCGCAGAGATCAGTCGCTACGTAGGTCGCATGCCTGACGCGGTGATCGTAAATACTGCACCGTTACCCGAAGAGCTCCTTGGTCGGTACGCAGACGATGGGGAATATCCGGTAGCATTTAATTGCGAATCAAACGACTGTCGAGTTGTACCGGCTGATCTGCTTGGCGAGGAAGTAGTGCAAAAGAGCGGTGGGGATACATTGAAACGAAGCTTGATTCGTCATGATTCACGGAAGTTGGCACGTAAGTTAATTGGGTTGTTATGAAATACATTTTAGATTTTGATGACACATTGTACGACGCCAAGTCTTTTAAGGAGCTCGTAGCTCGAGATGGTGCTGGCTCACTTTTATTTACACCCGAGATCTGGCAGCACTATGACGTGCGTACGTACTTGCATATAGATACGCTTGATTGGCTGCGACAGAAATCAAAAGACGACCTGTTTATTCTTACCGCTGCGATGACTAGTGACGGCAAGACTGTTATGGAGTATCAAAAAGAAAAGCTGCGCTGCAGTAAATTGGGTGACATGGTTTCGGATATCATTTTTTCTGAGGGTGATAAGGGAGTCGATGCGGCGTCCATTGCCAAGCAATTTCCGCCAGACGAAACCATCGTTTTTGTCGACGATAAGATTGAACAGTGTCTTTCGGTACAGTCTGCAGTGCCGCAAGCGATCGTATGTCTCATGGTTCGTGATCCAGAACAGATCGGCAATGTTGACTCAGTTCGCGGGATTCACGTCGTTCACACACTGGCTGACGTCGATGGTATTATAGAGAAACTATGAAAGTAACGATTGCGACGGGCTTGTATCCGCCGGAGATTGGTGGTCCGGCGACGTATGCCACCATGCTTGAGCAAGAGCTACCAGCTCATGATATCGAAGTAACGGTAGTTCCGTTTGGTTGGGTGCGGAAGTATCCGAAGGTGTTGCGACACATGGTCTACCTCTGGAAGTTGTGGTGCGCGAGTCATCAGTCTGATCTGATCTACGCGCTTGATCCGGTTAGTGTGGGACTGCCGGCGCTCTGGGTTTCGAAGCTTCGCCGGTTGCCATTTTTGGTAAGACTGGGTGGTGATTATGCGTGGGAGCAGGGACGGGTTCGATTTGGAGTAACCAAGATCCTTGACGATCATCTCGATGATGCTAGTGACTGGCCACGGCCAGTGAGACTCCTGGCAAAAGTGCAGACGCACGTGGTTTCTCACGCGCGCCGAGTCATCGTGCCGAGTAAGTATCTGAAACGTATGGTTGTAAAGTGGGGTATCCCCGAAGAGAAAATCCAGGTGATCTATAGCGCTCTCTATCCACTGACAGTCACTACACCTCGTCAGCAGCTTCGAGAAGAGCTTGAGTATCCATACCCCACAATCGTATCGGCAGGGCGACTCGTGCCATGGAAAGGTTTCAGTGCGCTTATTGATGTCGTTGCTGCGTTGAAAGAACAGTTCCCGCAAGTGACGCTGATTATTGTGGGTGACGGCCCAGAGAAGGAGGTCTTGGAAGCAAAGGTGGCTGAGCGTAAGCTAAGCCGTAACGTGTGGTTCACCGGTAGTGTCAGCAAAGACACGCTTGGCGCTATGATCAAGGCAGCGGATGTGTTTGTGCTAAATACCGCGTACGAAGGATTGTCACATCAGTTGATTGAAGTGATGGACATTGGAACGCCGATTGTGACTACTGTTGCGGGTGGTAATCCAGAACTAATTACCGATGGAGTGAATGGGTACTTGGTGCCATTTAATGATACTGATGCATTGACCGAATCGATCGCACGGGTGTTGCATCATCCTGAATCGCGCGAGCGTTTGGTGCAGTCTGCTCGCGGTCGCTCAAAGGAGTTTGCAAAAGAACGGATCGTTGCAGATATTGTGGTGATGTTAAAAGAAATGGCCTCATGAAACAGGTCTTGATGATCGGCTACGCGAAGCGGGCGCTCGAGGCGGGAAGTCGGGAGCGATTGCGAATGCGGGAGTACGCTGATGCGTTAGGTGGATTGCATATGATTGTGTTTACGCTTAAGCGTGACGGCTTGCCTGCAGAAGTCAAAGATGGGAATTTGCATGTGTATGGCACGAACGCTAAGACGCGGATTGGTGCGCTCTGGAAAGCGTTTCGCCTTGGCCGGGCGATCCTAAAGGATCGCCCGGCCAAGGCCTGGATCGTCTCAACGCAAGATCCAGGTGCAACGGCGCTGGTTGGTCGCGCGGTTGCCAAAGGCAACCGCGCGACCAACCACATCCAGATCCACGGCGATGTATTTAGTCTATACAATTCTCGCTCGCTATTCGCACGTGTTCGTGTCTGGTATGCCGAGAGAGTGGTTCGTACCACCGCACATATCAGGGTCGTCTCAGAACGCATCAAGCGTTCTCTGGTCAGTCGTGGTGTCGCAGCGTCTTTTGTTACGGTGTTGCCGATCCAGGCAGACCTCTCTTCATTTTTGACTGTTGGAAACGTACGTCAGTACACACGCGCGCAACCACTGAAGTTCGTATATGTGGGAAGATTATCGCCCGAAAAGAATGTCCAACTGTTGATCGACGCATTTGAAAAAGTAAGAAAGCAACATGACTGTACATTAACGATTGTCGGCGCAGGTCCTATGCGGTCTGCGTTGCAATCTAAGGTTATGCAACTAGCACTTACAGATTCGGTCACTTTTATGGATTGGACTAATGATATTGCCAGCGTACTTGCGGCGCACGACGTACTTTGTCTTTCTTCTGATCACGAAGGATGGGGGATGGTATTGGTAGAGGCTGCTGCTGCTGGTATGCCGGTAGTGACCACTGATGTAGGTTGTGCTGGTGAGTTTGTGGTTCCTGGAGTAACTGGTCAGGTTGTCCCTGTGGGGGATGTAGTGGCTTTTGCGGGAGCAATGAGTACATACTGTGATACCCCTGACCTGATTAGGGCGCATGGCCAAGCAGCTCATGCAGCAGCTGTTCAATTTGCACTGGGTGAGGAAGAATACTTGAAGCGCTTCGTGGACGTATATACTTCAGTTTAAAGCGCACAGCCTGCTATACTAGCGGTAATGGCACGTCGTGATCTTTCTAACTTTGACGCTTCGGATCGAGCAGCTTCTGAGCTGCAGTATATTATTCGCAGTGAGGATAAAAGTAAAAAATCTACTGTTCCAACGGTCACTTCTGAGCAAGCAATGCGTGGTAAACGCATCTTTCACACTGCTTCAAATCGTGACGTTACTCGCGTGCTCTTTGTCTCGCGTAATACTGAACTCCTCAACCCAACCAAGCAAACACTGGATGGATACATCGACATTTCTGACCTGTTTGATGAGGTGCACATCTTGATCTTACGACACGGAATTCCGCCCAAAAATCCAGTACTTCGCGTTGCAGATAATGTGTGGATGTATACAGCATCTTCAGATTACTGGTGGCTTACTCCTAAAGCCGGGAAAGAATTGGCCGAAGACCAGTTGGTGTTTGCGGCTGGTTTTCGTCCAGACTTGATCGTTGCGCGTGATCCTTTTGAGTCTGCGATCGTAGCGCACATGCTTGGAAAGAAATACAATCGCCCAACGCAGCTGCATATTCTTGATGACTACAGTACGTCAGAATTCATCAAAAAAAGTCCACATAACTTCTCCCGATTGTTTTTGCCGGTTTTCACCATACCGAAGTTTTTGAGTGTTCGAACACTGACCGCTTCGATCCTTACTATGGTACAGAAAAAATTCACCATACCTGATGTTGCATTGTTGCCGCGATATCAAAACTATGAAAGTTTGATCAGTAGTACCGCTTACATTGATCTGAAAGAGAAGTATAGACCGTTCATTTTTGTGCTTCTTTATGTAGGTAAGCTGGGGCACGAAAGTACGTTTTATCGAGCACTTGATGCAGCTCGGTTTGTACTCAAGAATCCGCGCGTGGGTATGGTAGTCATTGGTGAAGGTCCGGCACAAGGAGAGTTTGAGAAGCGAGCAAAGTTGCTTGGTATTGAACGTCAAGTGGTTTTTGAGAAGAGAGGAGCAGATATTGATACGTATCTTAAATCAGCAAACATGCTGATCGTGACTGATGTCGATCCAGAAAGTGAGGAGATCGTGCTTCGTGGTGCGGCAGCTGGGATTCCGATGGTCATGTCTCAGACTGACGCGCGCGATGATATCTTCGAACAGGGCGCTTCTGCGTTTATTTGTGAACCAACAAACATTCAAGATTTTACCGACCGTATCAATGACCTGCTCAATGACATTCCGCTTCGTGAGACATTTGTGAAAAATGGTCAGGAGCTTATCAGAGAGAAGTTTCATCATGACCCGTCTGAATATCTCGATGCATATCGTACCAGTATCGAAGAAGCTATGTTTGTTGAAGCGACACTCGCTGAAGAAGAGGAGGAAAGCTAGGTTCGCCAGGGTATGAGCGAGATGGTATGATGGTCCACGATATGTCTACTGATACACTGAAAGCACAACTGAAGCCGAATTCCACTATCGAACGCGATGGTATTTTTGTTACTAAGGAAATTGCTGATAAGACGGTCTGGGACAAGTTGGCGGTTGAGAATCCAACTCACGCAGTGATCTCAGCGCAAGATGAAGCTGCTGCTGCTGAGAAATCAAAGCCGCAGATCGACGATATCAAGCGGCACCTCAAGGCAGAGGATGTGTTGCTTGATTGTGGCACCGGCTACGGTCGGGTGGCTAAGTACTTGCTACCCGATATGCCACTTGGTGGGTATGTTGGTGTCGACAGTGCGTACCAGATGCTCGCGCTCTTTCGTGATCGCTATAGGCTCAGTGATGAAGAACAAAAAACTCCGCTGCTGCTTTTGAATGCAGACATCCATACGCTGCCGCTCCAGAACCAGTCGGTGGATGTGGTGGTGGTGAGTGCAGTCTTTCTGCATAACCACAAGAGTATTATCGAAAAGGCTATGGCTGAGATCAAGCGAGTAGTGAAGCCGGGTGGTACCGTTTTGATCTACTCTTCATTTCCGCGCGTTGCAACTTTAATGGGTCTACAAGGCATGATCTATCAAGCGATTCTCAATCTGCTTGGCCGTCCGTACAAGAACGGTCCGGTCCGATACTACTGGCGGCGTGAGATCATGCACTTGTTTGATGGTTTTACAGAAGTTGAGCTGAAGCCGTATGGCTACAGCGTGATTCCTAAGTCGCTTATTTTCTTGCCACGTTTTCTCGACAATTTCTGGCGTTCAGTGATCGCAAACCCGATCAACAAAGTACTTGAGCTGATCACACCAAAGTTCTTGAAGTATTACTGTGCAGTTCACTTTGATGTGGTAGCCAAGCGGTAGTGTGACTTTGGGCCACGTTACTTCGTTTCAAATGCTATGAGAGTACTGATTGTGACACAAGTGGTAGACACAGAGCATCCGATTCTTGGTTTTTTTCATCGGTGGCTGGAGGAGTTTGCAAAACACTGTGAGCAGGTGACGGTTATTTGCTTACAAGAGGGAGCGCATGCTTTGCCAGATAACGTCAAAGTATATTCGCTTGGAAAAGAAGTGGGGAAGAGTCGACTCACGTACTTGATTCGCTTTTACAAATTGATCATCAGTCTGCGTCATGAGCACGACAGTGTCTTTGTGCACATGAATCAGATCTATGTCCTCCTCGGTGCACCGCTGTGGCGGCTGTGGAGAAAGCGTGTTGGACTGTGGTACATGCATGGGACGGTAACCTGGTCATTGCGGCTGGCAGAGAAGCTAGTAGATGTCATCTTCACAGGCTCACCTGAGAGTTTTCGGCTGCCAAGCAAGAAGGTGGTGGTGACCGGACATGGGATCGATACGGGCCGGTTTGCTCCGCAAACCGGCCCCAAAGATCTCGACCTCATCACGGTCGGACGGATCACTGAATCAAAGAACCTGATTGCGTTGATCGATATTTTGCGTGAAGTTCGCCAAGAGCATGAGGTGACACTGAGTATTGTGGGAGGTGCGCTCACCGAAGGTGAGCGCGCCTACGAAGCCAAGCTACGCTCACACATCGAACAGTATGATCTCGAGCATGCGGTGCAGTTCTTAGGGCGAATCCCACAGGCAGGCCTGCCAGAAACACTCGCCAGAGCCAAAGTATTTGTGACCGCGGCCCAAAACGGCAGCTTGGATAAGGCAGTCCTTGAAGCTATGGCCTGCGGCTTGCCGGTGGTTTCTATGGCGCCGGGGACAGAGTCGCTGCCGCTAGGTCTTGCTCAAGTAAAGGATGTCTCAGGTATGGTACAAATGATTAAAAAGGTTATATCTGAAAAGACGCCTTTCCATCAAAATGACTATGTCAACTTTGTTTCTAGTAAGCATAGTTTGTCAACTTTAATCCCTAAAATTCTACATGAGTAACTTTTCGTATAAAAAACATTTGGATTTTTTGAGAGGAGTGTCAAACTACTTTAACAGTACTACTGATCCTCATTCAAGGAATTTTTGTGACAAACATGGTATCGAACATATTGGCAAGACGGCATACTCGATTGCAATTGATTTGTTTTTGCATGAGGAGGGTAATGATGAGGAGTATTTAAACCGGGCTCGTCAACGAGCTATGCGGGTAGTATCTCGCCAGTTTGAAGTCGAGGGTAGGTACGTATATCTACCGGATGGAAATGAGAAGTGGAATATGTCGCAGAGAGTTATTGATGCTGGAGCTGCTACAGATATGTTGGCCACATTTTTATTGTCGGCGGGTTCAAAACTTGCCAAAGAAGAACGGGAGAGCATTTCATCAGTAGTGTATAAAAATGCTGACACTTATCTTACAGAAGCTTCAGTAGAAAAAGCTCCTACGAATCAGCGTTTGTGGGGAGCGACGGGTCTTGCTTCAGCATATACTCTCTTTAAAAAGCCAGAGTGGGCAGAAGCGTTACGGTCGTCAGTTTCTCGAAGTCTTTCTGAAATGAGAGGAGATGGAAGTTTCCCATACGTGACAGCATATGAGGGATACGGCATGGATTCTTCAGCCAAAGATATCACCCCCTATTACCATTCGCGTCATGTGGTTTTTTTGTGGCACGTTTTGGATTCGTTGGGAGGTGATCAGGCAAAAGAGATTCATGACTTACTCCTGGCCACGGATTTCTTAATTGGTTTGTATCAAGCTGACGGCCTTAAAAATATTGCTCTTGAGACTAAGCATTGGTACTTCCTTTCGCCTTACGAAGTAGCAAGTAACTCCTATGATGCTTATGCGTTCTTACGTGCTTACAGACAAACCGGCGAAGACAAATACGCTCATTATGCCTTGCTTGCACTGAATCATCTGTATCGACATCAACAGGAAGACGGTTCTCTCATAGATCATTACGGTAGTGAGGTGAATTTTCAGTGTAAATATTTTTGGAACTCGCACTGTGCCTGGTTAACAAGAATTGCTGACGATGTTAAAAATCTTGAAAAGAAAAGCTTTACTCCAACCGTATCACACAATTGTACTCTCGCTCCATCAGGGATTGTAAATGTTAACAATGGCGCGGTTGCGTTTATTTTACGAGGAGCTAAGACTCCTCGACGAGTCATTATGGGTCCAATGATTGGTGGAGGTTCTTTGGTGTATTTTGGTACAAAGGAGATGAAGTTTACTAACCTCTTGCAAATGAAAATTTTGCCGTCTCGTGTTCCCGGTAACTTCCATCTTACCGAGACGGTTTTAAATCCTGGGTACTGGTGGAGGATTAGGGGTAAGGACTTAAAGGCGTTGCTTATATACGCCAGGATTGAATTACGCGCTTTCAGTATTTCTGGTTTTTTGCAGAGGATGCGCATCGTTTGGCAAGAGACATTCTCCTTAAAAAATCACGCGTCTTCGATGTACGTCACAGATGTCAAGATTGAACACAGGGGTGCTACCATTAACGTGTCAGATGCTGGTTTGGCCAGAAGAGACGGAAAAAAAATATCAGGCTATTCACTTGAGCGAATTATAAATTACTCTGAGACAGCCATAGTTATACAAGAGAAAATCATTGTAACAGCCGCGCAAAAAGGTTCACTGGTATACGTACTGCCCGACGTATCTTCTGATCTAGAGCTCAGCGGTACCTTGGAGACTTCAGTATCTAAGAGGATGATCTCAATCTCTTCCGGTCAAGGAGTTGCGTGTATAAAGTACTGCATGAAAGCCTGATTTTAGGTTATAAATGATCTATGTTGAAGATTTATCTTTACAAAAGAGAGGAAGGAACACCGGATTCCTATTTGTTAAATTTGTTCACTTCAGTGGAGGAAGAGGCTGGTTTACTGTTTCAAAAAGTACCCACGGCCCCATTTAAGCGTATGGTGCAGTTTGTTACGACACAACAAGGAGCTGACTACATGATGATTCCGCACTCGTATTTTTCTATAAAAGACCCATCTGGCACATACCTAAAAGAAGCTGGTCTCTTTGCACAACAGCATAGGCTGAAAACCATTATTTTTGCCTACGGTGACACTCATGATGATATCCTTTTTGATAATGCAACAATTCTCAGAACTGCGAAATATCGGAGTAGACTAGTAAAGGACGAATTTATAATTGCGCCATTCGTAGAGGATTTAGGAGAGCGTTATGGGGTAGAGCCTATTTCAAAGGCTGCGCTGCCGACCGTGGGGTTTGCTGGTATGACCCATTTACCAACTACAACAGCAGAGATGAAGTACAGACTGAGGTTATTACGCTCCTTTTTAAATGAACTTTTCGGTAAGAGAGAACAATATGAACGGCAAGGATTGTATTTTAGGAGAAAAATTTTGTCCGTGTTGTCGAAAACTAACGCGATTAATCTGCGTGTACAGAAACGAAAATCATATTCAGCGTCTAAGAGTACTATACAGGGAGATCCAAAAGTGTTGCGTCAGCAATTTATTGATTCTATTAAGAACTCCCACTTACCTCTTGTTGTGAGGGGAGATGGAAACTTCTCGCTCAGATTCTTTGAGGTGTTGTCTCTAGGAAGAGTGCCGTTGTTTGTAGATACTGATACCCCGTTACCATTTGAGGACGAGATTAATTATGATGCATTTATACTTCGGGTTGATTACAATGACATAGAAAAAATACCTGAAATTGTCAATGATTTCTGGGAGAGGACATCGGAGGAAAAGTTTGTAGAAATGCAGCAGAAGGCGCGCCAAGCCTTCGAGCATTATCTCCGCGCCGACGCCTTTTACAAAACCCTTTTTAGCCATCTCGCCAGTGGTAAGAAGAACTAATCACTATGAAAATCGCCTATCTCGCCAACGTTCGCTTCCCAAGCGAACGAGCGCATGCCGCTCAGATCGCACACAATTGTGAAGCGTTTGTTCAGGCTGGTAGCGAGGTTGATCTGTATGTGACTGAGAACGCCAATGCAAGTGAGTTAAAGGTTGCAGAACAGTTTGGATTCACTCCACATTTTTCAGTGACCACCTTACCACCACAGTGGTTGTATCCTCGCTACAAAATATCGTTTTACGTGCGGGAGTTTATTTTTGCTTTCGCTTTTTTCTTTAGGAAGAGGCCTGGGCAGTACGATATCATTTACGCTCGAAGTGAATGGATATTGTGGCTGCTTTCATTTTTTGTTAAATCATCACAGCTCGTGTGGGAGTCACATGAAGCGAAGTTTAATCTGGCCGCACGACGATTGTTGCAAAAAGGGGTGAAGGTCGTAGTTATTTCGCAAGGAATCAAGAAGTACTATGAGACACATGCAGTGCCAGCCGAACAGCTGTTGGTAGCTGAGGATGGTATTGACGATGGTTTCTATGCACAAGTGCTTGATAGATCAGTAGCTAGGGAAAAGCTTGGTCTTGATCGAGATGATTTCATTGCTATGTACATTGGTGGATTTGATGTTTGGAAGGGTATTCACACTTTCTTTGAGGCTGCCCAGCATGCGCCAGATGTTAGGTTTGTCGCTATCGGTGGTAGTGAATCCGAGATTGTTGTGTTGCATGCTCAGTATCCGACAGTGCAGTTCTTGGGGTCAAAGCCGTATCGAGAGTTACGAAATTATCAACAAGCAGCCGATGTCTTGGTGGTACCAAATACCGCGAAGGAATTGCTCTCAAGCCACTACACTTCACCCTTAAAACTCTTTGCTCACATGGCTTCTGGTGTTCCAATGGTTGTTACTGATATTCCGAGCTTGATCTCTGTGGTCCAGTCGCCGCAGGTGACTGTCTGTGCACCCGACAATCCGATCGACATGGGAAATGCTATCATGGAAGTACGTGCTCACTATGAAGAGAAAAAGTCTGCTGCGGAAGACCTCAAATCTTCCGCAAGAAAGTATACTTGGAAAGAGCGGGCTAGTTTGATTAAGAGTTTTCTCCTGCGCGAAGTTTCATGAAGTCATTGAATCATTACTTAAAATTATTTTTTATACATACTCCTGTTCTGTCCTTCAATCTATCCGACAGAAAATTTTTCAAAGGGGTTGTACTGACGTTCCGCTTCTGGTTGTTCTTCATAGATAAAAAAATGTTACACAGTTCACAAGCTTGGTCTTTAGAGTGTGTCTATAATGGTAAGCATTTTTCTCTTGAATTAAAATCGGCTTCGGATGTTTCGGTATTATCTGAGGTCTTTGTACTAAAAGAGTATGAATGGCAACTAGATTTTAATCCAAAATCGATCCTTGATCTGGGGGCCCATTGGGGCGACTCTACAATCTACTATGCGGCAATGTATCCTCAGGCAACTATTCTAGCGATTGAGCCTAACGAAACTATCTACAACAGACTTGGAGCACAAGCCACACAGTTTTCAAATGTAAGAACATTGCAGGTTGCGCTAGGTACTGATGAAGGTTTTACGGACCTTTATGTATCAAGAAACACCCTTGGCAGCTCTCTTGTGCGGAGAGAAGAAAGGAGTGAAGTGATACGTGTTAAGACGCTCTCTTTATTTGATTTATGTAATTTAATGAAAATTAAAAAGTTTGATCTCGTTAAATTTGATATTGAAGGAGCAGAAGAAATTATCTTTAAAGATGTAAAAAATAAGGAGTGTGCCAAAGCTTTTATCGGAGAAGTTCATTTAGATTTAATGAACTTGACTTTGGATGATGTTAAAGAATACTTTGCTGACTTTGAGTTAAGTGTAAGTAAGATCAGTGAGATGAGATATATTGTGAGGGCGGTAAAAAAGTAAGGGGCACAAAAGAACAGTTTTCAGGTCTCTGGCTACCATAATTTAGTGTAGTGGTTCAGGTTCAGTGTGTTTAATCTTACTTGCGTTTCCATTTTTTACAACTACAGTATCGCCATTCGAATATTTTTCAGGACAATAAATTATCTCTTTTACGAGAGAAGAGATAATTTCTGGAGACTGCTGTGTTTCTGAGTCTTTTGCGACGCGTTCTCGCATTTGTGTGTTTGTGGCACCGGGACAAACAGTGAGCGCCCTTTTCTTTGTGTGTCCAAATAGTTTTGCTACGATTTGTGTAAAAGTGTTTAGGGCGGCTTTTGACGAGGCGTAAATCGGAAACTCTGGATTCCCCCACAGTGCAGCAGTTGATGAGATTGTAATAATTCCACCCTCCTCACCAAGATTTCCAAGTTGACTTTTGATGATGTATGTTGGTGCTACTGCATTGATCATGAATGTTTTAACTTCCGTTTGAGGAGATTTATCTTCAAACTCGTGTTCATTAATAAAACCCGCGGCAAATATTATCCAATCAATTTTTTCTACTTGCTTGGACAAACTTTCTGTGAATAGCTGTAGCTCTGTTTTGTCAGACAAATCTGCTGGAAGCAAATGGACTTGGTTTCCGTGTCCAGCAAGTTTTGCCTTCAGTAATTCTAATTTTTCGTTGGATTTTCCATGTAATAGGAGGGTCGTGTTTGTTATTGAAAGAGATTTTGTGATAGCTTCTCCTATTCCTCCTGTGGCCCCTAAAAGTAGTACAGTCTTTGTTGCTTTCATAAAGTGTGATCGTTTTTCCCTCGAATGGTGATATTTTCAATAAACGTTATAATACTGTAACTACAAATCAGATAAGTTGTTACAGGTATATCCATATTGTATGTCTAAAGTTGCGCTAATAACAGGTATTACTGGTCAAGATGGTTCTTACCTTGCTGAATTATTGCTGGATAAAGGATATGAAGTTCATGGCGTCGTTCGACGTTCTAGTAATTACTATATTGGTTCCGATGATGGGATGTGTGAACAGGGCTATTTAACTGATCATGATAATTTACACCTACACTATGGTGATTTGTCTGACTCGAGTGGTTTGGAAAGAGTTATCAAAACAACTCGTCCAGATGAAATATACAACTTAGGTGCAATGAGTGATGTTAGGGTTAGTTTTGATATTCCTGAATACACAGGAGATGTAACTGGTTTGGGTACGGTTCGCATACTTGAGGCTGTTCGTAACAATGATTTGAAAAATACAAGAATCTATCAAGCGTCAACGTCTGAGCTTTTTGGGAAGGTTGTTGAGACTCCGCAAACTGAGATGACTCCATTTTATCCCAGAAGTCCCTATGCGGTGGCCAAGCTGTATTCTCACTGGATGTGCAAAAACTACAAAGAGTCATATGGAATGTTCATTTCTAGTGGCATACTCTTCAATCATGAATCTCCACGTAGGGGTCCAAATTTTGTGACGAGAAAAATTTCCAGAGGGGTAGCGAATATTTTGGCTGGTAAACAGGAAAAAATATTTCTAGGAAATATTGATGCAAAGAGAGACTGGGGCTATGCTCCAGAATATGTTGAAGCAATGTGGCATATGTTGCAACAAGATGAGCCTGATGACTATGTACTTGCCACCAATGAGACTCACTCGGTTCGTGAGTTTCTTGAGGAAGCATTCTCCCATGTTGGATTAAATTGGGAGGATCATGTGGAAATCAAGAAACAACTTTTCCGGCCTGCTGAGGTAGATGTCTTGATCGGAAATCCTGCTAAGGCAAAAGAGAAGCTTGGCTGGGAGCCTAAAACTACTTTTAAGGAGTTGGTCAGTATTTTGGTAGATGCTGATATTGCTAGTGTAAGTAAAGAACAATGAGTAAGATGAACCTAGAGTTTTTTGGTAAGGTAGCAAAAAGCTGTCATATGTGTAGATCAGATAAACTTTCCTTGGTCTTGGATTTGGGCATGCAACCACATTCTGATGATTTTTTGTCTCAGGATCGTTTGTCTCACGTAGAGCACTTTTCCCCTCTGCGCCTTGTTTCGTGTCAAGACTGTGGTCTACTTCAGATTGATTACTTTGTGAATCCTGAGATACTCTATCAAACCAATTATGTGTACGAGTCTTCCATTACCACCAGTGGAGTTGCTCATTACAAAAAGATGGCTGCAGATATAGCAGAGAAATTTCATTTTAACAAAGGTGATTTGGCAGTGGATATTGGAAGTAATGTGGGGGTGTTGCTTTCTGGATTCAAAGAACAAGGCTTTTCAGTGTTGGGAGTTGATCCTGCTGAGAGGGTTGCAAAAAAAGCAATCGATAGTGGAATTGAGACCATTGTTGACTTTTTCTCTGATGAGATTGCAAAAGATATTGTAGAAAAGAAAGGTAAAGCAAAAGTGGTTACTGGCACCAATGTTTTTGCACATCTTCACGATATTGATTCTGCAACAAAAGGCATTATAACTCTCTTGGATAAAGACGGTGTTTTGGTCATTGAAGCTCCATATGCTGTTGATATGATTGAACATGTAGAGTATGACACGATTTATCACCAACACATTGGTTACTTATCTGTAAAACCAATGGCTCAATATTTTAAACGTTTTGGCTTAGAGCTCTTTGATGTTGAGCATCAAACTATTCACGGCGGAACGTTGCGATACTTTGTAGGACATGAAGGAGTTCATTACACCTCCGCTCGAGTGACTGAGGCAATAGAAGGAGAAGAAAGATTTGGTGTTTATGATCTCCGGAGGTTAGAAAAATTTGCGAAAGATGTCTATAAGCAAAGGAAGGAGCTGCGAGCTCTTCTGGACTCAATAAAGGAAGAGGGGAAGACAGTGGCCGGAATTTCGGCTCCAGCAAAAGGGAATACTTTGCTTAATTATTGCGGTATCGACACGTATTACTTTGACTTTATCACGGAGAAAAGTAGTTTTAAACAGAGTCTTTTTACTCCAGGCACTCGTATTCCCATACATGGAGATGAGAAATTGTTAGAAACGCAGCCGGATTATGCAGTTATCCTTGCTTGGAATTTTGCGGACGAAATAATGAAAAACCTTTCAGAATATTCCAAAAGGGGTGGCAAATTTATTATTCCGATTCCGTATCCGGTTATTAAATAATTTAGAAAATTATGGAAAGTAAGTTGATTAAGATTAGAAAAGTTGATCCTGCATTTTGTGACGAAAGAGGCTGTATAACTGATGTGATTGATAAACCAGTTGGTCATATTGGTCACATCACCTTTACAAAGGGTGCTTTAAGGGCAAAACATTATCACAAAGAGTCAACTCAATATGATTTTATCCTCACGGGTAAAATACGACTAATCGTGTGTCTTCCTGATGGGTCGGAAAGAGAGGATCATGTGTTAAATGCTGGTATGGCAACTGAAGTACCTCCAGGAATTGTGCATACGTATGTTGCAGAAGAAGAAAGTTCGATGATAGATATTACTACACTCAGTAGAGAAGATAATGGATACGAGGAGGATACTATAAGAGTCGACCTGGATCTTTCTTAGTCAAGAGAAAGATATTGATCATGAAAATATGTTTCGTAACTGATAATGTAAATCCAAAGGCGGGTTTAGGGAGAATGGTCCACAACATTACCGGTCTCCTAAAAGAAAGGGGTCATGAGATTGGTTTTGTTTTGGCAGAAGGTAAAGCTGGTAAAAAAAGTCTAGCAGTCGGTTTTCGTTTTTCTTGGCGGCGAATATTAAGCACATTCGTAGATATATTAAGAATGCGAAGTTTCTTAAAGGAATATGATGCAGTTGTGAGTTTTGATGTCCAGCCAGCCGGCATGTTAGTTTACTTAGCCACACTTGGTCGACGTGATGTCTGTGTTATTCATGCGTTGGGTACGTATGGTCTATTTACTCCCGATAATTGGATTAAAAATAAATTAATTAGTTTTGCTTATAAAAAGGCAAGTCGTGTTTTCTTGATAAATGATTTTGTTAGAAAAAAAATTGAAGAGTCAAATCCTGAATTCTTATTTAGTCAAAACGTAAGCCTCGTTCCTGTTGGTGTTAACACTAAACGGTTTATTAAGAAAACAAACCAGCAAGCAGGTGCGACAAGTAAAGAATACGTGATAAGTGTTGGAGCGTTGAAACCTCGTAAGGGACAATTAGAATCTTTGAAAGCCTTCTCTTCGATCGCTAGTTCATATCCGAATTTAAATTATGTGTTTGTTGGTTCAACCTCTGATGCACCAAGTTACTACAACCGGATTGTTCAATATGTTAAAGAGTGCGATTTAACAAATCGAGTGTCTTTTGTAGAAAACGTGAACGACGACCAGTTGGTATCGTTGTATAGTCAAGCGAAATTTTTTGTTCTGACTCCATCAAGTTCAAAAACTTCGATTGAGGGTTTTGGCATGGTTTATCTCGAATCAGCACTGTGTGGCCTAACTGCTATAGGTACAAAAGACACGGGAGCAGAGGTTGCAATAATTGACAACAAGACAGGGTTGCTAGTTGATCAAGATGTGACAAAAATCGCAGAAGCCATGATAGTCCTGATAGAGGATGATGCGTTAAGAGAGAGATATGCGAAAAGTGCTTACGAAAGAGCTCTTACTTTTGATTGGAGTTCCGTGGTAGATTTATATGAATCTGAATTAACAAAATTAACTTCCTGATTTATGGTTGAGATCATAAAAAAAATTCTTCGCCCCTTCTATGTGCCAGTAATGAACTGGCACCATAGAGTATTTAAAGCTCCTAAGAGGTATCATCACTTGTTTGATGAAATTGCACGGAGTAAAGCTCAGACTATACTTGAGATCGGTACTTGGAACGGTAATCGAGCACTTGAGATGATAAAGACGGCAAAGGAAAATTCGCCTGGTAGTATTAAATACATAGGTTTTGACCTCTTTGAAGATTTAACGGAGGAGTTGTATGTTCAGGAGCTGTCGAAAAAGCCGCCTACAAAAAACGAGGTTCAAGAGAAGTTGCTAAAGAGCGGGGCAGAAATACTTCTGATCAAGGGTGATACAAACAAAACCTTGACAGAGTTTGCCGATGGAACAGAAAAGGTAGATTTCGTATTTATTGATGGCGGACACCACGTGGCTACTATAAGCAACGACTGGGCTGCGGTAGAAAAACTTATGCATGACAAAACCGTAGTTATTTTTGATGACTATTGGAGAAACAGGCCAGCAGAGTCTGCTAAGCCGGTGGTCGATGCAATTGATCAAACCAAATATATAGTCGAGGTTCTTCCAGAAATAGATAGTTTTAACAACCCAGATTTTGGTCGATTAGAAATCAGTTTTGCAAAAGTGACAAAAAGAAATCCTTAGTAAGGTATGAAGAAAATTGTTATCTCTGGTGGATTTGATCCAATCCATCCTGGTCATATTGCAATGATAGAATCTGCTTCAGAATACGGCGAGGTACATATCGTTTTAAATAGTGATGATTGGCTAGTTAGGAAAAAGGGGTTCTTTTTTCAGCCCTGGATAGACAGAAAAAAGATATTGGAGGCATATACACCATACATTCATACTGTTGATGATAGTGATGGGACAGTATGCGAGTCTCTCAAAAGGATTAAGCCTGATTATTTCGGTAATGGAGGAGATAGGAAAAGCAGTAATACGCCCGAGTTAGTTGTTTGTACAGAATTAGGCATACAGCCAATTTTTGAGCTTGGGGGAGGCAAATACAATTCGAGTTCTGAGATAAATGCGCGCAAGAAAGTATCTACCAGGTGGGGTTGGTATGATGTACTGATAGATATGCCACAATTGAAGGTAAAGATGTTGCATATCGCTGCTGGAAAAAAACTGTCTCTCCAAAGGCACGAGCGAAGGAGTGAATTCTTTTTTATGCCAAACGGTGAGGTTCGTATGAATTTGCCTGGTGTTTGGCACGCCCCACAAGCACCAGATGATAAAGAACTTGTTATTTTGGAGGTGCAAGTTGGCGTGTCAGAAGAAGAAGACATTGAGAGAGTTTCTGAGGAGTCTCCTGAATACCATCAAGAGGTAAGTAAGAAAATTGAGCTCAACAAGTAGTTTGTCGTGTTGTGTGGAAGAAAAGTGCGTACGAAATCACACAGACAAAGATTCTGTGTACTACACGTGCTGTGACTAAACCAATCATTCCATAAAAAGGTAAGAGTAGTAGCAGTGATGAAATTTGAAATATAGCACTCGTCACTTGAAATTTGTAGAGTAGTCGGTTTTTGAGTTGTGCCTTTAGAGCGTTGATGGGAATGCTGCCTATTCCCGTCATTATCCCTAAAACATATATTTGGGACAGGAGAACTGATTCGGAATAGCTGGGGTACAATACAGCAAAGATCAGTGGTGCTGCTAAGTAGTATGCCAATGCACAGACTGCCAAAAAAGAAAAATAGATCAATGATTTATGCAGAATAGTACTCCTTATAGAATTTAACTTTCGATTTGAGAAACGCGGAAGTATTAAGGAGTCAATAGTTTTCGTGATCCCTTTGTATTGGTCAGGTAGGGCAGTGGCAAAGGCGTAGATGGCTAATTCTTTTGCGCCGAGAAATTGAAAGACGAGAATTTTATCAAGTTGTCCAGCGAAACCGAGTAGTATGTTTTGGTAGCTGGTGTGCTTGGCGTAGCTAATGAACCTTTCACTTGTTTCTTTATCAATGATATCCTCTTTCTTTGGTTTGTTTAGGTGATAGACGACGGTATTTGCGAGTAAGTTACTTAACAGGAATGATAAAAAGATGATCAGCACACTGTCAGTGAAGAGTGTGGCGGAGACAATACTAACCGTAGTGACAAGTGTTTTGAATGCGTGCCAGTGGGTGCTGACGTTGAATTGCTGTTTCCCAAAAAAGTATGGGAAGATGAGTGTTGTTGTGTTAATGAATGGTTGAAAGATGGCGATCAGCACCATTCCGATTGCTAGCAGTTCGTTTCCATTGAAGAAATAATAGGCTGCACCAATGAGGCCAACTACAGATGTGATAAGACCGTATTTTGTACTGAGTTGGATGGCCTGACCGAAGAACCCGAGCAAATTTTTTGCTGTCGCTTGTGTAATTGCGCTACCGAGTCCTGATAGTGAAAAGAGTGAGATTATCACCGACCCAGTGACAAGATATCTATAATTACCGTATACCAGCGGATCGAGATAGTTAGCAAAGGCGTATGAGGTGCTTAGTACAGCTAAAATAGTAAATAGGTGTCCAAAGAGCAACCAAAAACCACCGCGGAGTGTGTACTTTGCGTCAAATTTAAATTTATCACTCAGGAATGTTTCAATCTTATTGAGCATGTTGAGCTGTCAGCACTTAACCAGTTTTCAGTACAAAGATAAGAGAAAACTTTACAACGAATTTCAGTGAGTATCCTTGACCGTGTAGGTATTGGTACAGTGGGTGGTCTTGCATGTGTTCGATCTCAAAGTCATGTGCCTCTACTACAACCACAGTGGGTTTGAATTGGTTCCAGTCATTCGATTGCAGTACTTCTAGGTCGAGCCCTTCAACATCAACTGAGAGCATGTCTATGGTTTGGTTGGGAGGTGCGTGTTCTGAAAGGATATTCTTCAGAGGCTTCGTTTCAACCGTTGTGGTACCCAGATACTGATTCCAAGTTTTTTTCTTCCAGTGCTCTGCCTCTGTATCAGAAAAGGTATTCACCGCTGGGTCAGCAAACTGATGGTAGGTTAGGGTTCCTGCGGTTTTGCTGACACCCAACTGTACATTGGTATCGTGTGGCCGAGCCTTTTTGAAGAGGGCTATCGTGTCGGGGTTGGGGTCGATATTGATGCCGTGCCAACCGCGTTTGAAAAGAAGATACGTATTTGAAATTCGGTATGGGTGGTGTGCGCCGACATCAACATAAAAGCCTCTATGGTCAGGCGCAAAAAGTGAACGGAGCATTATGTCTTCGCCGTTTTGTGAATAGTATGTCTGTCGAAAGTGTGTGAAGGAGTGTTTTAGACTCACGAGTTTAAACTGATATTTTGGATGAATCAGAGTTTTCAAGAGTTTCTTAATCATAGTGAAGTCTCGCAGTGTATTATATACCAGAAAGAGTTGGTAGTGAGTGGATCTGAGCAGGGTGCAATGTGATGGTGAAATTAGCGAAGGTTCTTTTGTGTTACAAATAATTCAAACAAAATACTAAATACAATATGTTGATGTGCAACGTATCAAAGACTCCAGGTGTATACCTCGGAGTGTTGTTATTTTTATTAACTTTTCTGTTCAGTACACACAGCGCTTTTGCTGAGGTAAAGACGGTGAGGATTTACGGAAGTGAAGGGGATGGGGATGTTAAAACTTCTCCATATCCTGGAACTTGGGATAATCAGCACGACGATGTGGTGGGAAGGGCTGCGGACTATACTGATGAAACAATCTACTTCAAGTCAGGATCATTTTACACCCCTACAGATTATCTCGGTATAGTTAGAGCATTTACTGTGTTTGATACCTCTGAGATTCCTGATGGTGCAGAAATCCTAAGTGCGAATCTGAATCTGTACATACAGTCTGTTAAAGATGAGTTTAATGATGAGTACGCTTATTTTTCTGTATTCGAAGGAAGACAAGCGTCGCCATTTGAAATCGTGAATTCAGATATTGATAATTGTGGAAATGCAATTACAAATCCTTCTAAAGGATCTGATGACTTTGATCTTACCTATTTGCCTGAAGGTGAATATGTGGTCATAGACTTAAACTCTACTGGCTTGGATTGGATTTCAGATTCAGGTTTTACCAAGCTCTGTTTGCGCGAAGGACACGACATTGAGAATGTAGAAACAGTAAAGAATGTTTACACAGGCACTTGGGGCGAATCATGGGTTTATTTCGCAGGGTCAGAAGCCTCGGGCACCAGTACCGATCCGTACCTAGAAGTTACCTACGAATACGAGCCAGAGCCGGTGTCTGAGTATCCACTGTACACGCAGATTATTTCCGACAATCCTTCGGTGTCTGAGACCGCAAGCTGGGCTAATGAAGTGTATGCAAATGGTGCGGGGCAGACTGGAACATATCCATGTGGTCTGACAATCGCTGATTGTGGCTGTGCTATCACCTCACTGGTCATGGCAGGTAGATACGCAGGTATCGAAGAGGATGTTGCGCATGGTGATGTGAATCCAAAGAACATCAATGAATATCTAGATGAGGTTGGCGGATACACCAGTAATGGTTCGGTGGTGTGGCTGGCTGCACAGGCGTATCTTGGAGAGGTTGTCGGTGGTCAGATCACGTCGCGTTTCAGTACACCTGAATTCACTTCAGACATGGGAGACGTGGCAGCTGCGCTTGAGGAGGAAGATAGAATCGTGCTTGGGTTTGATAGTGGACACTTTGTCTGGGTGACCGAGAAGACTGTAGATGGGTATTTGCTCAACGATCCAGTTTGGTACCTGACTGAGACAGCTGATGATGTCGTAGAAAGTGATTCTGAGTATGTCCGAAATTACGACAATACGTTTGATGATGCCCGTATCTTTACCGTACATGACGAACCAGTGCTGCTGGGAAATGGAGTAGAGGCGTATCTTTCCGGCACTGCAGAATTGTTGTACCGAAACACGTCTGATGAAGTGGTGGGGTATGTCGACGGAGATACGATCGTTGATCTCGCTGGCGCTTGGTACGCAGAAGAGGGAGTTATCTCACTAGTAGGTGCTGGTGGTACTGGGAAACACCTGCTGGTGCCAGGGACTGAAGATTCATTCAGTATTGAAGTGATCGGCACTGGACTCGGTGAGTACGAGGTAGAATTTTTTGTGCTAACTGCCGAGGGGGAAATGCTGACCTATCATTTCTCTGGATATACATTCCCAGGGGTGAGTACGACATTTGTATTTGATCTTGATTCGGGTGGAGTGGCTGAAGAATCGATCACGTATGAGCAGTTCTTGATCATTATGGATGCGGTCATTGGTGATGATCTCACATCACAACAGCGTGCATTTTTCGAGAAGTGGGCAGCGAAGATCTTCGATGCAATGGAAGCCAAGACCGTGTCGCAGGCGCTACAGGCGATCGAGACTTTCGGGAAGTTGCTGATCGCAAAGAAGGTTGATAGTCCGATACTACTTTCAGTGCTTGATAAGTTGTCGGCACAGGTGGAGTAGGTGAAGAAGGGTGATGTAAAAAGCCGGCGCCGAAGGCGCCGGCTTTTTACGTACCTTGAGTGATACAATACGTTCTATGAACAATAGCTATTTCTTCATTATTTTAGGAAGTATTTTGGTCGTATGCAGCGCGGTGGTGTTGCTCTTTTCTAGTTTGGGGAGGGAAGAAGATCAGGTGGTCCTAGAAGACACCGTTCTTATGTCGGAAGCAATTGTGCCAGAGATGGAACCTCTTCCAACAGTGATTGTTGAAGAAGAATCGCCAGAGGAATCCCCATTGATACCGTTGCTGCGAGCGGAGGTACAAGGTGCTGGTATTGATGTGTTTGTGGTTAATGGTGGTCGTTCTACGGCCGGACGAGATTCTCGAACAGGTGAAGTGCTACGAGTGAAAGATGTGCTGTATCGAGAGGTGTCTGAAGATTTAAAAGAAATTAAAGTGTTTGGGTTGTCTGGATACAGCCGTACACTTGAGGTGTTTGTAGTGGGTCTTGATGATACTGAGTATGCATTCGCAGGGACGTATCTGGATGATTCTGGTGAAATACATGATTTTTCGTACACAGCGGCCACGTCTGAACAATCTGTCGATATCTATGTATTTAATTTCTCTGATGGTTCGATACAGGTGACACACAAAAAGTATGATAGTCCTGCTCCGTATGATATGGAGAAGTATGTCGAAGGTTGTGATACAAAGGCGCTTGAATTTGACCTATTGCACCTTTTGGAAAAGCAAGGCTGGAGCACTGATGAGTTTCCAGTAGAAGATATCGTGGTGACCAGAGAAGAGAAGTATTTTGACGATACACTTCCTTTACCATTTGGCGTAGAAGGTACCTGTGTCGTCTCAATACGATTTGTTGAGGAATTTCAAAACGAGCTCCCACAAAAGAGTAATCGAAGTTTGTTTATTGGTGACATCAAGCCATCTGAGTTAACGGTGGAAGTAGGAGGGGAGAAGTTTGCTCCACAGCTGGCGGATGGTCCAATGAGCACGAAGGTCGCGATACCGATTGCGACTGATGATGACGGTTTGCGTTGGCTTGAATTGTCTAGTGGTACGAGTGTGATCCCGATCAATTTCCCAACATATTATGTTTGTCTGTGTGCAAATACGTATGAAGCAAAGTTGACCGAGGTGATGTATCCGGAAGAGTAAGGTTTTCAGGGCGGCAGCGAAGCTGCCGCCCTCTACCGAGTAATGCTACAATGTCTCACATGAAAATGCTGAAAGAACAATTCATCGAGTACGTGATCGAGGAGGAGATCAGGCGCGCCGGCGAAGCCGGCGCGCCTCGAGTGATGGATCTCGGGTGTGGTACTGCGGCATACATGCCGTCTATTTTGAAGAAGTATCCAGATCTGCAGTACGTCGGAGTTGAGCCGATTCCGGCTTCGTACGAGGCGGCCAAGAAAAACTTGGCAGGACTCAGTAATGCGACACTGCACTTCAAGCTGGGATATGACTCAATTCCTGATGAGGCTGAAGCGTCTTTCGATCTGGTGTTTTCACTTAGTGCGCTAGAGCACATCAAGGAGCTCGGTCGCTTCATTGCTATGAGTGCCAAGTATCTCAAAAGCGGCGGTACGCTCATGCATCGCTACGACCTTGGGCATGCCTTGTATCCGCACACACTTAAGGAGCGATTGCATGTATTTCTTGGTAACACAGTGCCAGGCATTTTGCCGCAGCGACAGTTTGTGCGCTATGTACCCGAAAGTGAAGTGCGTGCATTGTATGAGCAAAACGAGGTGACACCGACCAAGACCACATACCACCAAATGCCGAATCATAAGAGTCTCGAGAAACTCCTGCGGGATACGAGTTCTACTGCGATCGATGAATTGTTTGCCTGGGAGATGAAACATCAGCCTGAATTTGCTGGGCTAGACACCAGGCAGAAGGAGAAGCTTTTTCCAGCCGTGGCGGTGTGGGGGAAGAAGCGATAGGGAAGAGAAAAGCTGGGCGGGCCCCTTTGGGGCCCGCCCGGCTTTTCTATACCTCCCGTTTTTGTCCTCGTCTAGGGATT
Organism: Candidatus Nomurabacteria bacterium; assembly: GCA_020632075.1. NCBI lineage: Bacteria > Candidatus Nomuraibacteriota > Candidatus Nomurabacteria bacterium. Next base: position 565,974 of record JACKGH010000001.1, on the reverse strand, counting down.
CGAGCTACTCCCAGCATGGTATAGTGGCAGCCATATGAAAGATGTTTTGAAAGCGGTGGTACTCGTTGGATTGTTCGCGGTACCGTTTCTCACGCTCTACGTTGAGAATGATTACTTTTTTCCATTTATTACTGGTAAGAACTTCTGGTTCAGAATTCTGGTCGATGTAACCTTCGCGGCCTGGATCTTACTCGCGTGTTACGAGATCAAGTATCGTCCTCGAATCTCAGGCATTGTTTGGAGCTTCGGCATTCTCCTCATTGTGATGTTTTTTGCCAATCTCTTTGGTCAACACCCAAGTTCAAGCTTCTGGAGCAACTTCGAACGAATGGACGGCTACGTTTCGCTCGTACACACCTTCCTGTACATGCTCGTACTCGGCAGCATGTTGCAGACCAAGCAGCATTGGAATTATCTGCTCAATACCTCACTCGCTGTTGCGTTTGCAGTGGCCTTCTACGGTCTGGCACAGTATGGAGGCTTGATCGATGGTAGTAGTCGTATCGACAGTCGTCTTGGTAATGCGGCATACATGGCGATCTACATGCTCTTCCACATCTTTATCGCCTTTTGGCTGTTTGTCGAATCTCGTTCAACACAGCTTAAATTGCTGTATGGTTTTTTGGCTGCCATGTTCACGTTCGTACTCATTGAGACTGGTACTCGTGGTACTGCGATCGGTCTTGCGGTCGGTGTGTTCACGATGTCAGCGTATATTGGTATTTTTGGTACACAGTTCAAACAGTACCGAAAGTATGCGATCGGTGGTGTGGCACTGCTTGTGATTGCTGCATCAGCTTTCATTTTGGGTCGTGATACACAGTTTGTACAGAACAGTCCAAACCTCGCTCGTATCGCCAACATCTCTCTCGACGATCTCCGCATCCGTAGCATCATCTGGGGTGTTGCATGGGAAGGGGTGAAAGAAGAACCACTGCTTGGTTATGGTCAAAGTAACTTCAATTACGTCTTCAATAAGTATTACGACCCACGTCTCTACGCTCAGGAACAATGGTTCGACCGGGCTCACAACATCTTCATGGACTGGTTGATCACCGGTGGTATTCTCGGTCTCTTGGCATATCTCAGCATCTTCGTGTGGTGTATCTGGTACTTGTTTGTGCGACCGCTCATACATCCTGAAGATGAGACATTTGATGTGATGGAGCGAGGAGTGTTGCTCGGTATTCTTGCTGGATACTTCACACACAACTTGGTAGTGTTTGATAACATTGTCAGCTACATTTTCTTCGCGATCATTCTTGCGCTCATCACGTCACGAGTTGGCAATATCCCTGAGAAGGTGGCAAATATAAAAGTCGACAACATGATCCTGACTCAGTTTGCAACGCCGCTCGTTGTTGTCGCACTGATCGTTGGTATCTACAAGTTTCACTTGCCAGGTATGCATGCTGCCGCTGACGTGATCGATGGGTTCCAGGCAGCAGACCCTGTTAAGCGGCTGGATGCATTTGAACGCGCTGTCGATCGAAATTCTTTTGCTCACCAAGAGATCACTGAGCAGTTGGCGCAGCAGACGATCAGCGTGGCACGTAATCCGCAGATACCAGAAGAGGTGCGAGCGCAGTATGCTGCCTACACCGAAGAACAACTCATGCGACTTGAGACCGAAAAGCCTGGTGACGCACGTATTGAGGTCTTTATCGGTAGTTACTATCGTGCCACTAATCAGCTTGATAAAGCGGCAGAACATATGGCCTTAGCGCGACAGTATTCGCCACTGAAGCAGGCGATCATTCAGCAGCAGGGATTCGTCGCGCTGACACAGGCAAAGAATGATGAAGCAGTGTCGTACTTCAAAGAAGCCTACGAACTAGATGAACGAAATCTGCAGGCGCGTGAATTCTATGCGGCGGCACTCTTCCAAGTCGGCGCAACCTCGACCGCTGCTGCACTTATGCAGAGTGATAACGATGAGGTCGATCAAAATCGCCTCATGATGCAGTTTGCTAAAAGTGATTTCTTGATCAGTTCAGCCAACCAGGCGGGGCAGTATGATTTTGTAGCAAAACTATTTGAGTATCGTTTAGCAACAGACCCAGCCACGGGACTCAAGTGGGTGGAAGATCCACAAAACTGGGCAACTTTAGCATTCTTGTACTATCAGCAGGATATGGGTGAAAAAGCGATTGAAACACTCAACACAGCAGCAGAGCGATTGCCGGAGTTTGCTCCAACTGCACAGTGTTTTGCAGAAAATATTGCTGGTGGACGTGATCCGCAGGAAGGCTGTCAATAACACATGAAGCTTGACGTTTCATACAACGTACCGCTTGCACCGCTCACCACACTTGGGGTGGGCGGTCTTGCGCAGCACTTCGTTCATTTGACTGACGAGCAACAGCTTCCACTCATTGCTGAATACGCTAAAGACGCAGAGCTTGATGTCTGCGTGCTTGGTGGCGGATCGAATGTTCTCGTGTCTGATAGTGTGATCGAACGGTTGGTGGTGAAGAACGAACTCAGAGGGATCACGGCCGCGGCCGACGGTGACACTGTGTTGGTGACTGCAGCGGCAGGTGAGAGTTGGGATAGTTTCGTTGAGGACACCGTCGGCCGCGGCCTGGCTGGCCTCGAGAATCTCTCTGGTATCCCTGGTACAGTTGGTGCTGCACCAATTCAGAATATCAATGCCTACGGTGCGTCTGCTGCGACAACGATTGATTCGGTGCAAGTATTTGACTGGAAGACGAGCGAGTTTATAACCGTAACTGCAGGTGAATGTGCCTTTGGGTATCGCGATAGTATCTTCAAGCAGCCGGCCGGCGCCAGTCTTATTGTGGCTGCCGTCACCTTTCGTCTGGCGCCGGCCGGCAAGGCTGACTTTACCTACCGCAGTGCTTCACAAAGTATTGAGCGCTATTTAGCAGAGAAAGACATAGCCACACCGACCATCGCCGATGTGCGTGAGGCTGTGCTTAACGTCAGAAGCAATATCGGCATGCTGCCCGGACAATTTCGTTCAGCAGGATCATTTTTCAAAAACACTATTGTCAGTACGGAAGTATTTGAATCAGTTCAACGTGTTGTTGTGAAAAAGTTTTCTGAGAAAGATGCTGCCTTTAGTCCATGGCACTGGGAATTACCTGATGGCCAAGTGAAGATCTCGACAGCGTTTTTGATGGAGTGTTCGCCGTACAATAAGCAGACATATGGAGAGCGACGCGATGCATATGTTGGTCTTTCACCAAAGCACTCACTCTCGATCGTGACTGAAGAGGGTGCGACAGCTGCAGATGTCCATTCATTTGTAGAGAAGATCGTGTCTGCGATCAGTGATGAATTTGGAATTACGATTGAATCTGAAGTGAACATGATCGACTAGTGAAAGTGAAAACGCACAAAAAATTTTTAAAAAATTTTTTGTGCGTTTTCATTATCCACAAATTTTTTTCATAAAAAGAATTGTGTAACGTCGAAGAACGCGCAATAATATTGATAAGCAAAAATCTTCTCTTGGGATGTTCTTTGAAAAAGTGAGAAGGTATTGCGGTCGAGTTTTATTCATACCCTATCTCTCATCACGCTATGCCAGCAAAGAAAAAGGTTGCTAAGAAGTCAACCAAGAAAGTTGCTAAGAAGGCTGTTCGAAAGGTGGCAAAGAAGGCAGTAAAGAAGACAGCAAAGAAGGCTGTTAAGAAGACTGCAAAGAAGGCTACTAAGAAGAAGGCGGTAAAGAAGACTGCAAAGAAGGCAGTAAAGAAGACCGCAAAGAAAAAGGCAGCAAAGAAGACAACTCGTCGAAAAAAGTAGTATCACCGGAGGTGACTCGTCGCCTCCAAGTACGACTTATTGCATAATCGCCCGAAAGGGCGATTTTGCTTTATATTTAGCCAGATTGCGCTATACTACGCCCATTATGTCATTTTTGGATAGATTTTTTGGGCCTACGTACGAGAAGGAATTGAAGCAGATCAAACCTCTTGTAACAGCGATCAATGAGTTTGAAACTGAGATCGCTGCGTTGTCAGACGACCACCTCGTTGAACGCCTTGCTGCGTGTAAAGAGCGTGTACAAAGTGGTGAGTCTCTCGATGATGTACTTGCTGAAGTGTTCGCACTGGTGCGTGAGTCTGCGAAGCGTACTTTGAGTATGCGTCATTATGATGTGCAGCTTATTGGTGGTGTGATCTTGCATCGCGGCAAGATCACTGAGATGCGTACGGGTGAAGGTAAAACACTCGTGGCTACATTGCCAGCCACACTTAATGCACTCACCGGCAAGGGTGTGCATGTAGTTACAGTTAACGACTACCTTGCGCGGCGTGACGCAGTTTGGATGGGTCAGGTGTATGCGAAGCTTGGTTTGTCAGTTGGTGTGATCAATCACGAGGCGTCATACCTCTATGACCCAGGTCACGTAGAGAAGGATGGGGAGCGTGATGAAAAGGGGTCGTTCAAAGTGGTCTATGATTTCTTGCGACCTTGTGAGCGGCAGGATGCGTACGCTGCCGATATCACCTACGGTACCAATAGCGAGTTCGGGTTTGATTACCTACGAGATAATATTGAGTACGAAGCAGACCGACTCCGACAGCCGTATCACTCATATGCGATCGTGGACGAGATCGACTCGATTTTGATCGACGAAGCTCGTACACCGCTCATCATTTCTGCACCAGCTGCTGACAACGAAAATCTCTATCCAACCTTTGCAGCTATTGCTACGAAACTTACCGCAGAAGAGCATTTCACCGTAGATGAAAAACATAAGAGTGCGACACTTACCGACGCCGGTATTGAAGCGGCGGAGAAGATGCTCGGTGTCGACAATATCTATACCGATAAAGGACTCAAGTACGTCCACCACCTTGAGACAGCGGTCCGCGCCAAGGCACTGTTTACGAAAGACAAAGAGTACGTGGTTCGCGATGGGGAAGTCGTGATCGTGGACGAATTCACGGGCCGTTTACAGCCAGGACGGCGTTGGTCTGAAGGCCTTCATCAAGCGGTTGAAGCCAAGGAAGGTGTTGCGATCCAGAAGGAGTCAAAGACCTTTGCATCTATTACATATCAGAACTACTTCCGTATGTACGACAAGTTGTCTGGCATGACCGGTACAGCCCTGACGTCGCAGGAAGAATTCTTCACCGTGTACAATTTGGAGGTTATTCCAGTACCTACCAACCGCGATGTACAGCGTATCGACCAGCAGGATCTGATCTACCAGAATGAAGCAGGTAAGTTCAAAGCTATCATTGATAAGGTGAAAGAAGTGCATAAGACTGGCCAGCCGATCTTGATCGGTACTGCGTCTATTGAATCAAATGAACGCCTCTCTACAGCCCTTACACAGGCTGGTATTGAACATCAAATGCTTAATGCAAAGAATCATGAGCATGAAGGAGAGATCATTGCTGCAGCTGGTCGGAAGGGTGCGGTGACCCTTGCTACCAACATGGCTGGTCGTGGTGTTGACATTAAGCTTGGTGGTCCAGAGGCGACCAAGGAGCAGTCTGAAGAGATCAAGCAGCTTGGTGGACTCTTTGTGCTTGGTACAGAGCGACATGAGGCACGTCGCATCGACAATCAGCTCCGTGGTCGTTCAGGTCGTCAGGGGGATCCTGGTGAGACGCAGTTCTTCGTGTCGATGGATGACTCATTGATGCGCGTCTTCGGTGGTGATCGAGTAAAAAGCTTGATGGGCACCTTCAAGATCCCAGAAGACCAGCCGATCCAGATGAAGATGATCAGCAATACATTAGAAAGCGCACAGACGAAGATCGAAGGTTTTCACTTTGATTCTCGAAAGCAGATCCTTGCATACGATGATGTGCTGAACTTACAGCGTCAGGTTATCTACGCACGTCGACGCCGCTTGCTTGAAGCCGATCCAGAAGAAGTTGAAACTGTGGTGCGAGAGTTAACCGAAGCCTTTCCTGAGACAGTAGAAGTGATTGAAGCAAAGAAGGCGGAGTTTGGTGAGGAGGTGTTTATGGATCTGTTCCGTCGTATGGTGCTGCAGATGATCGATATGCTTTGGGTTGAACACCTTGAGGTGATGGGGTACACCAGATCAAGTGTGTCACTTCGTGCGTATGGTCAACGAGATCCGCTTATTGAGTACCGCAAGGAAGGGAACCGTCTCTTCAAAGAGATGCAAGAAGTACTCTATGTGCGTATCGCTGAGGTATTGCCACGAGTACAACCACAGGTGATCGCAAAGGAAGAAGAGCAGCGCAAGCACGAGGCTGAGGTTGCACAAGCCGCTGCAGGAGAGACAGTTGAGAGTAAGACAAGGAAACGAGCGCCGGTAGTCAGCCAAAAAACATACGGACGAAATGATCTAGTGACGATCACTAACGGCTCCGAGACTGAAGAGGTGAAGTATAAAAAAGCCGAACCGTTACTGCAGCAAGGTTGGGGTATTGTAGAAAAGTAGAGTAAGTCAGAAGCGGATGAATACAACGGGCGGGCCCTTCGGGCCCGCCCTTTGTATTCACAGTAGTCCAAGGTACAATAATGACATGACGCTTATTCTAAGACTACTTTTCAATGCATTAGGCCTACTCCTCATTGCTAGATATGTTGATGGTATCACCGTTAATGGTGTATACCCCGCGATCATTGCTGCAGTTGTCCTAGGTCTACTCAATCTGATCATCCGTCCGGTTTTACTTATCCTGACACTACCTATCACCATTCTTACCCTAGGGTTGTTTGCTTTCGTTATCAATGCGCTACTATTCATGTTTGCGGCCTCTATACTCGATGATTTCAAGGTCGACAGTTTCTGGTATGCCCTCATAGGTTCGCTGCTTATGAGTATTGTAAGTGCGGTGGGTAATCGCTGGATCAACCAAGAGTCTACCAAGAAGACGATTGAATACCGGGAAGTAGAGTAGTTTCGAGGCTTATAGCATGTGCAAAACCACCAGTTAGCTGGTGGTTTTTAAGCGCTAGTGTTCATACCGAAACTTGTCTGTGTTACCTAGACAAACTCGTAATACTATTGCGATTTATCCATTTCTGAGGTAGTGTTCTCACACATATGTTTGTCGACGAACTGACAATTCATGCAAAAGCAGGCAACGGCGGAAACGGCGTTGTTCGTTGGCGTCACGAAAAATTTAAGCCACTAGCTGGCCCCGCTGGCGGTGATGGTGGCCGCGGCGGCGATGTGTATGTTCGTGCAGTTAAAGATCTGAACCGACTCTCAAAGTATACCGGACACAAGTTGTTTGCTGCTGAAAATGGCGAAGCGGGAACCAATCAGAGTAAAGCTGGCCGGAATGGTTCTGATATCTACATAGATATCCCGGTAGGCTCACGAGTAACCGATGTTGAACGACGTCGTGTATTTGAGGTGTCAGAGGTAGGTGAGACAGTTCGCGTCCTAAAGGGTGGTGGTGGTGGACTTGGCAACGAATACTTCAAGTCCTCAATTAACCGAGCACCCGAACAATCTACTGGCGGTAAACAGGGAGAAGCAGGAGAGTTTCTCATCGAAGTTTCCTTGATGGTGGATGTTGGTTTAATTGGTGTACCGAATGCGGGGAAGTCTACATTACTCAATACACTAACTAATGCGCACTCACGTATTGGCGCATATCCTTTCACGACAGTAGAACCACACCTCGGTGATCTTTACGGATTTACGATAGCAGACATTCCAGGTCTCATCGAGGGGGCTGCCGCAGGGAAGGGGCTTGGACATAAGTTTTTGCGACATGTTTCTCGTACAAAAATGCTTCTCCACCTTGTTTCCCTTGAGGATGAGAATCCTGAAAAACAGTATTACACCATTTTAGAAGAACTGTCCGAGTACAGTAAAGAACTTGTAGAGAAGGAAGAATGGATTATTCTAACTAAAAAAGACCTTGTAAATAAAGATCATATTGAAAAGTCTTACAAAGCTCTTGCCAAAACCAAGAAACGTGTCTTTGTTGTAAGCGAATCTGATCCTGATTCATTAAAGAATCTGCAAGATGAACTGGTGAAACATCTCCGCTCACTGTAGTTGTGCGCTGAATTAGCACAGCTTGTTTCTCGCAGGGTTGCGTCGTACAATGATTCACGTTTTTAGCGAGTAATTTTTATAACATTTATCATGTCCTACACCCCGACGATTGGTCTTGAAGTTCACGCTGAACTAAAGACAGCAAGCAAAATGTTTTGTGGTTGTAAAAACGAGCCACATGGTTCTGATCCGAATACACATATATGTCCAGTTTGTCTTGCTCACCCAGGCACATTGCCAACTCCAAATGAGGAGGCTATCAAGAAAGTGCTCATGTTTGGTCAGGCAGTCCGTGCAACAGCTGCCACTTACTCAGAGTTCGATAGAAAAAATTATTTCTATCCAGACATTCCAAAAGCCTACCAGATCAGTCAGTACGCCTTTCCGTTTCTTTCCGGAGGCGAGCTGTCTGGTGTCACACTGACTCGCGTCCATCTTGAAGAAGATACTGCACGCAGTCAACACGACAAGGGAGAGGGGAGTGTTGTTGACTTCAATCGCTCAGGAGTTCCACTTATGGAGTTGGTAACAGAGCCGGTCATCCATGATGCTGAGACAGCTGGAAATTTTGCGCGAGAGTTACAACTTCTACTACGGACACTCGGTATATCTGATGCAAATATGGAGCGCGGTGAAATGCGTGTCGAAGCAAATATCTCTGTTAGTAAGACTGATGAGTTTGGGACAAAAGTTGAAGTGAAAAATCTCAACTCATTTAAGTCTGTAGAGGGTGCCATCGAGTTTGAGATCAAACGACAGATAGAACTTCTTGAAAATGGTGGGCAGGTAGTTCAAGAAACTCGCGGCTGGGATGAACAGAAGACTCGCACATTTTCGCAGCGCTCCAAGGAAACAGCTAAAGACTATAGATACTTCCCAGATCCAGATATTCCAAAGATTGATGTCTCTAGAAATGAGTCATTTAGTGAAACTCGTTTATCCGAGATAATTCCTAAATTACCTTTAGAAAAAAGGACAGATTATAAAAATCTCGGATTGGCGAGTGATACGATTGAGCTTCTGATATCAAATCCAGTCCTCGATCCGTATTTTGCAGATATTGTTTCGTCAACCAGATTGTCCGCAGAGATATTGAAGCTTTCAGGTAACTATCTGACCTCTGACGTTACTGCACTGCTCAGTGAGGAGGAGTATCGCTTGTCTGACCTCGATGTTGAACATTTCGTTGCTTTGATGCAGATGCTCTCTGAGGGTAAGATCGGGTCGAGGGTAGCAAAGGATATGCTCCCTGAATTATTTGGATCAGACAAGTCTCCTCTTGAGATCGCAGAAGGAAAAGGTCTGCTGCAGGTATCAGATGAGAGTTCTTTGAGGGCTCTTGTTAAGGAGATCGTCACTGAGAATGAGTCTGTTGTGGAAGAGTACCGAAATGGTAAGGATGCTGCTTTGCAATTCTTGTTGGGTCAAGGTATGAAGAAGACAAAGGGGTCTGCAAATCCAGCAGTCTTGAGAGAGCTTTTAATTCAAGAATTAAAATAAGGTTTTCTCGGTTAAACGATAAGTAATGCACTTCTTCTGGGGGTGCATTTTGCTTTTCTCTGTTAGAATGTACTTGTTATGGAGACTGTAGTTTTTGATGGAGTTGCCTACATTAAAGCTTCGCATGCTGCGAAGGAATTTAAGTATACTTCAGACTACATTGGCCAGCTCTGCCGTGCGAAAAAGATTGACGCTCGTTTAGTTGGGCGGACGTGGTTTGTAAATCCAGAATCGCTAGTTGAACACAAAAGAAACAGACATTCACAATTAGTGAAAAAGGATCGAGAAGAGCAAAAACAAGATATAGCTAGTAAAACAAAGATACATCGGAAAAGTGTCCCGGCTGTTCTTACTCCAAAAACGGTTAAAGTATCTAAGACGACTGTAAACAAAATGGGACAGCGAGAACGTTCGTTGGCTGTAGCCTATGAGCCAGATGAAGAAGCATTGCTTCCTAGTCTCACGAGAAAAGTCCCCAAACCACCTAGAAGAATTCGCATTGAGCATGCTAATGCAACTCGAATTCATATCGCAGCTGAGAAAACAACCTCAGTGTTTGCAGCTGATCCATTGCCTGAAGTGTCTCTGTCGGGTTCTCTTACAGTTACAGACTACCCTGACGTCGATGAGAATGAAGAGGAGAGTCTTAGTGATGAAGAAAATGTGCTTAATAATAAGGTTATCTCGGATGAAGTTGCACTCGTAAAGCCAAAGGTAAAAAGAGTCACGGTTGTTGAGATTGCTGGAAAACGAAAGCAAAAAGTAAACATCGTCGCTGATTTTGCTGACAAGAAAACAGTTTTGAGTACAGATTTTGAAAAAAAGATTGAAAAAGCAACTATTTCAGCGAAAAGGATAGAATCTCCACTACAGCCAGATAAGAAATCTCGAGCGAAAGCAGGTCTACAATCGACTATTTCATCTTTTGCACCACAAATGGTTCAGCAAGCCGCTGCCATGAAGGAAATGCCGCTTATGGTATTGATCTCTCCTCTGATCGCCTCAGTGCTCGCTTTGGTGTGTGTTACCGTTTTGTTCTCAGCGAGTTCACAAGTGATCGTCGCTGACACAGTGTATGAATCTCAGGTTGTGTTGCAGGTTGCAAATCTCCTGCAAGTCTTGCAACCGTAGTACATTTTTTACATAAAACTTATTCACAGTCAGTTCAGAAAAAATACCGATTTAACTTTATAATTAAAGTTAAATCGGTATGTCCAGTGCATTAGAAATTGACGGAAAGCAGTTGTATCCAATCAAGGATATTGCAGACCTTGTCACATACTCACGAGACTACATCACTCGCCTTGCACGCGAGCAAAAAATTGTTGCCACTTATGTGGGCCGACAGTGGTACGTTGATCTAAACTCTCTCAAGTCGTATGTCGATACAATTAATGCCGAACAAGAAATTCGCAAGAAGCAACTTCGTCTTGAACGCAAACGGGAGCGAGAGCTTCGAGCAGTAGCGGAACAGCAGAATACTCTACAGCTCAAGCGAGTGCAGTCACTGCATGCTCGTTCACTCTCAGTGGCGACATTCGTTTTGCTCGTCGGACTCTTCAGCGGATACGTTGTCTACGAGCATGACATGCTCAGTTCACGGCTGATCAAGACTCCGGTAGTAAGTACGCAAGTTGCTCAGGCTCCACAACCTGTGCGCACCACTGTGTCTGATCAGTCAAACGGTCCAGTGAGCGATATGGGAGCTGTCGTGGTTGCAGTGCCTACCTCTTCAGTGCATTCGTTTTCGGCTGACCCAACGCACGGTATTTTACTCATGCCACAAGGAACCAGTAGTGCCTCTGCGACCGTCGATATGTTGTTTTCAGATACGGTAGAGATCTACGAGCTGAGCGATGGTACGCAGGTAGCAGCAAAGGTCGACGAGTCAGGTCGAGTGGTTGGTGCGTTAGTACCGTTGATAGAAGTGCCGGTTAATGTTCGTAAATGGTAAGTATGGCGGCGCGAAACATTACAACTAAACTTGCTTTCTTGCTACTCCTCTCCTTTGGTGTCAGTCTTTTAGGTTGGACGTCTACGGTACACGCTGAACCAAATCCGAACATCAACTACCAAGGAAAGCTTACCGATGCTACTGGCGCGACGGTGTCAGACGGTACATACAACATGCGTTTTTGGTTGTTGCAGAATACCAGTCAGGCTACCACGTCAGCAGTGTGGACCGAGGAACGACTTGTTGGTTCTAGTGAAGGTGTACAGGTTACCAACGGTCTCTTCAGTGTAATGCTCGGCAGTACTTCACCACTTACTAGTGTTGACTTCAACCAAGATCTCTACCTCGGTGTTGAGATCGGTGGTACTGGCGGTTCACCAAGTTGGGATGGGGAAATGAGTCCTCGCAAGCCGCTCGGCACTGTGCCAGCAGCGTTTGAGTCATACAAGCTTGGTGGTGTTGCGTCGTCTAGTTTTGTACGTTCCGACCAATCAGATACGATCGCTGCTACTGACACAAACACACTTTTGACCATTAACCAGTCAGGTACTGGTGACATTCTGAACTTACTTGATGGTGGTACAGAAGTGTTCACTGTTACGGATAATGGCTACGTTGGACTTGGTGCGACGTCAGTTAGATTACTTACCGTGTCTAGCACGACAAATGCAGGTGGTCGCTTCATCGATGAAACTAACAGTGTGACCGTAGATGTTCGTAGTGAAGACTTCCAAGGCTTCATGGGAACTGTCTCAGCTCATGACCTTCGTCTTATCACCAATAACGCATCTCGAATGACTATTGCAAGCGGTGGGTACGTTGGTATCGGCACTACTTCACCAACGACACTTCTTACTGTAGGCTCGTCAACCATCAGTAGCATTGCGTCTGGTAATCGATACAACAGTGCATTCATCAGTGGTGATCTTGAGGTGGACGGTACGATCTATGATGCGACTTGGAACGGTGCGGCTATTGGTGATTCGTATCTCACCAAGACCGGAGACTGGACCGGTACCCTTGATGGCTACGAAGCAGCAGCGTTCCTGAGTGGTGGCTTCAGTACTTCGAGTGCATACTACTTTGCACAAAATGCACTGCAGCTTGGTCAGCTCTCAGATGTCTCTACTACCAGCATTGCCACCAACGACGTTCTCTATTGGAATGGTTCAAGTTGGGTTACGACAGGCACTTCATCTTGGAATGGTGACACCATGGTGGTAGTTGCGGCAAGCGATTCTCCAGCGAGTCAGAAGGCACACGCAGATTATGTTGCAGACGGTACTGATGACGAAGTTGAGATCCAACAGGCTCTTGATTCGTTGTCGGCGAGTGGGGGTATGGTGCACCTCCTTCCGGGTACATTCACTCTTGGTACAACCAGTTTTTCGAATCGTGGTATTAATTTTGCAACATCCTCAGTAGCATTGGTTGGTTCTGGCAAGAGCACTGTTTTGCAGCTCAGGAACAGTTTCAATGCGACCTACTACATGTTCTACGCAACTGGTGTGACAGATATCACAGTGCGTGATATGACGCTCGACTTGAATAAAACCGGGCAGACTACTGGTACCCAGCACGGTATTCACTTTGCTGGCACAGCAAGTTCGACGATCACTGGTCTATCGATTAAAGATGGACGAGGTTCCGGTATCCGCCTCTATACTAGTACCCGAGGAAACCAGATTACGAACAACATGATTTCCGGATTCAGCAACTACGGTATTGATGCTGATACGGTCTATCACACCATTTTTGCAAATAATACTATTCATGATAACTCTTGGGAGGGAATCACATTTTATCTTGGTGGATACAACACTGTTACTGGCAACATCTTTCGTGACATGGGTAACCAAGGTGTTCTTTTCTACAATGGTGATTACAACCTAGTCACCGGTAACGTCTTTGAGAGCAGTAACCGAGGAATTTATTTTGAAAACGGATCAAGTAACAACACCGTCACCGGAAACACCTTCCAAAACAACACAACAGTAGGTGTGTTCGTTGAGAATAGTTCTGATAACTTAGTGAGCGGTAACAATTTCATAAACAACAATAATGGAGGTGCGACCGGAACGGGAGTTATCGTCAGCAGTAACTCTGATCGAAACCTCATCACCGGTAACCGGATCGTGAGTGCGGCCGGGACTGGACGAGCGATTGATATCCAATCTTCGACCGCAAACGATAACGTTATTGCAAATAATACACACTCAGGCACTGGAGCACTGTCTGTCCGTGACTTAGGTACCGGAACGATGTTCGATCAGTTTGATCGCCGCACACTCACAACGCCAACCACCCGCACACACGACCTCTTCAGCATCACCGGCTCAACCTCAGCTACGAGTACCTCGATCACTCAGCTCGGTACTGGTGACATCCTTACTCTAGACAACGCGACTGGTCGCGTTTTCACGGTTGGTAACGACGGCACTCTCACTGTGAGTGGTCTCACCAGCGGCCTCCTCACCGCCGATGCTAACGGAGTCCTCTCAACTACCACCGTTGCTTCTTCAAGCCTGGCTGCTTCCAACTGGGTCAATGGCTATGTCCTTCAAGCTTCAAGCACCGCAGCTGGTGGCTTCGACTGGGTCTCAACCACCACCCTTGGTTTCTCAGCCGGCGCCTCCGCCCTCGAAGACCTCTCTGATGTCGCCGCAATGACCGAAAACTACGGTGACCTCTTATATTGGAATGGTTCAGCCTGGGCAGACATTGCTACCTCAAGCCTTGGCTTAGGTAATGGTACCTTCCTTGGTCTTTCTGATACTCCAGGTTCATATACCACCAACGCTATCCCATACGTCTCTGGTTCAGCCCTGGCCTTTGATTCAACCTTTGTGTATGACGGAACCAACCTTGGACTTGGTACAGCTTCACCAGGAGCAATGCTTGATATCTTTGGTACCTCAAACGCACTGCGACTTTCGTATGATGGGTCTAATTACAGTGAGCTTAGTGTGAATGCGAGTGGAGACTTGAGTATCAGTTCAACCGGAGGGACTGGTTCTACTATTACATTTGGAACAGGTCTGGCTGAAGATCTGGCTGCACTGTTTGATGGTTCTGCAGTCGACTTCTACCTCGGCCTCGACGACACCGACGACACCTTCAAGATCGGTACTGGTTCTACAGTGGGCACCAACGGTCTCCTCACCCTCACCAGTGCAACCACCACCATCGAGAACATCCTTTATGTCTCAACCACCACTGCCACCTCAACCTTCGCCAACGGCATCAAGCTTGAGGGTGGTTGTTTCCAAGATGCTTCTGGCTCATGTATCAAATCAGCCGGTGACACCGCCGTAGTCGTCGCTGCTGCAGACAGTCCAGCGAATGAGAAAGCGTATGCAGACTATACGGCGGATGGGACCGCTGATGAAGCGACCATTCAGGCAGCGATTGATTACGTTGCTGGTAACGGCGGCGGCGAAGTCCGGCTGCTCGCGGGAAATTACGCGGTCGGTACGACCACCTACGCCACCAGCGTGATCACCTTGGCTTCCTCTACCAGTCTGATTGGACAGGGAAGCAGCACAGTTCTCACACTTGATGCGAATACCGCCAACACGGTCGCTATGATTCTGGCAACGTCGAGCAATCACGTGCGCGTGGCTGGTCTGCACCTTGAAGGTAATCTAAGTAATAACACCGCCAGTGATGATCAGTATGGTATCTGGTTTAGTAATACCAGCTCGTCTTCGATTGCGCATGTCATCGCAAATGATTTTCAAAATGCTGGTGTGTACTTGTCGTATGCCAACGGTAATACTGTGGAGCAGGTCACTGCCGGTGGTAATGAAAACTTGGGTATTTATCTCGTCTCAAGTTCAAACAACACTGTTGCGAACAGTTTCATTAATAGTGATGACGCGGCTGGGATTGGTATCGGGTTGCTCACTAGCTCAAATGAAAACGTTGTGCAAGGGAACTTGGTTGAGGATAGTGTGTACGGTGTTTACTTAGACGAGAGTTCGGACAACATGGTTGTGGGCAATCAAGTCAATAGTAATAGTAGTTACAACGTTCTTGTTAACTCAAACTCAAACAACAACATTATTACCAGCAACCAGATGAATAGTGGTAGCGGGCATGGTTTGTATTTGGGAACAGCAAGTGTCGAAAACCACGTCTCCAACAACCAGGTTTATGGTAATGGTAGTTACGGTATTGAAATTGGTCTAAACGCGAGTCGAAACATTATTTCAGACAACACCGTTGCCGGGAACCCTGAAGGTATCGTGACGGGGCAGGGGGCAACAGACAACAGTATTATTGGTAACCAAATCGCCACCAATAGTGTGTATGGTATTCGGGTTTCTTGGTCGAGTGATCGTACTCTTGTGTCTGGTAATGTCCTTATTGCGAATGGTGGTGGCGGAAATGCCAGCATCTTTCTTGATGATATTGGCGGTGTTGCGCCAGATGACGTTCTCATTTCTGGTAACAGTATTAGGGCCACCGGTACCGCTGCATTGATCGAGATCGAGACGGTAAACTCCGAACACACCGTCATTGTGGGCAATACCTACATCAACCCCGACACCACCACCTACGTCAGTGATGCAGGTACCGACACCCGCTACAACGAATGGGACCGCACTACCATCACCACCGACGACGAACGTGCATACAACCTCTTCAGCATCACCGGCTCAACCTCTGCTACGAGCACCTCGATCACTCAGCTCGGTACTGGTGACATCCTCACGCTCGATAACGCGAGTGGGCGAGTACTCACGGTCGACAATAGTGGATTCGTTGGCATCGGTACCTCATCCCCAAGCGCTAAACTCTCAGTCGCTGGTGACACCTGGCTTGATTCAAACGTGATCTCATTCGCTTCTTCTTCAGCGAGTGACCTTCTTCTCCAGTACTTCACCAACGCTACCAGTACTATTAAAGACAGTACTGCGTTTGCGTTCACCATCGCTACCTCATCATCAGCCTCACCGATCTTCCGTATCGATACTGATGGTACCTATCCAAAGATCGCTCTCACCGGTGACTTCGAAGTCGCTAATGGTGCGATCTCATATGATAGTGCGACCAACCAGACCACGATTGAGAATCTCGCACTGGGTAACATGACGTTTGCGGATGATGCGGGAATCGTCTCGTGGACTGACATGGGAGTCACGACTGCGTCTGCAACCGGTACGGTCATGAGCTACTCGGCAAGTCTTGACGGTACGCCACTTCTTACTGTCTTTGGTCGCGCTGATGGTCAGGGAGGTATTGGCAGTACTTCGGTCAGTATTGGTAGCACCACTCCAAGCGCGAAGCTTACTCTTGAAAGCACCGACTTTGATGGTGCAGGAGTGATCGGATTCGATCAGTACTTGCAGACTACTAACTCTGTTGAAGATGCGGTGCAGTATGGTAACCGCTTTTACCTTACAGCTTCAAATACCGCGACCACCACACTCGTTGGTAGTATGATCCGGGTACAAGATAGTACAGACTACGCAAATACTGTGCGTGGTCTTGAAGTGCAGGCACACCGCGGTATCAATACGTACGGTGAAAACACCGCACTTTCAGGCTTCGCTCGTACCTTTGGTGTACGCGGTGTAACAACTGGCGATGCGGGAGCAACCTACGAGCCAGCGGGTGGGTACTTCGAAACAGAAGGTACTACTCAAGGTAACGCGATTCGCGGCTACTCAGACACGATCACGACCGCTACGCTTTTGAGTCTCTTCCAGAGCTCGAGTGATTTCGAAGGTACTGGTCTTGAGATGAACTTCGGTAATGGTACGGGTGGCTCATTCTCATCGTCGACCTCAAAGTATCTTGATTTCCGAAACGCAAACAACCCTGTATTCACGGTGTCTGCATTCGGTACCACGACGATCGGTCGTAACGATGGCTCGACTGCAAACTTGGCTGGTCTCCAGATCCCATTTGGTGGTATCTGTGTCGATTACGATGGTGAGTGTACTGCATCTACAAGCGGTAAGATCTCAGCACGTGATTACGATACCGGCAACTCTGACTTGGCAGAAACATACTTCTCAAGCGCTGCGCTCGAGACGGGTGAGGTGGTAACGCTCGCTGGTGAACTCTCGATCGAACGAGCCAATCGAGATAGCGTTCTACCGATCCTCGG
This sequence comes from Candidatus Nomurabacteria bacterium, assembly GCA_020632075.1. Taxonomy (NCBI): domain Bacteria; phylum Candidatus Nomuraibacteriota; species Candidatus Nomurabacteria bacterium. The sequence continues at coordinate 548,421 of JACKGH010000001.1, read as the reverse complement.
TGTGGTTTCTACTAAGCCGGGTATCACCCTCGGTGCCGACGATGTGTCACTCACTGAAGGAGAGACGCGGTATCCAGTTGCGCTTACTGGACGTGTGCCAGTAAAGCTTTCGACTGAAAACGGACCGATCAAGAAGGGTGATCAGCTTATGCTCTCAAGCCTGCCAGGTATTGCAATGAAGGCAACTGGCACTGGAGCGACTATCGGTATCGCACTTGAAGACTTCGATGATGAGCGTATGTACAGTGAGACATACATCAATCAGTTTGGCGATGACATGATCGATCCAGTGTTCGAGCCTATCTTCACTGAATACGATCCACGTATTGATGATGGTTGTTACTTCGGTGGTGGCTCAGCGCTTGGTGAGGACCCGTGTGTACCACTAAACGCCACCACGACAGAAGGACGCATCGAAGAAGCTAATGACATCATTGAGCGTGAATCTGTCGCTGAAGCACTCCAAGCACTTCGCGAGACTGAAAGTGAAACGATCGATCTTGATCGAAATACTGAGGTGAAGGTTGGTCAGATCGTAATGTTTGTCGATCGTGGTTTCCGTTGGGTTGATGATGCTCAGCTTGCTGGTATCCAGGCGCTTATGGGCACTAGCAGCATTGAAGTGGTCGGTGATAATGAGGATGAAACTATCTTCGACCGTTTGGTTGCTCTCGCAAATCGCTTCGTGGATGGCGTGCTCTCAGTCTTCACGCTTAAGGCAGATCGCGTTGAGATCGCTAATGAACTCTGTGTCGACGGTGTGTGTGTGACTGCGGATGATCTCCGCCTCTTGCTCGATGTGCAGGCTGCAACAACTGATACAAGCAGCACTAACAACACTGGCTCAGCTGGTGGCAGCACCAATACTGACAGCAACACCTCGGGTGGACAGACTCAGGGGGGAAATGCTGGTACTGAGCCTGATGACACCGCCAGTTCGACTGATCAAACCGCAAGTAGTACAAACGAAACCGTTCCAGATACTACAGAAGAACAAGACGCTGCAACGAGTTCCCCGGAGACAGTAGAAGAACCTACGACTGAACCGACGATCGAAGAAATGCCAGAAGAGCCGCCGGTCGAGCCAATAGTAGAAGAGGAGAGTGAAGAGTCTGAATTGCCGGCCGAAGACCCAGAACCAACCCCGGAACCACCAGCTGAGGAACCGGCAAGTCCAGTAGATTCAGCTCCAGAACCAACAACGTAGCCATGAAGACCGCATTGATCACACAAGTAAAAGTAATTCAGTCACTGTTCATAGTGTTCTTTGTGTTTGCTGTGCTTGCGGTCCCGGCTCAAGTGCACGCCACCATGCTCGAGTACATGGTGCGTGAAAACACTACCGATACCACCGCAGTATCGACCAGTGAAGCGATCTTTGGCTGGAACAGTGAGACACATGCTTCGGGAACAGCGATCACGTACAGTGGAAGTAAGTTCGAACTAGAAACGGGAAAGTACTTGGTGTTGTATACGCAGCTCTGGGAAACAACTGATGCTACTGACAACACCAGAAAGGAAATTCAAGGTCGGCTCGATATTGGGGGAGTGACAGCTACCTCTGGTGCCTCACAATGTTATATGAGAAAGCTGAACGGGCAGCAGGAGTGTATGACATCGGGTAACGCGATCATTAATGTTGCAAGTGCGACCACCTCACTTGAAACGAACTTCTACAAAACAGACAACGATAGTACAGGTATTCCAACCCGAGAGAATGCCGGCTGGAATGGTGTACAGGTCATTAAGCTTCCTGATGCTTGGAACTACGCACGGTACGCTCTCTCGGGTGCTGTGAGTGCGAACTCTGCTTCCACCACACACGCTGATGTGGCGTGGGATACGACCAACGAAGAGGATACAGGATTCTCAAGAAGTGGTGCAAATATTACCATTGCAAATGCTGGCAGGTATCTCGTTTCCTATTCATTACCAATGTTTGCTGATGGTGCTGGAACTACTGCAGATCGAACGGAGTACACTTCTCGGATCACTTTGGATGATGTGGAAGTAGAGGGGACGCGAGTGTCCACGATGATGCGAACTGCACAAGAGGCTGAAGATGGTGTTCTTAACTACATCGGTATCATCGATGTTGGTGCAGGGGAAGTGCTCGCTATTGAGAACCTTCAGCGTGCTGGTTTGACGGCTACATTCCAGGGCGGGTCGTTAGAGATCGTTCAATTACCAAGCGCTGCGGAGACGTTCATTCGTGAGGCGACTTCAGGCGATCAAAACACAACTACGTTGACTGAATTTTCTTGGGACACCACAGCTCATGAAGACGCATCGACCTTCACTATCAATAGTGCCACCGACTCGTTTACAGAAGTCGACGTAGCGGGAGACTACATCTTTTTCTGGTCACAGCAATCTGAAGCTGCAGCTGTGTCACGTGGTAATCCGACTGCTCGACTTAGTGTCAATGACACGATCATTGATTACGCCGGCTCTGATGAATTCAACCGCAATGATACATGGAGTTACAATGCGGGTCATGCTCATGGTGCGTTTGTGCCAGGTATGAGTGCAACCGACAATGTGTCCGTTGAAAACATTGCCTTGGCTACCACTGGTACCATGGATGTCGATCATGGAGCGTTTTCAGGACTTAGGCTTGATAGTTTGTATGAAGAGAATGCTACCACTACCGTTTCGGGGACTTTGTATTCTGATGAAGGGTCAACAGTTATTGGTACTGGCGCGACCATTAAGTTAGTGGTTGGGGCTGGATCACCAGTGGCTACTACCACGACTGCTAATGGTTCTGGGGTGTACAGCTTTGCAGTTGATCAATATCTGCTTGGTATGGATGTGCCGTTGACGGTCTTTGTTGATGCGTCTTCGAGTATTCGAGCGGCGGTGGTAACCAAAGCCACGTCGACTTCGAGTCATATTTCAGGCCTCGATCTATACCAGGATCGAGTCATCGTGCGCCAAGAGGGGAGCACTTCAACCAGTGTGACCGAGTTTGCAAACTACGACTCAACCGATGATAGTGATCTACAATTCACTGCGTCAGTTGCGACCGACGAGATAAAGATCTTGGAAGCACAGGAACTACATATCTGGAGCGGAGACACATTCTTAAGTCCAGCATATTTGAATCTCACGGGTGATTTTCATAATAATAGCGGTGTGTTTACGCACAACGGTGGTACGACGACCGCGGGGTTGATGCATGCAGCCTATGTGGACTACAAGACAGTCACAACACAAGAATCAAGTCCACGAGAGGTCGCTTTTTCGACTGATGGCACCAAGATGTATGTGGTTGGTTCAACAAACGATCAGGTGGTTCAGTACACGCTATCACCTGCTTGGGACGCTTCAACAGCCAGCTATGTTCATGCTACCAGTGTGCAGGCGTATGAAAATACGCCAACTGGTCTCTTTTTCAAACCAGACGGCACCAAGATGTACATCAATGGTACACAGAATGACTCAGTGCATGAGTACAATTTGTCTTCCGCCTGGGACGTCTCGACTGCTAGTTATGTGCACGCGACCAGTGTTGCTGCACAGGAGAGCGATGGGCATAGTGTGCAATTCTCAACGGACGGATCCAAGATGTTCGTGATCGGTGACTGGGGGGATGATGTTAATGAGTACACACTCTCGACCCCATGGGATGTTTCAACTGCTAGCTTTATTGACAGTAAGCTGGTTGAGACACAAGACGAATTTCCGCATGGTCTTGTGTTTGCGAGAGATGGCTACAAGATGTTTGTGTCAGGTTATGAGAATGATAGTGTCTACGAATATACACTCTCAACCGCGTGGGATGTCTCGACCGCTGTGCTTGCTGACACTTTCAGTGTTGGGACGGTGGTTACTGAGCCGCGTGACATAAACTTTTCAGCCGATCTCGACAAGATGTATATCGTGTCGACGCAGGTGGGTGGCCGAGTCTACGAGTATGACTTCAGTACCAGCTCTGCCTTCACTGGTACGCTTACCGGTGCTTCATCACTTGGTAAGCTTGTGACGGCCGGTGTTCAGACTATAGAATTTCCAGCCAATGCCTCTACCTCAGAAGTAGACGTTACAGAGGGGACAGTCCTTTCGGTATCAAATTCTCTCACGGTCACTGGTGATCTGACACAGAATGGAACCTTCGATGCGGACGGAGGCACACTGTACGCGGCTGGTATTGGTTTTGACCTGACCACTGCTTCTTATACAAACTCATCGTCTACTGATGAGGATTCTGCCCAGCGAGGTCTTGCGTTCTCAACTGACGGCACGAATATGTACATCACAGGAGTTACTACAGATAAGGTCTATGAATACGCGCTCTCAACCGCGTGGGATGTCTCTACTGCAGCCTACACTCACGCGACCAGTGTGCAGTCCCAAGACGGTACTCCAATGGGTGTAGCGTTCTCGAGTGATGGTTCTACAATGTTTGTAGCCGGAAATGACAACAATAGTGTCTATGAATACACACTCTCAACCGCGTGGGATGTCTCTACTGCAGCCTATACCCACGCGACCAGTGTAAGTTCTCAAGACACTGGGCCACAGGGAGTGAGTTTTTCTTCAGGTGGCACCAAGATGTATGTAGTCGGTGGCACCAACAACACGATCTATTCTTATACACTCAGTACACCATGGGACGTCTCTACTGCTGGTTATGATAATGCTTCGCTGTACATGGGTAACTTTGATACAAATCCAAACGCCGCCGTAGTCTCTACGAGCGGGCGATACTTGTATGTGGCTGGGTTTGATAGTGAACAGGTCTTTGTGTACTACCTAAGTACGCTCTATGACATTTCATCAGCGACCTATCTACAGACCTTCACTCCAACGGTCTCGCTCAATGCTTTTCGAGACATTGCGTTCTCTACTTCAGGAGACGAGTTTTACACCCTGGATTTCAACGGCGTCGATCAATACAGTTTGCGTGATGTACAGACGATCAGCGGCACGCTCATCGCTACTTCATCACTGGGAGATGTGGTGATCAGCGGTGAGCAAAGTACTTACTTTGCTGATAATGCTTCTACCACCGACTTCACGATCAGTAGCGGTGCAGCAACAGTCACAGCGCCGGTTGTACTCACGGTAGCTGGAAACTTCACCAACAGCGGGGGAGACTTCGACCATAATTATGGGGTCGTAGAATTGACCGGCACAAGCAAAACCCTCTCGGGTACTCTGACTGGCGGCTCCGCTCTCGGAAGTGTCGAGGTGTTTGGTTCGTATACAGCGTCGAACAATGCTTCGACAAGTCATCTGACTATTGCTTCGGGTGGCAGTTTTGTTGCGCCAAGCTTACTTACCATTACTGGGGAGTACACAAACAATGGTACATTCACTAATAACTCCGGCACAGTGTACCTTAATGGGTATGGTAATCAGCGGTTTTCTAGTTACAGATCCATTGGATTATCTTCTCAAACTGAAGATACCACTTTAAAAGGTCTCACCTTCTCTCCTGACGGTCTTAAGATGTTTACGACGGGTAGTACAAATGACAAAGTCTATGAGTATACACTTGGAACCGCCTGGGTTGTGGCAACAAAGACGTATGTGGACGGGCTTAGTGTAGCGACTCAAACAGATGATCCGATTGATGTACAATTTTCAGATGATGGTCGTACTATGTATGTGCTTGGGGGAAGTTCGAATTCTAAACCTGAAGCAGTCAATGAGTATTCATTGAGTACTGCTTATGATGTGTCTACTGCTAGTTACACTGACAACTTTACAGTGACGACCCAAGATGCCACTCCAACCGGCTTTCGATTATCACGCAACGGCACAAAACTTTTCATACTTGGCGATGATGGTGATGACGTCAATGAGTACTTGCTCGGAACCGCCTGGGATGTGTCTACTGCTACCTATGTCGATAACTACAGTGTTGCGACAGAAGTCACTTCAACAGACGGTCTGTTTTTCTCAGTTAATGGCGACTACATGTATGTGCGGGGAGATGTGGGAGAAATTCATCAGTACACACTACAGGTTCCATTTGATGTATCAACTGCAAACTATCAAGAGCAAGTGCTTTATTCTAGTGCTTTTGCTGGTTATGGGGCGTGGCTTACCTATGATAGTTCCATACTTTTTACCAACTACAGTGCATTTGATCGTATCCTGACAATCGAACTCAACGCAGTTCATCAGGGTACTATGACGGGTTCTTCAGTGTTTGGGAGCGTGGTGTTTGATCAAACAAAACAAACTTTTGATGTTGCCAATGCTTCTACCTCCGATTTGACCATCACTGCTAGTGCGATAGTAATTGCTCCAACCAGTACGCTCTCTGTGGCGGGAGACTACATCAATGAAGGAGACTTCACCGTAAGTGCTGACAGTGTGACAGACATCGCTGGTGCGTATACCAACTCTGGCACTTACACCGCAGCGGCTAGTAGTAGCTTGCGAGTAGGGGGAGATTTTTCCAACTCTGGCACTTACACCGGAGCTGGGGGTAGTAACCTACGGGTGGCGGGGAATTACAATAATACAGGTACAAAGGGAATTGATGTGACCAGTGTCTTCACGGGGAGTGGCAAAACGATCTCCGGCACACTTACAAGTTCCAGTCGGTTTGATGAGGTGGTCATCACGGGCTCGTATTCGTTGCTTGATAATGCGACCACGTCTGATCTTACGATCACTTCTGGCGGTGCTCTTACGGCTACTGATGCACTAACTATCACTGGTTCGTACAGCAATGCCGGAACTTTTTCGCACAATGCTGGTGTGGTGATTGTTGAAAACAATGGTTTTGATATCTCTATCGCCTCCTACCTCCACGCTACGAGCGTCGCCGCACAGGACATTTCTCCATATGACGTTGCTTTCAACACCACCGGCACTAAAATGTACGTCGTTGGTTCTTCAAACGACAAAGTCTACGAGTACGACCTCTCCTCTGCGTTCGATATTTCAACTGCTTCCTATCTCCACGCTACGAGCGTCGCCGCACAGGACGGTACTCCAGTAGGTGTCACCATCAACACCACCGGCACTAAAATGTACATGGTTGGTGATAGTAATAACAAAGTCTACGAGTACGACCTCTCCTCTGCGTTCGATATTTCAACTGCTTCCTACCTCCACGCTACGAGCGTCGCCGCACAGGACAGTACTCCAGTAGGTGTCACCATCAACACCACCGGCACTAAAATGTACGTCGTTGGTTCTTCAAACGACAAAGTCTACGAGTACGACCTCTCCTCTGCGTTCGATATTTCAACTGCTTCCTATCTCCACGCTACGAGCGTCGCCGCACAAGATACTGTTCCAAGAGATTTAGCCTTCAACACCACCGGCACTAGAATGTATGTGATCGGTAGTAGCAATAACAAAGTCTACGAGTACGACCTCTCCTCAGCGTTCGATATTTCAACGGCCGCATTCGTTAGTAGTAAAGATATAAGTACTGAAGATCTTTTTGGATATGGCTTAGCCTTCAACACCACAGGGACCAAAATGTACATGACCGGTAGCGTCAATGATAGTATCTACGAATATGTTATTACTGAGGAGGAGCAGACGTTTTCTGGTACTATGACCGGTGGCTCGGCCTTTAATGATCTGGTAACTGCAGGTACACTACCACTCACCTTCAGTGACAACGCTTCGACCACCGACTTCACGATCGGTAGTGGCACAGCGACAGTCACTGCTCCTACATTGCTCACTGTTGCTGGTGACCTTACTAATAGTGGGGGGGGATTTTGATAATAATAGCGGAACAATCTATCTTACTGGTTCAAGCAAAACGATCTCAGGAACCCTAGTCGGAGACGATCAGCTCAGCGATGTGGTAGTGACTGGTTCGTACACCGCCTCAAACAATGCAACAACCTCAGACCTTACCATCGCTAGCGGGGGCAGCTTCACGGCGCCCGCTGCTGGCCTTCTCACCATTGATGGGGTGTACACCAACAGTGGCACTTTCGATAATAACTCCGGCACAACCTACTTCACTGGTGCAGACTATTTCGATATTAGTAGTGCGAGTTATGTACACGCAACAAGTGTAGCGGCCCAAGCCTCGCTTTCATTTGGTCTCGCGTTTTCTGACGATGGACTCAAACTATTTTCTGTTGACTATGTTGGCCAAGAGATCAACACCTACTCACTCAGCACTGCCTGGGACATTTCGACTGCGAGTTTCGTAGCGAGCAAGTCAGTCTCTGCGCAAGACACCGCCCCAACTGGTCTTACGTTCTCTGATGATGGTATGAAGTTGTTTGTGGCAGGGGATACTGGTAATGACATCAATGAGTATACGCTTGATGCTGCCTTTGACGTCTCCAACGCCAGCTTTGTCGACAGTAAGTCTGTGTCAGCTCAAGATTCACAACCAACAGATGTTACGTTCTCTAGTGATGGTCTCAAGATGTTTGTGATGGGATACAACACCAGGAAAGTGTATGAATATATACTTGACACTGCTTTTGACGTGTCCACAGCAAACTACGCGACTCTCTACAATGTATTTTCGTACCAGTTAGCTCCTGCAGGATTAGCTTTCTCTAATGACGGACACAAGATGTTTGTTGCGGGGAACAATGGTGATGATGTAGACGAGTTTACTCTTACCACCCCGTGGAGCGTTGCTACCGCAGTTCATGTTGATACGTTTTCGTTTTCAACCGAAGAGACCTATGCGTATGGGTTTGCGTTTTCGACAGATGGTTCGCGTATGTACATAACCGGTGATGGTAGTGATGCTGTGCATGAATATCATCTCCCGGCTACGCATTCTGGTGCCATGATCGGCATATCAGCCTTTGGCGATGTGATTGTCGCCGATAATGTGCAGGTCTTCCAGACTAGTGCTTCCACGACTGACTTCTCTATTCTTTCCGGTGCGATCGTACATGCATCTGGTACCACACTTGATATCGACGGTGACTACACGAACAACGGTATATTCACCGCTTCTACTTCAGAAGTACTTCTCAGTGGTAGTAGTCAGCAGACTGCCACCGGCACGCTCTCTGGCGCGAGTGCCTTCAACGATCTGACTGTCTACAACACTAGTGGCACTGGCGCTACTCAGTCGATCGTCTTCGGTGCTCCAGTAACTACCACTGGCACTTTCACCATGGCTGCGTCTACTTCAGCACAGTTCCTTGCTGGCGCGACCAGTACCTTCAATACTGTCGTGTGGCAGGGTGCAGAAGATTCTCATGTTTGGCTGGCTTCGACCGAGGCTGATACGCAGTGGTACCTCGATGTGCAGTCGATCCCAATGACGGTTGAGTTTGTGACTGCGTCCGATTCTAATGCGTCATCGAGTACATACGGACCGATCCCTGCTTTCAACTCAATTGATGGAGGCAACAACAGCAATTGGAATTTCAATGCCGAGTATGGTTCGACCACGATCGCAGACCATGATGCAACCCAGGTTGAAAATGCATTTGATTTCCAAAGCAAGACCGATGAAGCGCTATTCGCCTTCAAACTTACGCCAGAAAGTGGTACAGCCACGGTGACTGAGCTGGTGGTGACACTGTCTGGAGCCAAGAAGATAGACACTGCTGATTTCTCTAATATCAGACTCCTCAAAGACCACGATAATGATGGTGTGTATGATGCGACAGATGAGCAAGTTGGTGGTGCTGGTGTAATGAGCATCTCAGGTTTCTCGGGTGGTATCACGTTCAGTACAGACTGGCTTGCAACCACCACTGACAACTACATCGTAGTTGCTGACTGGAGTGTGCCGGATAGTGGTTCATCGCTAAACTTTGAATTATTCACGTCGGGTGTTTCGATGGAAGATTATGTGGGTTCATATACGGTGAGTGGATCGGTCAATCAGGCACAACATCACCGGATCAACAAGGGCGGTGGTGGTAGTGCTGCGGCGATCGGCGATCCTGCTCCAGAAGGTCGTTCCGAAGAAACTGGTGGCACCAATGAAGGTGGGGAACTGATCGGGGATGATCCGAATTACTTCTGGCCAACTGCACATAGTGGCGATTGGACTAATGGGGCGTATGCGTACGATAAGGTTGACGGTACCTATGCGTCTACTGACACGACAAACGCTTCATCAAGCTACACCGGCCACGGTTTCAGTGTGCCAAGTGGTAATACTATTACAGGTATCGAAGTGAAAATGGAAATTTCGGGTACGACTGCTGCGGGTGATATTGATGTTGAGCTTTCTTACGACGGCGGAAGTAACTGGACAAGCGCTAAAACTACCCCAACCCTCACCGGGACGGATGCGGTAGTTACTCTTGGAGGTGCAAGCGATACTTGGGGCCGCAGCTGGACGTATGCTGAGTTCAATAATGCAAACTTCGCGGTTCGGGTTATTGGTCAGCCTTCAAGTAATACGGTACAGATCGACGCGATCCAGGTCCGGGTCTACCACCAGTCGACTGGTGGTGGCGCAGGCGGTGGTGGCGCAATCTAGGCTTATGTAAAGCGGTGAAATAAGGTGTGAGTTATGCACACAAAAACAACCATAAAACATTATTCTGAGCCATTAATTGCTATACTTACTAAGTAAATTAACAAGACACAAATTGCATTATGATTACTAATTTCACACATCTCAGTCGATCTGCTACGTACGCGGTGCTCGCAAGCGTTACAGTCGTTTCACTCTTATTTGTAGGCTTCTTTTTGAGTGAACCGACTATCGGTCATGGGCAGACCAACAGTAACGAATTCTACATTCGTCAGACCATTACTTCAGAAAACTCATTCTTGGTGCAGCCAAGTAACGTGACCATGTTGGGTACCGTATACGGTGTCACTGGTGGTAATGCTACAGGCTCGACACAATTTGTGGTGGTGTCTAACAACGCTTCTGGCTACTACGTTGATATCTCTTTTGAACACAACGGTACCGAAGAAGCTATGATCGGAGATGTCAGTTCAAGCGAATCGATCCGTGACTACGATGGTGATGATGGTCTGCAACCAGGTTATGGTTGGACTGCAAGTACAGCTGCGCAGTTTGCGTACACCGTTTCAGCCTCATCTTCAGGTGATATCGACGCTTCGTTCAAGCACAATGCGGTTGATACTTGTGGTGGCGGTGGCTCAAACACCACTCCAGATCTCTGTTGGAAAGCCCCAACTTCTTCACCGTACCGAATCATCGATACGATCGCGCCAGCAACAACTGGAGCAACCAGTTCAATCAAGTTCAAGGTGAGTGTTCCAAGTGGTGCTGTGCCATCACCAACTGCTGAAACCTACACAGCGACTGCAACTTTGACGCTTACTTCAAAGTAGGGTAATCTGTAGTCATTCAGGATATGACTACATGGATGCAAAAAATCCTAGGCGTGTGTCTTGTCACGCTTCTCGCGACACCTCTCTCTGGAGAGGTGTTTGCGCAGGAAGGAGAAGAAACATTCTCACTTGAAAGTTCCTCCAGTACCGCGACCACTTCTGATGTCGTACTTGTTACTGAAAATGAAGCAGAGCCTTGGTATCGTACCGAGCGGATCTTTGGCAACATCGATATCGGTGATTTTGTGGTTGGTCCAGGACGTTCTGAGATCGAGGTTAGTCCTGGTGAGACTGTCATCCAAGAGATCGCAGTAACGAATCGAATCAGTGATGGTCGTTCGTTTAAACTTGAGATCGAAGATGTGGTCGGTAGTGCTGACGGTAGTAGTGCCGTGAGCCTGACTGGTTCTAAGCGTGGTCCATATAGTGTACGAGACTATCTTTCGTTTCCAGAAGACACCTTTACTATCGATCTTGGTGAGCGAGCACTGATTCCAGTAAAGATCACCATACCACCAAATACTGAACCGGGAGGATACTACGGTAGTGTTCTTGTCTCTACTGTTCGAGTAAACGAAGGAGGGGCTGAATTAGCACCGCGACAACCGATCATTGCTCGAGTGGGTTCTTTGATCTTCATTCGTGTCCGTGGTGACGCAGTGACCGAAGGACAAACCAAGGAAGTGAGTATCATTGGAGATAAGTGGTGGTTTGAAAGTGGTCCGATCGAGCTTGGTGTGTTGTATGAGAACAGCGGTTCGGTCCATGTAAATCCGTACGGTGAAATATCAGTGAAGAATCTCTTTGGCGAAGAAGTTGGCTTTGTGGAACTCGAGCCGTGGTTTGTGCTCCCGAAGTCCCTTCGCGTTCGCGAGGTGTCTTGGGATCGAGAGTTCTTGCTTGGTCGCTACACGGTCACCGCGCGGATCAATCGAGGGTACGAAGATGTTGTTGACGAGGTAACAACCACTTTCTGGGTGTTACCTTGGAAGATCGTCGGGGGAATGTTCCTTGTTCTGTTCATTATCTTTTTCGGCATTAGAGCATTTTTCCGCACATTTGAATTTAAGCGGAAAGGTGACTAATCATGCTTCGAGGAATCTTTGCACAATCTTTTAGCGCAGCGCTTGTCACTACAATTTTGATAGTGAGTTTACTTAATATTTCATCGGCGCAAGTTCGCACCAGCTCAAGCTATCAGCTGCAGAGCGATAGTATCAATGTGGGAGGTGGTTTTTCTACATCGACCTCATATCGACAAGAAAGTACGGTTGGCGAGGTGGCAACTGGCCGCTCAACTAGTACTAGCTATCAGTTGTTGGCCGGGTATCAGCAAATGCAAGAAGTGTATCTGAGTCTCTCGATCACCGGAGATGTGACTATGACACCAAATATTTACGGTCTTACTGGCGGTACCTCAAATGGCTCAACGACAGTGACTGTTACGACAGATAGTCCGTCTGGATATCAGCTGACCATTGAAGCCGAAAACAATCCTGCGATGCAGAGTACAAACGATACAATCGCAGATTATGATGACGGAGGAGTGCCAGATCTCTCATTTGATACTAGTACAACTGGTGCACATTTTGGTTTTACTCCGGAGGGGATGGATATTGTGCAGGCGTACAAAGACGACGGAGGTTCATGTAATGTTGATGTTCAGGATACAGCGTCAGCTTGCTGGGATGGGCTCAGCACCTCACCAACAACGATTGCTCAGAAGGGGGGCTCTAATCACCCAGACGGCGCCACAACTACTATCCGTTTTCGCGTGTGGGTTGGTAGCAGTGCAGGCCTGACTGCCGGAGTGTATACTTCGACCACAACAGTGACTGCTTTACCGTTATAATAGAACGTAATGAAATACCTGTTTTCGTGCGTGTGTATCTTGCTGCTTAGTGTGCAGGCCGCTTTTGCGCAAGTTAATTCAAACACATTCACGATCAGGATGTACGGTGGGGTCGATGCGACTGCCCCGAGCACGCCGACTTTGCTGACAGCTACACCGATCACCACCAGTCAGATCGATCTGGCTTGGTCCGCATCGACCGATAATTATTCTGTTGCTGGATACAACGTATTTCGTGATGGAACAGCGATAGCGACTACGTCACTCCTTAGTTATTCTGATACTGGCCTCACAGCGAGTACGACATACGCATACACAGTTCGTGCATTTGACCCGTCATACAACTACTCCAGTTCTTCCAATACATTAGCGACCACGACGCCAGATGTTTATATTCCACCGACACCGACCAGTACTGAAGAAGTACCGCAGCAAGGGACCGTTGCTCGGTTGGTGCTTGATGAGTTAGTGATCGATACTGGAGTGTCGACCACGAGCCTACAGCTTGCAACCGCTAGACCAACTCGGATCGAGATCCGGTGGGGTAGGACTGCTTCATACGAACTTGGCTATATCGTCAGTAACGTGTATGCCAAGGAACACGGTGTCATGCTGACCGATCTTGAACCGGGCACAACGTACGAGTATGAGATCGTCGGCTATACGCCGTTTGGTCTAGAGGCGGTCTTAAAGACCGGTTCGTTCACGACTGATACTGTGCATGTGGTCTCAGCTCCCGAGAACGTCTCGCGATTTCTGGCTACACCACAAGGGGACTCGGTGCAGCTCACCTGGCAGTTACCGCAGCAGGAAAATGTAGACTTTGTGCGCATTGTACGAAGTCATCTGGGTTTCCCTGAACATCCGCAAGATGGCGCGATCGTGTACCAAGGTCTTGGTGGAAGTGCCTTTGATGAAGGAGTTCTCAGACAATACTCACCAGTCTATTACACTGCATTTGTATACGATGTTGAGGGAAATGTGTCTTCTGGGGCAGTGGTAATGGTGTATGCAATAGACAGCACAGATCCACAGATACCTATCACAACTGGTGTTGGTCTGTCGGATTCAGATCACGTGCCCGGTATTCAAAGTGTAGTACCTGAAGCCACATCAAGTGTGGTCACTGAACGTCTGACGCCAGACATGAAGATGCCGGAACTGACTGATATCACCATCACTCAAGGAGCGAATCGATACTCTATGCTTGATCGATCAATAGAGTTGTACGGTGAAGAATCGTTCATGATCTCACTTCCGGTTGAAGCGGTTGCAGGCAATCTGAAGACCATTGTTGTGAGTGTGCTCGATCCAACTGACAATCGACGTGCTTATTCATACCTACTTCGAATCAATCGCGACCGGACTGCGTATGAAGCAGTGATACCAGCTGTTGTAGTGCATGGTGCCTCACAGATCAAGATCTCTATTTACGATTACGAAGCGCTTGTGGTCGGGGCCTATCAGACCCCGGTCATGTTTGTTGAGGGATCGTCTGCGGCAGCTGGTTCTCACGTGGTCTTTCCAGACGTATTTTTTGAGCAGCCGCTTTGGCTTGTGCCGCTCATCTTGCTGCTCTTGATCTTGATACTCTTACTTATTCTAGTACTGAAGCGATCAAGAGAGCGTGAGGCTGATCCCTCTGAGGATAAGAACTAATGAAGTGCAGTCGAATTGGCTGTATAGTTAGAGGAGTTAATCGAATCAATGTATATAGTTTTTTTGTATGGTACGGGTAGCAATTAATGGTTTTGGTCGAATTGGACGTACGTTTATGCGGACGGCTTTTGGTCATGCAGATTTTGAAGTAGTAGCGGTAAATGATCTCGGTTCTCTAGAGAATCTGGCATACCTCCTGAAGTATGACTCAGTCTACGGCCGTAGTCCTTTTGAGGTGAAGGTGGACGGCGGAAAGCTCAAGGTGGGCGGCAAAGAGATCGCGTTTCTACAGGAGCGTGAACCAGAAAAGTTGCCGTGGGGTGATCTCAACATTGATATTGTGGTTGAATCAACTGGTTTCTTCACTACCTACGAAGGATCAAAGAAGCATCTCGCTGCTGGCGCTAAGCGAGTCGTGATCTCTGCGCCAGCGAAGGATGACCCGGCAGCGGCAGGGGTGCAAGGCGCAACGGTACTCATGGGAGTGAATAATGATCAGCTTGCTACCTGTCAGATCTCTTCAAATGCATCTTGTACAACTAACGCTACCAGTCCAGTGATCGCAATTCTAAAAGAAGCGATCGGTATCGAGAAAGCGGTGCTCAATACAGTACACGCATACACAGCCTCGCAGTCGCTTGTTGATGGCCCAGCTAAGAAAGACCTGCGCACTGGTCGAGCAGCTGCGCTCAACATCGTACCAGCTTCTACAGGAGCAGCTATTGCGACGACTAAGGCGCATCCTGAACTCGAAGGGAAGTTTGATGGTATGGCCATGCGTGTGCCAGTGCCCGTTGGTTCGATCGTTGATGTGACCTTTATCGCAGCTCGTGATACGACTGTTGAAGAGGTGAACACCGCGCTTCAGAAAGCAGCTGGTGATAAGCGCTGGCAGCATATCTTTGCTGCAACCGATGAACCGATCGTGTCGTCAGATATCATTGGATCACGCGTTGGTTCCATTGCTGACCTTTCGTTCACGCGAGTGGTTGGAGGCAATCTCGTAAAAGTGCTCGCCTGGTACGACAATGAGACCAGCTACACACAGACGTTGGTTGAGCATGTTGCAGCTGCTGCGAAGCACGTAAAATAAGTTTCACTATGAAGATCCATCTCGCAACAGATCATGCCGGCTTTCATCACAAGCAGGCGATTGCTGCGTGGTTGCGAGCTGAGGGATACAAAGTAGTGGACCACGGTGCTGCCTCACTTGATTCGGAGGATGATTTTCCAGACTTCATCAGCAAAGCTGCAGAAGCGGTGAGTAAGCACCACAAGAAAGATAGAGGGATCATCTTAGGTGGTTCTGGACAGGGTGAGGCGATGCTTGCAAATCGATACCCGCAAGTTCGCGCAGTGGTTTTTTATGGTGGAGACACATCCATCCCAAAACTATCTCGCCAGCATAATGATTCAAATGTACTGTCGATCGGTGCGCGTTTTGCGGACATTAACGTCACTAAGCAAGTGATCTGGGAATGGCTACATACTGATCCACTGCCTGACACAAAATACGCACGACGTAACAAGAAGATCGAAGTTATCACTAAAGACATCCATTCATGAGTATCGTACCGATCGTGCCAGCCATCATTCCAAAAAGTCGCGAGGAGATCGTAGACTTAGCTGCTCGACTAGCTTGGTCGAAAGAGGTGCAGCTTGATCTGGTAGATGGGCAGTTCGTGTCATCAGTGTGTTGGCCGTATGATCCGATAGGAGAACCGATCTCAGTTAAGTCACAGCTTGATCCTTTTACTCTTGAGGTTGATCTGATGGTGGTACAACCTCTGCAGGCAGCTGTAGATTGGGTTATTGCCGGTGCAGACATGTTAGTGTTTCATGTTGAAACACTCTCACTGGAGAATTTTAAAAATTTTTGTGAAGGAACACATATTTCAGTCGGGGTGAGTGCGCATGGGGAGACGTCGCTCGATACGTTAAGTGAATATGCCGAGTACGCAGACTATATACAATTGATGGGTATTTATGAGATCGGTGCACAAGGTCTGCCGTTTGATGAGGCGGTACTTGGTAAGATCGAAGAGCTGAAGCGACGCTTTCCAAGCAAAATGATCTCGATCGACGGCAGTGTGAACAAAGATACGATCAAGCATCTGCGCAATGCTGGTGCAGATCGGTTTATCTGTGGTTCTGCGATCACGCTCCAAGATGATCCTCAGGCTGCACACGCTGCGCTACAGGCACTTATTAACTAGTGGCGTCATTTGGTTGCTCTCAGACTCTGGTATACTACGAGGGTATTATGCAGTACCTTACCTCAGATGAAGTTCAAGATCTTGAACGAAAGGCGAACGAGATTCGTCAAAGTATTATTGAGATGCTCACCGAAGCTGGAAGTGGACATACGGCCGGACCGCTTGGTATGGCAGATATTTTCACCCTGCTGTATTTTGGTGTCCTTAAGCATGACCCAAAGAATCCTGATTGGGAAGAGCGTGACCGTGTGATCCTTTCAAACGGCCACATTTGTCCAGTTTTGTATGCAACACTGGCACACGCTGGATATTTCCCGGTGGAAGAATTGTTAACGCTTCGAAAGCTCGGTTCACGCCTCCAAGGGCACCCACATCGTGGCGCGCTGCCCGGCATTGAGACGAGTTCTGGACCGCTTGGTTCTGGTTTGTCGCAAGCGGTTGGCATGGCGCTCGCAGAGCGTATCGATAATCCATACTCCTCAAAATTCTTCTATTGTCTCACGGGTGACGGAGAGCTTGATGAAGGACAGATCTGGGAAGCGCTTATGCACGCCGGCAAGGAACAGCTCCACAATTTGATCGTGATCATCGACCGAAATGGTATTCAGATCGATGGGTACACCAAAGATGTGATGCCGCTTGAGCCACTCGCTGAGAAGCTTGCTGCTTTTAACTTTGATGTTCAGGAAGTCGATGGTCATAATATTCGTTCGGTAAACGACGCTATTGGTAAGGCGCAAGCGGTATACAATCAACCATCGGTGATCATTGCGCATACAGTTGCATCTCGTGGTGTTGATGTGTTTGAGCGCGATTTCCGTTGGCATGGTAACCCTCCAGGAAAGGGACCAGAAGATCGCGTGGCAAAGAGTGAACAGGCGCGCA
Organism: Candidatus Nomurabacteria bacterium; assembly: GCA_020632075.1. Lineage (NCBI taxonomy): Bacteria > Candidatus Nomuraibacteriota > Candidatus Nomurabacteria bacterium. The sequence goes on along the minus strand of JACKGH010000001.1, from coordinate 530,574 downwards.
CAGCCCTCCAGAAACTCCGCACCTTAGCCGGTACTATTGAAGCTCAGGACTCATAATTTTTATCTATGTTTGCAGATCATCTACAACCAAATCTTTCAAATGGAGAAGTTGAACGTACACCAACTCGTCATGGGTATGGTGAAGGTTTGCTGGAGGCAGGAAAACGTGACGAGCGTGTCGTCGCGCTTTGCTGCGATTTGACTGAATCAACTCAAACACATCACTTTGCAAATGCCTTTCCAAATCGTTTTGTGCAGGTAGGTATTGCTGAGCAGAGTATGGCATCGGTTGCCTCTGGTATGGCGGCAATGGGAAAGATCCCGTTTATCGCTTCATACGCCATGTTCTCTCCTGGTCGCAGTTGGGAGCAGATCCGTACGACCATTTGTTACAACAACAGTAACGTAAAGGTGGTAGGGGCACACGCAGGTGTATCAGTTGGGCCAGATGGCGCAACCCACCAAGCGATCGAAGACATGGCGATCATGCGAGTGATCCCAAATATGGTCGTGATCGCACCAGCTGATGTGCATGAGGCACGCAAGGCAACACTGGCTGCGGCTAAATATGACGGGCCGGTATACTTCCGTCTGGGACGTAGTGCGACTCCGGTCGTAACCACCCCTGAGTCACCATTTGAGATCGGAAAAGCTGAGCGCATGTATTCTCGCGATGAAGCGCATGAGCAAAAGGTTGGTATCGTGGTGACTGGGTCGTTACTCTACAATGCGATTATGGCCGCCAAAGAGCTTAATGAAAATGGTATCGGTGCGTCAGTTTTGCATATGGCAACGATCAAGCCACTCGATGGCGATGTGCTCGTAGAATTTGCTGCGGAGCACGGAGCACTTGTGACAGTAGAAGAGCATCAGATCACGGGTGGGCTTGGTAGCGCAGTCGCTGAACACTTGGCAGAATGCTGCCCAACCAAACTTGCGCGAGTGGGTGTAAAGGATCGCTTCGGTGAATCGGGTGAACCAGATGAACTCATCTCTCACTTTGGCATGGATGTGCCTGCGATAGTGGAGGCTGCGAAGCGGATTCTCTCTTAAAAAACGGCCATTCGGCCGTTTTTTCTACCTTACTTCTTTCGCAGTGTTGGGAAGAACCAACGATAGTTTGGTGGTTTAGGGATCCGTTTAAGACCCGCAATGGCTTTCTTGGTGTGAGTTGTTCTTAGCCCCGCTCTGTTTTGAAGTCGAAGTAGAATGTTTGTTTGTCTATTAGGATTTGATCGGTGAGCCATTGGTTGTCTCCATGTAAGGCATAAAAGATCGCTACGTATAGTTTCTTTAATTGAAACATCGGTCTGGTCTCGGTAGGTGAATCTGTATGCAGGGTATCTGGTGTACTGTTGTTTGTAAAGTGAAAACTGCCGGCGCCCCGAAGGGGCGCCGGCAGTTTTGTTCTAGTGTTAGTTTATCTTCGTAGCTACGTAGTCTTCTGGTCTGTTTTCAAGATGCTTGAGCAACTCTTCACGAGAGAGGAGTCCAGCTTGCGCACCGACATGTTGCACAACATTCATCGAATTGATCGGGCCCCAGGCAAGTGCTTCGGCTGGGTCTTTTCCGAGGATGATCGCGCTGGTGAAGGTTGAGGAGAATGAGTCTCCAGCACCGGTACGATCTACTGGTGGCGCTGGATCTGGATACATTGGCATGTGCCAGGCTTGGTCGTCCGCGTCGACAGTGAAGGCTCCATTTGGTCCGTCTGTGATCACTGGAATGGTTGGGCCGAGTTCTCGAATGGCTCGAACAAGTGTTGGGATGTCTTGCTCGGTAGAGCTGAGGATCTCCTGTGCTTCTTCCTTGTTGCAGAAGAAGATCTCAGACGCTTCATAGACATCTTTGATTGCTTCGTATCCCACCTTGATCTGGAAGGTCCCTGGTTGAAACGCAAGCTTTGTTTCATTATTCTTCACATACTCTGCGATCTCGTGGTGGTAGGGAAGGCCATGTTCACCGACCGAAGAGAAGTAGAAGAACTTCGGTGCAACCGGGAAATCTGGCAGCGAGTACGGGTAGTGCTCGTGGTTGATGAGGATGGTGCGTTCAGGACCATAGCGGAGCACGTAGTGGTAATTGGTTTTTTTATCCTCATGGATCTTCACGAAGTCTGTATGGACACCTTCTTGGCGCAGTGCGTCGAGACATTCTTTGCCGAATTTGTCGTGGCCGAGATTAGTCACTAGTCCAGTTTCGAGGCCAAGGCGGTGCGCTGAGACGGCAGCGTTTGGTGAGTTGCCAACTGCAGGTACTACGGTCACATCGTCGTAGGGAAGCTTGCTGCCAAATGGCATGTGCAAGGTCTTGCGACCAGTGTCCATATCGATCGATACATCTGCTTGGTCAATGTTTAGTTTGATAAATGCGTCTATGAGAATGTCGCCAATCGCGACGAAATCGTATTGCTGTGACATGTAGTGAGTATACCATTCCGTAAGAGTGTCTTGACCAGTCATATTTTCTAGGTTGTTGATTCAGCCTGTCCCCAGTGAGATGAATACGCGTGCCTGAACATCCTATGGATTTTGGTATCATATAGCTAGAGTCGCGCGGCCTAGCTGGCCGCGCGCGTCTGTTTTTAGAGACCCCACCTTTTTATTTGACCAAAAACCAATTTAACAAACCATCTTTTAACACTTCTTATGAAATTCGCATGTAAAACCCTGATCGTACCTGTTCTGCTGTTCAGTCTGCTTATGGGTAGTCAGACCGCGTATGCTGCAACAAACACGCAACTATTCGTTTCGTTGATGTCATTGTTCGGCATTGATAAAGCGTATGAGATGTGGACCAATGCCTTCGGTAAGGCAGGTTCTCAGGTGGGTGCGGTCATTGCCAGCGATACCACTGATCTTGTCGCTCACTGGACGTTCGATGATGGGGCTGGCACTACCGCTGATGATGCAGCTGGGACCCACGATGGTTCGCTCATCAACGGACCGGTCTGGAGTGCCGGAAAGTTTGGTTCGGCTCTCACGTTCGATGGTGTGAATGATTACGTGCAGGTAGCAGATAGTGCTGACTTCACTCGTTTGCCACTTTCAGTCTCGCTTTGGTTCAAGTTAGATTCGTTGCCTTCGGCGCAGGGTGATAATGCACTCTTGATCCGTGAGCGTACTGGAAGTTCCCCGTTCTACACCTGGAGTATGGATGTCCGCAGCTACGACAACAAACTGGAGTTTCAAGTGCATGACGGAAGCACAGCCTATACGATCGCGTCAAACGGTACCATCTCAACTGGCGTGTGGTATCACGCAGTTGCAACCATGAGTAGTACAGGCAGTCTCACATTGCACCTAAACGGCACGCAACAAACACAGACAGCCAACTTTGGCAGTTTGAATACAGCAACAGCAAACATGCGGATCGGTGCTGGTTCTGCGACCAGTCATCAAACAAAAGGGGCGATCGATGCAGTGCGTATCTACAGTAAAGTTCTCAGTGGAAATGAGATCGCTCAGTTATACAGCACGAGTGTCGACCAAGAGGTGGTGACGACCCCTGATCCAACACCAACGCCTACGGTGCCGGAACCGGTAGCAACCATTGCCGCTTCTGCTAGTTCGGTCGTGAGTGGTGGATCATCGGTTTTGACCTGGTCTGCTACAGATGCGACCACTTGTTCTGGAAGCAACTTCAGCACCAGCGGCAAGACGAGTGGTAGTGCGAGTGTCTCTCCGACCAGTAACACCACATACCGAGTGACTTGTACGGGCGCAGGCGGATCTGATAGTGCGAGTGTAAGTGTCTCAGTATCGGCATCGACCCCAACCCCAACTCCTGCTCCAATAACTCCTGAGGTGGTCACTTTTCAAACGGTGAACCCAGTTGCGCTTTCAGCTACGACGCCGCTCAGTAATCCTGGGATCGGTCTTGAACAGGCAGGTAAGGTTCGGTTTGCTTCTGGGAAGTGGCAGAATGATGCCAACACTGCGGTAAACGATGTTGCAACCATTCGATACGTTCGTATCCCGTGGGTGGCGATCGAAGAAAATGGTGACAACAACTTCAATTGGACTGTCCTCGATAGTGCGATCAATGCTGCGGTCACAGCTGGCAAGCAGATCGGTATTAGTGTTATGGGGCAGAGTCCTATTTTAGGTGGTTCATGTAACTTGGAGCAACCGATCCCAGATTGGTACATGGCTGAAGCGGAGGCACGTGGTCAGAGATGTACGGGTGTAGGGACTGATGGGAAAGGGACTCCTGTGGGCTGTACGTACTATCTGACAGATTTCACCAATGCTAACAACAATTGTGCGGCAAACGGCGGCCAGTACACCAATGTCTGGACCTTCAACCACGCTGATCCTGAGTACATTGCACAACAGGTTGAATTGATCGATGCAATCAGAAACCGCTATGACAAAGCAGCGTGGGCAGGCAAGATCGCGTACATCGATGTGCGCGGTGGCCTTGGTGCTTGGAGTGAGTTGCACACAGAGAACGTGGTACTGAGCGGCACGAACACCAAGTGGCCAATGCCAAACAACAGCGCGAAGATCGCTATTGCAGATGCATATCTGAAATTCAACCTTATTCCAATTGTGGCAAATGTACGAAATGGAGAAACAGCAAAAGAAGCACCGGTTGAAAATATGTGGGTGTATCTGTGTCAGCAGGCAGCACAGCAAAACAAGACGATCGGTTGGCGAACTGACGGGATCGATGTGACCAAGTGGGTCATGGACCCGGTCTTTAATGCGTATCCGTTCATGAACGACTGTTGGAAGTATGGTCCGGTATATGGTGAGCCGATGTCTGGAGATGCTGAGCCGTCAACAAATCCTGAGACCTATCCTTCTGCGAATGGTGAAAAAGGCTACTACGCCTTTAACAACCTCATGGAGTACTGGCACTTCAGTGGTTTCAATAACAAGTATCATACCTATCCAGGCACGAGCTTATATAAAGCAGCACTTGATGAGTGGCGTTCGATCGGAGGGTATCGACTTGCTGTGACCGAAGTGACCATACCAAAGACCGCAGCTGCTGGTGATTTGTTCACGGTCTCGGCAAAACTCAAGAATACAGGTACAGCGCCAGTCTATCGGGATTACTACACTCTTTCACTTCGGTTCGATCCTCGTTCTGGTGGCAACGATATCATTGTTCCACTTTCTGGTGATATTACCCAGGTCTTCCCAGGCGAAGGTGTGAAGACCTTTAGTAAAGCTGGAGTGTCACTTGCAAGTAGTGACACGTATGATGTATCGATTGGTGTGGTACAGAACAGCGCGTTCACACAAGTGAATCCTCTCAAGCTTGCACATCGAACCTCAGACTGTGAAGTGGTCGGTGGAACGTACTGGTGTGATCTTGGTAGTGTGACGGTTTCAGGAACTGCAGTACCTACACCAACCTATGCTTGTTCTGACTCTAGTGACAATGACGGTGATGGGTTGGTTGATTACCCTGCCGACCCAGGTTGTACTAGTGGTACTGACAATGATGAATACAACAGTATCAGTACGCCGGTCACTGATCAGATCGTAACGCCAACCTTTAGTGTTGGTACGCAGGTGCGTGTACAAACTGGTGATGGTACGAATCTCAATGTTCGTTCGAGTGCAGGCGGGACGTACATCGGCTGGCAAGTTGATGCTGCACGCGGGGTGATCATTGGTGGTCCGACCACGGTCAGTGGTCAGGTATGGTGGAGCGTCGACTTTAATGCTGGGGTAGATGGTTGGGTGGTTGAAGAATATCTCACAGAATATACAGCACCAACCCCTGCACCATCGGCTGTTCTTTCAGTTGCTCCAGAAACTATCGATGCAGGAGAAAGTGCGATCGTGACATGGAGTAGTACTAATGCCAATACGTGTACGGGTACAGGATTTAGTACTGGAGGTGCGGTAAGTGGTAGTAAGACAGTTGCTCCAGACACGACTACAACCTACACATTGGTGTGTAGTAATGCAGCTGGTGAAGCAACTACAAATACGCAATTAGTGGTCATTGAACCTGATACGACTGCGCCGAGCATCAGTAACGTGCAAGTGATCGACGTCTCAAAAAATAGCGTTCGGGTAACCTGGAACACCGATGAATTAACGACAAGTGTTGTGCGGTATGGAAAAACCCTAAACTACGGTAGTGCAACCAATGAGACACAAACCGTCGCAACCGATCACTCGGTGACCGTGTCAGGTCTCTCAGCCGATACTGCATACCACATACAAGCAGTGAGTCGTGACGCAGCCGGCAATCAGGTGGCTTCTGCAGACATGATAGTCACAACGCTCGCAACTGAAGATCAGACTGACCCGATCGTACGCTTCGTGCCAAGTGAAACCGGCACGGTTAGTGGGACGATCAGTCTGGTGGCATACGCATATGACCCTGAGGTTTCGGGTGAGACACATTCAGGTATGGCAGGAGTACAGTTCAAATTGGATGGAAGTAATTATGGTCCAGAGGATATCGCTGCACCATATGAACGAGGACTCGATACTACTGCGATCCAAGATGGTACACATACCTTGCAGGCAGTAGCGAGAGATAAGGCTGGTAATATTGCTTCTTCTCCGCAGATCTCACTTGTAGTAGATAACAATCCGCTGCCACCACCCGATGTTACTGATCCTGTCCTGACTGATGTTGCGGTCAATGACCTTGGGTACGGCCAATACGTAGTGGTCTGGAATACTGATGAACCGGCGACTTCACTGGTGCGCTATGGCACGAGCCAAAACTCACTGACTGCATCACTCACAGATGATCTGCTCACGACCGCACATGAATTATCGTTCCCTGGTCTTAAGGCGCGGACCACGTATTACTACGCAGTCACCTCAGAAGATGCTGCGGGCAACACGGTGACTAATAACATCCGATCATTCCGTACGAGCGGCACCCTTCGTGGTGTCTGGAATCTATCTGCACGGTCTGGTTCAGTCATCTTGTCTTGGGATGTAGATGTTGATGCTGATTCAGTATTGGTCTTCCGAACTGACAATGGAACACAAGCAGGACCGTCGGGGCAACCATTCACGACGCTTGCCGGCACAGAGACTAGCTACCACGATGAATCCACCAAGAAAGGGGTTGGTTACACGTACACCGTGTACACCGTGTCAGCTGAAGGCGAGTACAGTGAACCTGTTAGTGTTACCTATACAGAGATAAGCAGCGCTGCACCGAAACTGACAGAAGCAGCAAAGAATGCGGTGCGATCAGAGCAGATTCGTCGCAGTAGTGGGGGAGTTGACCGATCTGCACTTCAGCAACGCATTCTCGAACTTACCGCTTTGATCCAGCAACTCCAGGCGCAGCTTCAAGCTCGTCTTGGTACCACCAACACCTCAGTAGCTACTCGTGCCGGCCTTACTCGCGCACTTGGTATTGGTATGGAAGGAGATGATGTTCGCCGGCTGCAGCAAGCTCTCAATGCCCGCAATTTCCTTATTGCCTACACTGGAGACGGTGCGCCAGGTTATGAGACTACCTACTTTGGACAAGCAACACTGGCTGCCCTCAAGCGATTCCAGTGTGAAGAAATGGGTATCTGTTCCGGTACTCCAGACACCACCGGCTATGGAAATGTTGGACCAACGACAAGAGCGAAGTTGAATGAATAGTGGTCTGGCAGAAAATGAAGGGGCGGCGGGCTCTGCCCGCCGCCCCTTCATTTTCAACCTCCCTTGTGCTACGCTACCTTATTATGACAATGACATTAGCAGTCACCCTGCGTGACGATTCAGTGACCCTCGATACTTTACGAGCTAACGGTAGCGTACCGGCGGTCATTTATGGCCCAAAGCAAGAGCCAACTAGCGTGGTGCTTGATGAAAAGGCATTTGATAAGGTGCTTAAAGAGGCTGGTGAAGCAACCGTGATCGAGCTCTCTGGACTCAGTAAGTCAGTTGAAGTGCTTATCAAGGATGTAGAGTTTAATCCAGTAAAGCAGCGAGTAATGCATGTCGATCTCTACGCAGTAGATAAGGATATGGAGATCACCGCTCATGTACCACTACACTTCATCGGTGAAGCGCCAGTTGAAGAAAGTAAGGAAGGTTCAGTTACTAAAGTGCATCATGAGATCGAGGTTGTATGTAAGCCTGGTGTATTGCCAAGTCATATCGATGTTGATCTAAGCGTACTTCAGAAGGTTTCAGATAAGATCCACGTAAGTGATCTTTCGATTCCTGCTGGCGTGAAGGTAGAGCTTGACCCAGAAGAAGCAGTAGTGGTCATCAGCGCCTCACGCGCAAGTGGATCTGAAGAAGAATCAAGTGAGCCAGTCGATATGAGCTCGATCGAGGTTGAAAAGAAAGGAAAGGAAGACGTAGAGGAGGAGAAAGCATAGGGTTTGTCGAGACTAGACACCTGACAGACTCTGCTATAATACCGGCATGACACGTACGTTCATCGCCGGTATTTTCGTATTAGCTTTACTGATACCCCCACAATGGGCTGATAGTGAAACAGAAGCGGAACGCCGTAAGCGTCTTGAGACTGAGTTGCAAAATGTTGAGCGACAGATCCTCACGCAGCAGCGATTGGTGGAGGACAAGCAACAAGAAAGGCAGACACTCGAACGCGACCTAACTATTATTGAGGGTGAGATCAAGAAAGCACAGCTTGGTATTCAAGCACGCGCAGTAGCAATCGAGCAGCTTTCAGATCAGATCGGTGAGAAGGAAGTGGTGCTTGATATTTTGGCAGAGCGACTGGCAAAACAGCAGGAATCTCTTGCTGATTTGGTTCGGAAGTCAGCGCTTCTAGAAGACTACTCGTTGGTTGAGGTGATGTTGAGTAAGCAAAGCTTTTCAGAGTTCTTTACCGATGTTGCAACCTATCAATCAATCAAGGAATCACTCAACGAATCACTTGCGGTGCTTCATGGTATTCGACGTGATACCGTTGAGCAGAAGAACGAGCTTGAGAACAAGCAGCAAACTGAAGCGGAGATGAAGCGGATCCAGGAACTACAGAAGGATGATATCGAAGCCAAAGAAGCAGAGAAAGCGCGTATTCTGACTGTGACAAAGGGTGAAGAAGAGGAGTATCAAGCATTGCTTGATTCTCAACGAAAGACCGCAGCCCAGCTTCGTAGTGCACTCTTCGAACTCCTTGGTGGTGGCGGTGGTATTCCATTCCCAGACGCGGTTGCTTTAGCGCAGTATGCGTCTGGTGTAACAGGAGTGAGTGCGGCACTGATCTTGGCGATCTTGGAACAAGAGACAAACATCGGCTCTAATCTTGGTAGCTGTCTCTTTAGCGATAGTCACAGCTCGCGACCGGTAATGCACCCGACGCGCGATGAACCAGTGTTCTTGGCGATCGCGGATATTCTTGGCTTTGATCCATACTCTCGCACTGTGTCGTGTCCAATCATGCAAAATGGGTCGCGTGTAGGGTGGGGAGGAGCGATGGGTCCATCACAGTTTATCCCATCAACGTGGGCGATCTATGGCGGTATTATTAATATCGGTGGTGAGTGGACATACGACAAGGGGTCTGACGCGATTCGCCGTATCAATGGCAACAACACACCAGCCAACCCATTCAACAACCGCGATGCCTTTATCGCGACCGCGCTCTTGCTGCGAGATAATGGTGCAAATGGCACGTACAGTGGCGACCGTTTGGCTGCACTTCGCTACTACGCTGGTTGGGGCGGCGCCTCTAATCCTGCTAATGCCTTCTATGGTGACCAGGTGATGAATCGTAAATCACGTCTTGCACAGGAGATTCAGATCTTGGGATCGTAAGAATTACATGGATATCTCAAATGTAATCAAGGCAATAGTTGAGTACTTATCAAGCTTACATCTTATGACTGTTACGCTATATTCACTAGCTCTGCCATTTTTTGTCACTCTTGGTGTTTTGTTGGCAAAAGAACTGGTTAAATTTTCGTTTAGAAAGAAGTATGCAAAATACCAGCGTGAGGCAGATGATGTAAAGGAACTCCATACAAAAATCCATGATCGGTTAACTGAACTGCTGGTCAATTTCGAACGAAAAGAGCAAAACGGAATAAGATTAAGGTTGAAATACGCTGCAGCAAGAGTTAAAAAATATGACAAAAAAACTGCAGAAGATATAGAACGTTTAGCGGAGGTGCTTGCGAATCATACCGCTGAAAAAGAACTCGAACCTCTCGTCTTAAGAATCAGTGAACAGATAGATAAATTATGGGCTAAAAAGTGCTGATGTCGAAGTATTGAAATGTTATTGGTTTCTGCTATAGTAACCGCCACAAGAAATTAGGTGTTCTTGCTTATTATATTCCCGAAGTCAGACCGCTGACTTCATGAGAACGCCGAAGTATTTGTAATATGAAAAAAGATATTCATCCAGAAAATTACCGCATGGTAATCTTTCACGACAACTCTTCAAATGAGCGTATGCTCATCGGTTCAACTATCGAAACTGAAGAGACTGACACCTGGACTGATGGTAAGGAGTACCCAATCTTTAAGGTAGATGTAACCAGCGCCTCACACCCGTTTTATACTGGACAGGAGAAGGTAATGGACAGCGCCGGTCGAGTAGACCGCTTCAAGCAGCGAATGGCCAAGGCTGGCGATCGCAAGAAGAAGTAAAGTCACTACCTTCACAAAGCCACCCGAGAGGGTGGTTTTGTTTTGGTCTGGCTGCGAGCGCGATTGAAACGCTGTCCGGAAGACCTCGCGGAGCAGCGGTTCAGTCAAGAGACAGAGTCTCTTGACGGGTTCGCGTCGCGAGCGGAGAACTTGATTCGTGTCTTCAGGACAGCGTTTCATTGCGCGACTTAATGAGTAAGGAGTCTTGCTATTGCTACGATAATAAGTACACTTGAGCGCACATGGAGATCGACCAAGACAAACTGAAAGAATTCAAAGAAAATCAAAAGACGCAATTTTTGGCGTCGCAGTTTGAGAGTGAGCTTGCGAAGCTCCGCGAAGCTGAGGAACTTGCTGCATCAGATCCAGAAATGGCAGAGCTTGCACAAGAAGAAATCGAATCACTCACCAAGCAGCTTCAAGGACAATGGGATGAAATGGACCACATCATTGAAGCAAGTAGAGAAGAGGAAGCAAAGCCGTATGGTGTCGTTCTCGAAGTGCGGGCTGGTGCTGGTGGCGATGAAGCGTCGCTCTTTGCAGGTGAGTTAGCCAACATGTATCTAAAGTATGCCGAAGTAAATGGCTGGCCGCGCACCACTGAGCATGTCTCAGCGACTGAAGCGGGTGGATACAAAGAAGCGGCGTTTGAGATCTTGCACCCAAAGGCATATGAAGACCTGCGCTATGAAACGGGTGTTCATCGTGTACAGCGTATTCCGGCGACCGAGAAGCAGGGCCGTATTCATACCTCTACTGCATCGGTGGCAATTTTGCCACTGCGTAAAAAGCCAAGTATCGAGATCAATCCAAGCGATATTGATATGGAATTTTCACGCTCTGGGGGCGCTGGCGGTCAGAATGTCAACAAGGTGGAAACTGCAGTACGACTCATTCATCGTCCGACTGGTGTTGATGTGCGTTCCCAGAGTGAGCGTTCACAGTTGAAGAATCGTGAAAAAGCGATGACACTTTTGATCGCGAAGCTTGAAGCAATGCATGAAGAAGAAGAAATGAAAAAGCACGCCGATACGCGCAAAAATCAGATCGGTACTGGTGATCGTTCAGAAAAGATCCGTACCTACAACTTCCCGCAAAATCGCATCACCGATCATCGTATTAAGCAGTCATGGCACTCGATCGAGGCAACCCTTGGTGGGGCACTTGGTCCGATCGTAGAGTCGCTGCAGAAAGTCGCTGCAGGTGGCGAACTTGGTACTGACGAAGATGAATAATCTATTGCGCTCCATGCGTCGCCATGGTACTATCTCGCCGCTAGCGCAATTAGGCGCTTTTTTAGAAAGACTCAGACTGCGTAACGTTCACTTCGGTCAGCGTGCAGTTGTTTCACCTCGGGAGGCATTAATAGTAACCAGTCTCGCCGCGTGATAGCTCACATGAGTCGCCAATAACAATATTTATGTCAACAACATCAATCATCGACAAGCTTTTTGAAGCCGGGTCACACTTCGGTTTTAAGAAGAGTCGTCGTCACCCTTCGGTGGCAAAGTATGTGTTCGCAACCAAAGACGGAAGCGATATCATCGACCTCGAAAAGACAACCGCATTACTCGAAACTGCCAAGGAAACTCTTAAGGAAGCTGGTTCACACGGCAAGATCGTGCTGTTTGTAAGTACCAAGGACGAAGCAGCAAAGATCGTCACTGCAGCGGCAGAAAAGACCGAGTCACCATATGTGACTAACCGTTGGATCGGAGGTATGCTCACTAACTGGAGCGAGATCAAGAAGCGTATCAATCGTCTTGAAGCGTTGATGCACGAAAAGGAATCAGGTGAACTCGAACGAAAGTACACCAAGAAGGAGCGTGTCGTGCTTGGTCGCGAGATCGATAAGCTCAGCTTCAACTTTGCAGGTATTGCAAAGATGCCAAAGCTTCCAGATCTTATGGTAGTGGTAGACCCACGTCATGATGAGATCGCGATCAACGAAGCTCGTGAAAAGAATATTCCAGTGATCGCGCTTATGAGCTCAGACTGTGATGCTCGAAAGATCACCTACCCGGTAGTAGCGAACGATTCGCTTCAGAGCAGTGTGTCACTCTTGGTGCACGAATTGGTAGACGCGTACGCAGAAGGAAAGGCAACGTACGTACCAAAGCCTGCGGACAGCCGTCCACGTGGTGGAGACCGACGTCGTCCTGCATAGTCTCTGTTATAATTTGTTAGATTCGTCTAGGAATGTGCGCTGGGAATAGCGCACATTCAGACGTACATTCATAAATATATCCTCTGGATATTCATTCATATGGAAATTACATCAGCACAACTCAAAGAATTACGAGATAAGACTGGCATCTCAGTGATGCAGTGTAAGAAGGCGCTTGAAGAAGCAGCGGGTGACATGGACAAGGCTGTGATCATCCTTAAGAAGAAGCGTTCTGAAGCTGCAGAGAAAAAAGCAGACCGTGAACTTGGTGCTGGCGCAGTCGGTGTGTACGTACACAACACTAATGAAGTAGCGGCAGTGGTGCTGCTAGCCTGTGAAACTGACTTCGTATCAAAGAACGAAGAATTCGTTGCACTTGCGAAGGATATTGCGATGCATGTAGCGGCAACTGATCCAAAGTACATCTCAAAGGATGAACTTCCAGAAGATGCGATCGAAAAAGCAAAGGAAGTGTTTGCTCCTGAGCTCGAAGGCAAGCCAGAAGACATGAAGGAAAAGATCATGCAAGGCAAGCTTGATTCGTACTTCAAGGATCAGGTGCTTATGGAACAGGACTTCGTGAAGAATCCAGATCAGACCATCGGTGAGATGGTAACTGGTGGCGTGCAGAAGTTTGGTGAGAATATCTCAATTGCACAGATCTCACGAGTCTCTGTAAAATAGTCAGCAATGATCTCTACTGCAACAACGACATTTACGATCGTGCTCCTTGTCTTTGTTGCATTACTATTGCTCGTGCGAGCAGAAAAGCGTCGTGGTCGACGCTTTTTTGCGTCATCACTGCGTGATTGGCTTGATGATAAAACAGATCGACTGGGTTCGTGGATCGTGCGCAGTTGGGAGCACTTTGTGAAATACATCGTGCAGCTCAACTGGTATTACAGTATTCATGGTGTGTTACGGACTTTCCTGCGCGGTATTGTGGCGATGTACACATACTTCGAGAGTATGTTTGAACGCAATCGGGCGCGGACCAAGCAGTTGCGTCGCGAGAAGCGAGAGCTCCACGAACTCAACCATTTGCGACAAATGGCACAGCACAAAGAAGAGACGGCATTGACGCCAGCGGAGCAACGGAAATTGCGGAAAAAGAAGTTGGAGGAGAGTTTTTAAAGAAAGAGCCGGGCGCGAAGCGCCCGGCTCTTTCTTTTATGTACTCTGAGCCACCTGTCAGACTCGAACTGACGACCCACGGTTTACAAAACCGTTGCTCTACCAACTGAGCTAAGGTGGCGTATTTAATTTTGTGCCCAACTGCCCGCAATGTTTCAGAGGTCAGAGCAACGGTTTTGTGACAAAACTTTGAAATAATCTCCCAGACTATTTCAACTCTACCAACTGAGCAAAGGTGGCTTTTTGGTGACATGCATCCTACCAGATATTTTTAAGTAATGCTAGTGCAATTGTTCGTTTTATTTTTCGAGAAAAGGTTGCGCCAGAAGCCTTTATTTTAAGCCCAAATGGGTATATACTCGCGGATACGTATGGCGGAGGTAGACCAGTCGCATTTGCTTCCATATGCGCGCAGGGCCGACTTCAAAGTCGCTCGCGCCTCAGAACTAACCGGCAAAGACCGGCGTTTTTATCGATTCCTTGAGATCGTACCAGGTATCGCGTCGTGGGGTTTTTTGATCGGTCTCGTACTCGCGTCAATTTATGCATCATTCTTTGCGGCATACTTCATTATCGCTTTCGCCGTCTTTTGGCTCTTAAAGACCATCTTCTTGTCGTACCATGTGCGACATAATTGGAAGCGGCTGAAGCATCATATGGAACTCGATTGGGAGCAGCTCGTTGGTCGTTTTTGTTATGACCATTTTTATCACCTCGTGATCTTCCCATTTTATGAAGAGCCGAAGGAGGTGCTTGAAGGGGCGCTGAAAGGTCTACTTGAAGCCAAATACGATCCAAAGAAAATGATCGTCGTGCTCGCGGCCGAAGGCCGCGCCGGCAAAGATGCCGAAAACCTTGCGCGCGAGATGGAGCGAAAGTATGCCGGCAAGTTTGGTCACTTTATGGTGACGGTCCACCCGGCAGACCTGCCAGGGGAGTTGGCCGGAAAGGGTTCGAATACACATCATGCCCTGCATCAGGTGCGTGAGCAGATCATCGACAAGCACCAGATTCCGTACAAAAACGTCATCACATCAATCTTCGACGTCGACACAGTGATCTATCCAGATTATTTCAATTGTCTTATTTGGCATTTCATGACCGTTGAGAATCCGTACAAGAGCGCGTTCCAGCCAGTGCCGCTTTTCACGAACAATCTCTGGGATGCGCCAGCGCTCTCACGCGTAATGGCGATGTCGAGTACCTTCTGGCAGATGATCATGCAGGAACGTCCGGAGAAAGCGGCGACATTCTCGTCGCACTCAGTGAGCTTCCAAGCACTCTATGAGATCGGCTATGGCCAAGCGAACGTGGTGAGTGAAGATTCGCGTATTTATTGGAATTTACTTGTCGCGAACAACGGTGATTTTGAAGTGGTGTCATTGTCATACCCGATCGCTATGGATGCAACGGTAGCGCCGACGCTTCGCGGTACGATCAAAAATATCTACAAGCAACATCGACGTTGGACGTACGGTGTCGAGAACTGGTGCTACATCGTGTATCACTTTGTGAAGAATAAAGACATTCCGCTGAAGAAGCGCTGGGCAATTGGCTTACTGCAAGGGGAGGGGTACTGGTCGCTTGCTACCTATCCACTTGTGCTTTTCATTTTGGGCTGGGCACCGATCTATCTCGGCCCCCCGGATTTTCATCAGACACTACTCTCTTTTGAGCTGCCGATCATGGTCCGCAACCTGCTTATCTTGGCGATGGGTGGTTTGGTGTTATCTTCGATCATCTCATTGTCACTCACGCCGCCACGCCCTGCGCACCACAGCCGGTTCCGCTATGTCGTAATGGCAGTACAATGGATCATGGTGCCAATCACCATGGTGGTTTTTAGTGCCATCCCAGGACTCGATTCACAGACTCGGTTACTATTTGGGAAGTATATGGGCTTCTGGGTGACTCCTAAGCGACAAAAAAATTAAGTATGCAAGAGCCACAGATCGGAGAACTTTCATATAAACGTCGACAAGGATTATTCTTTGTGTTGGTTTTGGTGTTCTTGTTTACGCTGCCGGTGCTTATTTTCTACACTACTGGATATCGTCTCAGTTTTGATAATGAAGAAACAACAATCGTAACGGTTGGTGGTATGTATGTCACCACCGACGTGCTTGATGTCGATGTGTATCTTGATGAAGAATTGGTTGAGCAGCCACGCTTTTTCCGGTCGGCGTACTACATTCAGAATATTGAAGCGGGCAATCATCGAGTGGTGGTGCAGCGGCCAGATTTGCAGACGTGGGTGAAGGTGTTGCCGGTAGACGCGCATATTGTAATCGAGGCCGCTGCGTTCAACATGCCGGTTCGGCCACAGCTGCGGCCGATCACTGAGTATGTTGCTGGTGGTGGAGTGCCGGTGTATTTCGGTACACGGTCGACAGAATCTATTTTTGAACGAGCAAGTTCGACGGTGCCGGTGCTTGTGGCAACGACGACATTTAAGTCACAGTATGATCTGAATGAAGAGTTTATCTATGTTGAAAGCTTGTTCAGTACCACCTCGACCTCTTCACAATCGGTGTTTGCGCGATTGCTTGATGGCGTAGAACGTTTCCGGTTTGCGACGACCACTGCGCCTCTTTTGGGCGACGCGACGACTACCCCAGAATTGCCGATCGAACGCGGCAACATCCGATTGGTTGAACGAGACGAAGAGCTTTATGCGGTCTGGCAGCAGTCAGGTGGCACGATTCCACCGTACTTTTGTGTAAGCGACTCATCGACGACTTCAATTGCTGTGCGGTATGGAGAACACGTGGCAGATCAGATTGAGCTGCTGTCAGAGTCGACAACCACACCGCTTGTGCTAGATGCTAATCGACTCTGTCGACCGGAGATCAAACTTGATCGCCAGCGACAGGATGTGTACTTTTATGATTTCTTCCCTCGTCGTTCAGATCTGGTCTTGCTGCAACTTGAGGACGGTCTCTATGTAACCGAGATCGATGATCGCGCTTGGCAAAACTCGCAGTTGCTTTACCCAGGAACCGACTTCCAGGTGGTGGTAGAAAACGACGAGATCTACATTCGTGATAATGATCAGTATTTTGCCGTTGTCACTGAAATTGAACCAATTTAAACGCGTGCTACACTTGGGAAACTAATAAGAAATCTGATATGAAGTTATCTTTTACAAATCATTTCGCATCGACGCCGCGCAAAATTTGGCATAAAATATTTTATCCTTCTTCGTCATACTCAAGTATGACTCAGTCGTCTGCAATATTTTCTACTCAAATTTTGCGCGGCTTAGGATTGCGACATATTTCTAATTAGTTTCCATCTATGAAACCAAAACCCGGACACCAACACCCGATTACTCAAATGATCACAGAGATCAATGCGATCTTTGCGGAGATCGGGTTTGTGTTTGCGGAAGGTCCGGAGGCTGAGACCGAGCACTACAACTTTGACCAGCTCAATGTCCCGAAGGACCACCCGTCACGCGATATGCAGGATACGTTTTGGTTTAAGGCTAAGGACGTATCTGAACCGACGGTGCTTCGTACCCACACCAGTCCAGTGCAGGCGCGCTACATGGAAAGTCATGAGCCGCCGATCCGCATCATTGTGCCGGGCAAGGTATTCCGCAACGAAACCACCGACGCGACGCACGAAGCGCAGTTTTATCAGCTGGAAGGACTTTATGTCGACAAGGGTGTGCATCTCGGACATCTCAAAGGCACGCTTGAACATTTTTTCTCAAAGCTCTTTAGCGGTAAGACCGAAGTGCGGTTTCGTCCGAGCTTCTTTCCGTTTGTGGAACCAGGCTTTGAGGTTGATATGAAGATCGAAGGTGAAGGCAAGCTCTGTGGCAAATGGATCGAAGTGATGGGGGCAGGGATGGTGCATCCGAATGTGCTTCGTGCCAGCGGGATTGATCCAGACGTCTACTCAGGTTTTGCGTTTGGTATGGGTATCGATCGACTCGGCGTGATGAAGTATGGAGTCGAGGACGTTCGTGATTTTTATACGGGAGACCTTCGGTTCGTTAATCAATTCTAAAGTATGGAAGTAGTACACAGTTGGCTCAAAGATTATCTTGGTGATGCATTGCCTGACCCTAAGCAGGTAGAAGATTTGTTGACCTTCCATGCGTTTGAGATTGAGGGAGTCGAGGAGCGAGCAGGCGAAACGGTGATCGATGTCGACGTGTTGCCCAATCGTTCGAGCGATTGTCTTTCGCATCGGGGTATTGCGCGTGAGCTTGCGACGCTACTTGATGTATCGCTCGCACACGATCCGCTGGCAGAGAAGTCAGAACTTGTCTCGACCGATAAGATCAAGATCAATATTGCTGACAGCGCTGCGTGTCCACGCTTTTCGCTTGCGCTGATGACCGGTATCAAGGTGAAGGCGTCGCCCAAGTGGCTGGTGCAGCGTCTTGAGGCGCTTGGCCAACGCTCTATCAATAACATTGTGGACGCAACTAACTACGTGATGTTTGCGCTTGGGCAGCCAATGCACGCGTATGATGCGGATAAGTTCCCGAAGCAAGACGGCGAGTGGCAGTTTGATGTGCGCTTCGCCAAAGAAGGTGAGTCGGTGAGTCTTTTAGGCGAAAGTGGATCATCTGAGGATCGTATCGTCGAGTTGCGTGGAGACGAACTTTTGATCGTTGACGGATCGACTGATACACCGGTGGGGCTCGCTGGTATCAAAGGCGGGCGGTTTGCGGAACTGACCGCGGACTCGAAGAATATTATCCTGGAAGCAGCACACTTCAACCCAACGACTATCCGCAAAACCGCCCGCCGTCTCGGCATCCTCACAGATGCCTCAAAGCGTTTTGAAAATGAGCCAGCACGCGAGCTGCCAATGTACGCGCAGGCTGAGATCATCAAGCTTATTACTGATATTGCCGGTGGTGCTTGTGAGGGGGTGGTGGATGAGTATCTTGAAAAGTACGAACCGGTCTCGACTGAGGTGCGGGTAGAGAAGGTGAATGCATTGCTTGGACTTACACTTTCGGCAGACGAGGTGAAGAATATCATTGCGCGCACAGGGGCTGCGGTAGAAGAAAAGGAAGCTGGGGTGCTCGTGGCGACCGCACCGTGGGAGCGGACTGATCTTGCGATTGAGGCTGATTACATCGAAGAAGTCGGACGGATTCATGGACTCACCAAAGTGGAGTCGATAGTGCCAGAGGCAGTACCGCTCGCAGAAGTGAATCAGAAGCAGTACTTTAGTGATGTGCTTCGCATGCGACTGACTGAGTCTGGGTACTCAGAAGTGATCACTTCATCGTTTCTCAAGAAAGCGAAGATCCAGCTGCAGAATGCGCTGGCGAGCGATAAGAGTTATGTCCGCAATACACTGAAGAAAAACATCACGGCGGTGCTTGATGCGAATCATACGCACTGTGACTTGCTCGGTGTCGACGCGGTGCGCGTGTTTGAGATCGGTACGGTGTTTGATAAGACAGAAACGGGAGTGGGGGAGCATGTGGCCTTAACCCTTGGTGTGCGTACGAAGGGGAATGGTTACAGTCCAAATGACGATAAGGTGTTGGAGGAAGGCATGGCAGTAGTGTCGACCGTGCTCGGCAATGAGCTGGAGTGGGATATTGAAAAAGGGGTAGCTGAGCTCGACCTCAGTGCTGTACTTGAGAAGCTTACGACGCCAGATGCGTATGACGAGTTTGTAAAAAAGCCTGATGCACAGTATAAGCGAGTGTCGCCGTACCCGGCGATGTCACGCGATATCGCGTTGTGGGTGGCCGGCGGCGACCAACACGAAATGGTCGAAGCCGAGCTCACTGCCGCCGCCGGCCCACTCTTGGTCCGCTCTGATCTCTTCGACACTTTCGAAAAAGACGGCCGCACGAGTTACGCCTTTCGTCTCGTTTTCCAGTCAACCGAAAAAACCCTCACCGACGAAGAGGTGAATGGATACATGGATGTGGTGTACAAGGTGGCAGCAGAGAAGGGATGGGAAGTGAGATAACTATATTAGATAAGAAAGACCGGCCTAGAGCCGGTCTTTTGTGATTGATCACTTCTTGTTTTTGCATTCTTCGTGCATCCGTATACCCGCTTCTCGTAGGCGATACAGTCTTTGTTCAAAGTCTAGTTGGCGTCTGGATCTCTCCAGATTTGACCGTAGGTATGCTGCAATTCCAGTCAGGACACTGAAAAAAGCGAATAGGATACCGACAATGGTCCAGAGGTCCGCATATCGAGATGTTGACATAACGGTGTGTGCCAGCAGTTCCACAAACATGGCAGCAAGCAGCAAGAATATAGAGGCGGCGCCGTGCATTGGTCTACTCCCATTCAATTTACATAAGTACAGTTTCTATAATAAATAACATATATTATTAAAATATCAATACAAAATTACTCAACAAACCGCTCTAAAGGGAAGGGATTTTAGGTGGTGAAAATGATATAATTACGGCCAATTTAACCGTTTTATTTAGTACTACAGACACACATTATGGCTGCCAAAAAACCAGCGAAGAAAGAAAAAGGCTATGATGCCTCATCCATCTCTGTTCTTGAAGGACTTGAGCCAGTGCGAAAGCGCCCGGGTATGTACATCGGTACGACTGGTCCGGAAGGTCTTCATCACATGATCTGGGAGATCTTTGACAACTCTCGCGATGAGGCGATGGGTGGCTTTGCTGATCGAGTAGAAGTGGCGCTCCTCCCGGACAACTACATCCGCGTGGTGGACAACGGTCGTGGTATTCCAGTCGATATTCACAAGCAGACGAAAGTATCTGCACTCGAGACGATCATGTGTACACTTCACGCTGGTGGTAAGTTTGGTGGTGATGAATCAGGCTACAAAGTTTCTGGTGGTCTTCATGGCGTGGGTGTGTCGGTGGTGAACGCGCTGTCTACTCATACACGTGTGGATGTTCACAAAGAGGGTGGTCACTACATGCAGGAGTACAACATTGGTGTGGCGAAAGCGAAAGTAAAGAAACTCGGTAGCACTAAACACAATGGTACGATCGTGATCTTCCAAGCTGACCCGACGATCTTCCCGGAGATCAAGTTTGATTGGAAAAAGGTAGTGTCACACCTTCGTCAGCAGGCGTACTTGGTGAAAGGTATGAAGATGTCAGTGGTAGATGCTCGTGAGAGTGGTGCAAAGCTCGATCCGAAGTCGCTTCAAGATACTATCTATTTGTCTGACGAACATTTGCCGGTACCACACGAACATTTCTACTTCGAAGGAGGACTTAAGTCACTTGTAGCATTCAACAATCACTACCAAAAGCCGATCAACAAGAATATTTTCTATGTTGAAAAGACTGACGTAAGTAAGGAAGTGCTGGCGGTAGAAGTGGCGCTCCAGTATGTTGATGATATTTCACCGCGCATCACTGCGTTTGCAAACAACATCTACAACCCAGAACAAGGTACGCATGTGACTGGTTTTAAGACTGCACTCACTCGTACGCTCAACAACTACGCCAAGAAAGGAAACTTTTTCTCAGCAAAAGACAAGGACGCTGGTTTTACTGGAGATGACGTTCTTGAAGGTATCACTGCAGTGATATCGGTGAAGATGCCGGAAATTCAGTTTGAAGGACAGACCAAAGCGAAGCTTGGTTCGGTAGAAGCACGTGGTGCGACTGAGCAGGTATTTGCAGATGCGTTTGGCACCTTCCTTGAAGAAAACCCAGATGACGCTAAAGCGATCATCAATAAGGTGATCCTTGCGGTAAAGGCACGCAAAGCAGCAAAAGCAGCAAAGGACTCGGTGCTTCGAAAGGGTGCGCTTGAGGGGATGTCGCTCCCAGGAAAGTTGGCTGATTGTCAGAGTAAAAAGGCCGAAGACTCAGAACTCTTCATTGTGGAGGGAGACTCTGCTGGTGGTAGTGCCAAGATGGGACGCGACCGCAAGACGCAGGCAGTGTTGCCGCTACGCGGTAAGATCCTCAACGTGGAACGAGCACGTATCGACAAGATGCTTGCTTCAGAGCAGATCAAGAATCTCGTGATCGCGCTTGGTACTGCAATTGGTGATGTGTTTGATGTAAACAAGCTTCGCTATCACAAGATCATCATTGCGACTGACGCTGACGTTGATGGAGCGCACATTCGTACGCTCTTGCTCACACTGTTCTTCCGGTATTTCCGCACACTGATCGATGAGGGGTATATCTACATTGCGCAACCACCACTGTATAAGATCCAGAAAGGGAAGGAGACACACTATGCTTTCACCGATGAAGAGAAGTTCGAAATTCTCAAGGGAATGGGCGAGGATGTAGACATGGATACAGTTGAGGAGGAGGTAGAAGAAGGAGAGGAAGCTGAGGTGGAGACAACTGCTAAAAAAGGCAAGGCTCGCATTCAGCGCTACAAGGGTCTTGGTGAGATGAATGCTGAAGAACTCGCGGAGACCACGATGAACATTGATAACCGAATTCTCAAGCGCGTTGATATCGAAGATGCACAGCAGGCAGACAAGATCTTCGATATTCTCATGGGTACTGACGTAACGAGTCGAAAGTCATTCATCCAGAGTAATGCGAAGATGGCGAACTTGGATATTTAGCAAAAGCACGAGGAGATAAAACGGCCGGCCCCAAAGGGGCCGGCCGTTTTTACTGTAGTTAGTTTATGAATGTGACAGGTTGTGCGAATCGGTCGTTGATGGTGTTCCGGTCAGTTGATTCGTCGATAGTAACAACAAAGGTGTGACTAGAGCCGAATGCTTCAGGGAAACCGATGGTCAGTGTTGCTTCTTCATTTGGCTTCAGTGGCTGTTGCTCAGCTGAGTTGTAGGTGCCACCACCTGGAAGTGTGACTGAGAAAGTCCACTTAGCTGAGGTTTTGGTACCGTAGTTCTTTACAGCGAACTGGATTGCGCCATCGTCACCGCGCTTAATTGCTTCGGAGAAGAAAGTATTTCCGACGATCGATCCAGCTGCGATGAAGCGTGTACCAAGATCAGTGCGACCATTCGGGTCAGAAGTCGGAATGGTGTATACGTACTCTTGTTCGTAGGTTGGGGTTGTTGGTACGCTTGGTGTTGGTTGAGTTTCAACGATAGGTGCTTCAATCTCAGGTTCCGGAGTCGCCACGACTACCTGGTCTTGTGCCGGCAGTTCCGTATCGATAGTTGCAACAGTTGTTGGTACGTAAGAGCTGATATTACTATTCACGACAGTCAGTGATGAAGTTCCGCTTGCCCGTGGAGTGGTGTCGTTCGTGCCAAGGAACGAGACAGTGTAGTCAACATCAGTGTATCGATTCTTTTCTGAATCGATCGTAAGCAAAAGAGAAGTGGTTTTGCCAAGATTATAGTTTGTGCCACAGCTAATACTTTGTACGCCGTCTTCATTAACGAGGTCGATCGCTACCCCTTCAACACAATCGTAAAAGAATGCATATGATCCGGGTGTTTCGGTGTCTTCCCAAGAAAGCCCCACCGAAGTACCAGCTGCAACAAGGGTTGCGTCACTGGTTACTGTAAATGTTTGCTTTGCTCCAGTCTCCTGGATCGCTGATTCTCGTTCGTTGAGTGTACCGGCAAGGGAAGCGAGTGATGAAAACGCTCCTGGTGCGACGGCTACAAATTTTACAGACAACCACGCGATCAAAATAATTACACCAATAAAACCTACGATCGCGAGCGTCTTGAGGACTGAGTCCTTTTGTTTTTCTGACACATTGTTCATAATGCGCGAAAGCTACCACAAGGTATATGACTTGTCAATATACAATCTATCATTATTTTCGTACTGTGGCGAAGTACAACAAAGAGCCAGCAAATATATTGACATATCTTAATATAATGCTATAGTTTATACACTAAATTCAGCTATTCTAAATGAACGCACTGTTTGATCAAATCTGGGCAAAGAAGTCCGTGTTTCTTGGCACGTTCTTTTTGGTGTTCACGCTCACGTACATTTTGTTGGTGGCGGTCGACTTTATTCCTGAGCCGCCGGCCGAAACCACAATGGAAACAGAAGAAGCTACTGAGGTGGTTTCGGTTACGCCGCGTGCGCAGGCTGAAGAAACAGCAGAAGCAGAAGTCGAGGAAGTGGTAGAAGAAATAGATGAGCCTGAAGTGGCTCCAGCAGTGTCGTCTGAGTCAATCTCAGTTGAAGGTGTGTTGCCAATGCGATTGGTGATCGATCGTCTTGAGAAAGACGTGACAGTGCTTAATCCGACCTCACGTACGATCGCTGATCTTGACGCGTCTTTGCTCGAGGGTGTCGTTCGGCATCCTGATTCTGCAACGTTGGCGCAGGAAGGGACCGTCTTCATCTTGGGTCACTCGAGTTATTTGCCGCAAGTCTTCAATAAAAACTTCCAGGCTTTCAATGGTATTCAGAATCTAGAGTGGGGCGATAAGATCAAGCTCTATTCTGAAGATGGTATGTATGAGTATCGAGTTGAAAAAGTGTATCGAGCTCGAGCCCAGGATGTGACAGTGCCAATTGCAGGCACCAGTAAAACGCTGACGTTGGCCACTTGTAACAGCTTTGGAAGTGTTGACGATCGCTACATCGTAGAGGCCAAGCTCGTTGACGTACAAGCACTCTAGATTCCTTGACAAAAGGTGCTTTTTGAACTATGATTTTCCATCATTTGTTCTCCGTGAGCTAGTCGCTCAACGTTCTTAGATAGCCTTATTGTAGGCGCTGTTTCGTAACCTTCATTACTCTTGTGTCGCACAGGTGTAGACAGGAGTATAGATGTTATGAATCAAACTAAGCGTAATGTTATGAACAAGAAATTCAAGACCATCGCAAGTGTGATGGTGGTCTTTGCGTTTGTGGTGACCACGGTCTTGCCTCCAGCAAGTACTGCGATCGCGCTCACGCAGCTCGACTCAGGGATCGATTTTAGCCCTGGGACCAATTTAGATACAAATCTCGACCTGAACTCAGGTCTAAATCTTGATACAAATCTCGATCTAGGTTCGAATTTGGACCTTGGTGGAGATTTTGATCTCAATTACACGACGGACACTTCAGGTGGTGCTTACAGTAGTGATTTTATCGAGTGTGTACTTGATGCTAGCAAAACACTTGTAACTACTGGTGAGAGCTTTACCCTCAATTGGTCAACGAGTGGTTTCGACACCATTACGATCAACGGCAATACTGTCTCAGCGGATTCAGGCTCGATGGTGATCAATAACCTTCAGGAAAGTACCATCTTTACCTTGCAAGCTTTGTCAAACGGCGGATCGTCGTGTGTGCAGCAAGTACAAGTCACCTGTCTGCCCCCAGAAACTCCAAAGTACTGTGAGCTTGATGTTCAGAAATCAGTCAATAAGACCGTCGGTCTACCTGGTGACGAGCTCATCTACACTATCACCGTGAAGAACGTTGGTGATGCTGACTGTACTGGTGGAGGAGTGAAGATCGTCGATGTGGTCGACACTGATCTGAACTACGCTTGGTATCAAGTGTCATCGAATCTCAGTGCTGGATACGGCACTAGTCCTGTCTACACCGCCAGCGACCGAACTCTTCGTTTTAATGGACACGTACTCGAACCAGGTGAAGTAGGAACTATCACGTGGGGAGGTACCGTAAAGACTCCTGCACAGTGTGGTGATTTTGAAGTGACCAACCAAGCTAAGGCATCAGCCAAGGAACTCAATAACTTCCAGACCTGGGAGTACAGCCAAACTGTTCGAACTCTCATTGATACCGACTGTTATACTCCAGTCCCACGTTGCGATTCATTCACCGCGACACCAGCAGTGATCACTGTTGGTGAGACGACACTTTTGAGTTGGGAAACAACCAACGCAACTGCAGTAAGTATTAACAACGGTATCGGTGCAGTGTCTGTAGACGGTACGCGCGTTGTGTCACCGACAGTCAATACTACATACGTACTCACAGCATATGGCACTGGACAAACAGTGACCTGTTCTGTGCCAGTGACCGTAACTACTATCCCGGCACCGAGCTGTGATATGTTCACTGCTACTCCGTCTACGATCACTACCGGTGGCACAGTGACTCTGACATGGGAAACAACCAACGCAGAATCAGTAACCATCAACAACGGTGTTGGTGTTGTTGCTGCAGACGGTTCGGTGTCAGTGTCACCAACAACCAACACGACCTACGTCATGACGGTTGCAGGTCTTGCTGGTCAGTCGGTTACTTGTTCAGTACCGGTGACTGTCACACAGCCACCAGCTCCAAGTTGTGATTACTTCTCTGCTAATCCAACTGCGATCATGGTCGGCGACAGCGCAACCTTGACCTGGAATACTTCAAACGCAACTGATGTTGTTATGAACAACGGTATCGGTGCAGTTTCTGCAGATGGTTCGATCGTTGTATCGCCTACAGTAGATACAACGTACACACTTACTGTATACGGAGCGACTGGTCAGTCGGTTACTTGTTCAGTACCGGTTGACGTGTCGATCGTACCAGTGCCAAGCTGTGATCTGTTCACTGCAACTCCAAGCACCATATTGCTAGGTGAAAGCGCAACCCTTACGTGGGAGAGTTCAAACGCTGATCAGGTGTTTATCAACAACGGTATCGGTGCAGTTTCTGCAGATGGTTCGATCAGCGTGACACCGCTTGCTACTATCACATACACTCTGACCGTGATCGGTCAGAAGGACCAGGTGACAGAATGTCAGGTACCGGTAACTGTTGAAGTGCCTAAGCTCCCAAGCTGTGATCTGTTCGTGGCTAATCCATCAGGTATTACCGTTGGAGACAGCACAACTTTGACTTGGGAAACCACCAACGCGACTGAGGTCAGTCTTGATAATGGGATCGGTATTGTTGCTGTAGATGGTACACATACTGTTTCTCCAACAACTAACACTACCTACATCCTCACGGTCAAAGGTGAGAACGATCAGACTGTGAACTGTACGGCACCAGTAACTGTCTCAGAAGATCCGGTGCCAGTATGTGAATTCTTCACTGCAACACCAAACCAGCTTCCATATGGCGGTGGTCCAGTATCACTTAACTGGGAAGTAACTGGCGCAAATACAGTATCGATCACACCAACGATAGGAACTGTCGGACTTACTGGTTCACAGTCACTTAACGTAACTGAATCAACCACGTTCACTCTCACTGCGATCGACGGGAACAATGATCAGGTGAGTTGTGTGGCGCCAGTTGCGGTAGCAGATCCAGAGCCGGTATTCACGTGTGCTGATAACGTTACCTTCACTGCGGATGACTACTCGATCACGCGTGGTAGCGAAAGTACACTTAACTGGAGTACAACCAACGTTGATACGGTATCGATCAGTAACATCAATGCGACTTCACTTTCTGGAAGCCAGTCAGTAACTCCATCTGATGACACTACGTACACTCTTACTGCTACGCAGGGTGATAAGACCATTACCTGTCCACTTACTATTGATGTATCAAGCGGCGGTGGCGGTGGCGGAAGCTCATCACCACGTTGTGAACTCGATATTTCAGACACTCGTATCTCACGTGGCGATGAAGTGACTCTTACGTGGGACACTTCACGCGCAACTGAGGTAACGATCAAGGACGATCGTGGTGAGATCCTCTTCACGACTGATGATTACCTTGCAAGTGACAAGGAGGATTACTACGATGGTGAGCTTACCTTGCGTCCAACTCGTGACACGAAGTTCACATTGCTTGCTGAGCGAGGTTCACGTGAAGATGAGTGTACTGTTGCTGTTGCGATCGATGATGATGTAGTTGTGCTACAGACTCGCGATCAGCAGCCACTCGTTGCTGGTATCTCACTCTCACAGGTGCCATACACCGGTTTTGAAGCTGGTCCGATCATGACTTTCCTCTTCTATGGATTGCTTGTGGCATGGGCATTCTTCATTACCTACCTTTTGGTGATCCGAAAGCGAACCGTAACTGATTCGCCGGTAAATTTTACTAAGGCCACACCATCACCATCTTTCGATGGTGTGGCGGCAATGCAGAAGGCGGAAGGAGTGAAGCCTGACCTCTTTGTGAAGTCGGTGACCACTACTCCAGCGCCAGCTGACTTTGCAACTCCGAGTAATTTGCCAACTGGTACGCCAGCGATCGGTTATGAAAACCACAAAGAAAACGAGGTCGAAGTTCCTGCGGTAAATCCACATCAGGTGGACGATGCAGTAGTAACTGATCTTGAGAACCGTGCGCACGCCCAAAAGGCATTACTTTCAAGTGATGCGGTGCGTCACTTTGTAGGCACGACCACAGGTGAAGTTGAGCGTAACGAAGCGCTTGATACAGTGATCGCAGAAGCAAAGAAAACGTACCCGCTTGAAGACGGCTGGATCGTTATCAACGAAGCACGCATGCGTAATCTGTGTGACGTGTGTCAGGTCGGTCAAGTGTCTTCAAGTCAGGAGCCGTTCATTCCAGCGACAGTACCTGAAGGTACCGGTTCACTTGCTGAAGCGATCGTGACTGGCAACATCGTTGCTGCGTACGAGATGATCGGAAAGCGACCAATGTTTGCACTAGCTGACGCTTCTGCCGACCTTGATGCGGTCTATCGCAATCGTAAGGGTGGTTCTGAAAAGGTTTCAGACATGCTTACGCGAGAAACTACTCGGTTGTCTGATGGGCAGCTCAAAAATGCGATCTCTGCACTTACGAGTGCACTCGATGGTACATACACCTCTGAACAAGAAGCCGTGAAGATGGCTATCATGAAAGCAGTGAAGGCTGTTTCATAAGTAAAAACAAAAGGCCGCGCCCACGAATGTGGGCGCGGCCTTTGTTTTTTGGATAAGTAGCAGACTGCAATGGAGTCGGCCACTTCGTGCTATCTGTAATCTTATACGCTTGCCTCGGTAGATAATTTCGCCAGCAATGCCTCAATGTTGAGCGATTCTGAACCCTCGGCGTCACGACTTTCAAGGGTGATGGTTTTCCCTTCAACTTCTTTGTCACCAATGACGATGAAGTAGGGGAGTTTGGCTTGTTTGGCAGCGCGGATCTTCTTGCCCATACCTTCTTTTGAGTCGTCGAGCTCGACGCGGAAATTTTGCTGGCGCAAAATTTCCGCCACCTCTCGTGCATATTCATTGTGCGCATCAGCGACCGGAATCACGGCGAGCTGTACCGGCGAGAGCCAGAGTGGGAAGTTGCCGGCGAAGTGCTCGATCATCACAGCCATAAAGCGCTCGAGTGATCCTGCAATGGCACGATGGATCATTACTGGAATCTGCTTGTTGCCTTCGTTGTCAGTGTAGGTGAGGCCAAAGCGACTTGGCATCACGAAGTCGAGCTGGGCGGTGCCAAGCTGCCTCTCGCGCCCGATCGCATCATAGAACATGAAGTCGATCTTTGGTCCATAAAAGGCTGCTTCACCCTCAACTCGCTTGTACGGGAGGTTGAGTCGCTTCGCTACTTCTTCGAGGGTGCTTTCTGCTTTGTCCCACACAGCGTCATCTCCTAGCCGGCCGTCGGGATCATTTGGATCACTGACTGAGAGCGAAACCCAGAACTTACCTTCTTCGTACATACCAAGCGCAGTGTAGAACTCCTTGATCACGTTAAGAATATTTTCGACTTCCTGCTCGATCTGATCAACGGTACAGAACACGTGTCCATCGTCTTGCGTAATACTGCGCACTCGACTAAGACCAATCAGCTCGCCGGCCTGCTCGTCGCGATAGACCATCGTGGTCTCGGCGTAACGGATCGGTAGCTCTTTGTATGAACGTGGCCGGCTGTCGAATATCTGTGTGTGGTGCGGACAGTTCATTGGTTTCATCACAAACTCAGCGTCAGACTGACCTTTAACATGGAAGAGCTCATCCTTAAACTTGTCCCAGTGACCGGAGGTCTTGTAGAGATCGCTTTTGGTGATGTGCGGAATGGTTACTTTGGTGTAGCCGAACTTCGCCTGAATCTTCATGATCTTTTCTACGATGAGGTCACGCATAAGGGTGCCTTTAGGGGTGAAAAGAGGGAGGCCTGGACCAATCAGTTCAGAGAAGGTGAAGAGGTCGAGTTCTTTGCCGAGCTTGCGGTGGTCACGCGCTTTGGCTTCCTCCTGCTGCTTCTCATAGGCTTCGAGCTCTTCTTTGGTCTCAAATGCGAGACCGTAGATGCGAGTGAGCATCGGGTTCTTCTCATCACCACGCCAGTAGGCACCAGCGATCTTATCGAGCTTGAACGCGTCAGCGTTGATGTCTTTGTTTGGGTGTTCACAGTGGCCACCACGACAGAGATCGGTAAAGCCGCCACATGTGTAGAGCGTAATTGTCTCACTCTTGCCTTCGATCTCGTCGATGAGCTCGAGTTTGAACTTGTTGCCGGCAAAAGCTTCGCGTGCCTGCTCCGCCGAGACTTCCTCGTGGGTAAAGTCAGTCCACTTATTGAGGAGCTTCTTCATGTCTTTCTGGAGACCCTTGAGATCGCTATCGCCCGGTGTTTCGCCAGCTGAGAAGTCGATATCGTAGTAAAAGCCGTTGTCGATCGCTGGGCCGAGGGTGAGCTTGGCGTGCGGGTATCGCTGCAACACCGCTGCCGCGAGCAGGTGAGCAAGGGTGTGTCGTTTGTGTTCGAGTGATTGGTCCATAATTGTGAATTTTTCTTAGAGCCAGAGAATTATTACTATCAGACGAAACGGCTTCGCTCCGGGTATTGTCGCTGCAGATGTTTCGCTAGACAGCAATAATTCTCTGGCTCTCGGATGTGGTGATTGTTCCTTTCAGACTTTTGACAGACATTGCGCAGCTCGATTTGCTCGGTCGCACGAAAGTGCGAAACTCAGCGAGCATAGCGCCGAGCCCGCTGGAGGCGAGGATGCGTGTCTGGAAAAGGTCTGAAAGGAACAATCTGGTTAATAAATTGGTGCAGCTCGCTATTAGCATATTCTCCCTTGGTAGGTCGAATCTGCTGAAGCGCCTGCATAAATTCGAAATAGTCGCCGTAGGCTCCTTTTCTCATTTAAAAAACGTCCGAGTAGATACACGAAATTCGTGTGCCTACTCGGACGATCTTGATCGCGGTTCCACCGAGTTTCCGAGCTGGTATGCCGCTCGGCGCTTCATTGGTACAGGTTAGAAGGGAAGTGATTCCTCATGGGCGCTCACTTCGTTCGCGCCCCAGCGGTTGGTAGCCGCTGCAATCTCTGTACGTACAATCCTAACGCGACTAGAAATATTGTCAATTTTTCCAGAAAAGAAGTCGCCTATGCTATTATGTGAATAATAAAATTTAAGAATGTAATGCTATGAATATATTGCAAAAAGAAATTATCGCATCAGATTCTAAGGTGATTTACTTGCTAAAATTCATACTCTTGACGGTCGGTATTGCTTTCGTATTGAATTTGGTTTGGATGATGGTGTTTGGTATGTACTGGATGATCGGTGTGAGCGAAGCTTATCTTGCTCTATTTCTCTTCTGCATCGTGTTTATTTCTGGTTTGGTTTCATACATTTTGCTCAAGAAGCAAAGTTCGCCTAACTAGTTCAAGTTACAATCTCTGTTTCTACAATCCTAGCGCTAAAAAATATTGTCAAACAAAAAACCGCGGCCGAGGACGCGGTGTGCAACG
The DNA here is from genome assembly GCA_020632075.1 of Candidatus Nomurabacteria bacterium. Classification (NCBI taxonomy): domain Bacteria; phylum Candidatus Nomuraibacteriota; species Candidatus Nomurabacteria bacterium. The sequence continues at coordinate 499,220 of JACKGH010000001.1, read as the reverse complement.
AATCCCTCTCTACTCAGCCGGGTAGGTGTTGATCCAGGTTGCCAGCGATAGAGACAAGTTAAAATTTTGTTCGTAGTTACTATTGTTGTGACAGGCATTCTTCGACGCTGCAGCGACAATCCCCCAATCCGTAGTCGTTTTGTCTCGTCAAGCGAGGCGAAACGGTTTGTGTCAACCATGCTATAGAGAAGGTGCACCACGGCTGTCGTTCTAAGTTCGTTAAACTGTTGAGGTTGAGATGTCGAGGGTGAAAACCCAAATTTCTTTGCAAAAGACAAGAATTCGCGATTGAGATACTCTTCAGGATTAACTTCCATGATGTTCTCCAGTAAGACCTAGGACTAAAATACTATACATATTGTTTGTCATTTGTCAATTACTAGAAATCGGCTCTCCCACCATCTCATCACTCCCAAGTCGCTTCACTTTATCGATCAAAATCGATGGCTCGTCATTGCGGACATTGAACTTACCTTTGATGGCCACGCAGGTGCCTGGCACGAAGAGCTCACGATTGTCTTTGTAGGTTTCGGGGAAGGCGACGGTTTCGATACTGTCGGTTTGGTTGGCGATCTTGATGAAGGCCATTTTGTCACCCTTTTTGGTGAGGAGTTCTTTGACGATCTCGATGAGGCCGGTGGTCACAACGGTCGTGCCCTGGTGGCCCTTCTTTACTTGCTCAATACTTGGTCGTTTGTCGACCTCGTCCTTCACTGCGTCGAGTGGGTGGCCGGACACGTACACGCCAAGCAGTTCCTTTTCCCAAAGGAGTTTCTGGGCCATTGGTGCGTCTTCGGCCGGTTCGAGAGTGAGGCCAGAGACTTCGTCCATGCCGCCGAAGAGCGAGTCCTGACCAGTTTCCTTGCCACTAACTTGCTCGCGGTTGTAGGCGAGGAGATTGTCTAGGTTGGCAATAAGTTCGCCACGTTCACCGAACTTATCAAAGGCACCGGTCATGATAAGCGCTTCGAGGGATTTCTTGTTGAGTCCTCGGTCATGGATGCGGGTGAGGAAGTCTTGCATGGATGCAAACGGACCGTTCTTCTTTCGTTCTTCGATGATCACATCAGCGATGCCTTCACCGAAGTTTTTGATGGTGGTGAGTCCAAAGCGGATGGTATTTTTCCCCGGCACCACGGAGAAGTCGGAAAAGGATTCATTGATGTCTGGTGGAAGTACTGGTACGCCCATACGTTCACATTCGTGAATGATCTCAGAGATCTTTTCGGTGTCGCCCGAGTCAGCGGTGAGCACGGCCGACATGTACTCCACGGGGAAGTTGGCTTTCATGTAGGCGGTTTGGTAGGCGACGCGACCGTACGACGCAGCGTGCGCTTTGTTGAATCCATATGCCGCAAATGGTTCAATGAGCTGCCAGAGCTTATCTGCCTTATCCTGCGAGAGGCCGTGTTCGAGGAAGCCAGCAAACAGCTTTTTCTTTTGCTCTTCCATGAGTTCAGGGATCTTCTTACCCATCGCCTTACGCAGCATGTCAGCCTCGAGCCAAGAGTAGCCTGCGAGCTGGATGGAGATCATCATCACGTCATCCTGGTAGGTGATCACCCCGTACGATCGCTCAAGAATTGGCTCGAGGCGTGGGTCGAGATAGGTTACGAGGGAAGGATTGTATTTTCGCTCGATGTACGTCGGGATCATTTCCATCGGGCCAGGACGATAGAGCGCCACCATCGCGTTGATGTCATGAATAGTAGTCGGCTTCAGCTGCTTAAGGAACGCAGTCATACCGGAACCATTGAGCTGGAAAAGTCCCATAGTCTGACCAGAGGCGAGGATCTCGAAGGTCTTTGGGTCATCAAGTGGAATGTTTTCAATATCAATGTCAACGTTGTGGATCTTTTTCACACGCTTTACAGCGTCAGCCAAAATGGCGAGGTTTTTGATACCGAGGAAGTCGAACTTGAGGAGACCAACACCATCTTCACCCACAGACTTCATTTCGTACTGGGTGATCTGCTTGCCGGTCTTGGAGTCGATCTGGATCGGAACGTAGTTATTGAGGGGTTCAGGTGCGATCACTACACCAGCCGCGTGTACTCCGAGGTGTCGTACGCGCCCTTCGATCTGCTTCGCGAGGTCGATCACTTCGCGACTTTCTGCATCTTTCTTGTACAACTCGGCGAGTTCAGGTTCGATGTCTATCGCGCGATCAATGGTCATGGCAAATCCTTGGCTCCCCATTGGTATCATTTTGGAGATACGATCACCGGTGGAGTAGCTATGACCAAGGGCTCGCGCCACGTCGCGCACGGCCGCTTTCGCCATCATAGTTCCAAAGGTACCGATCTGCGCCACGTTGTCGTAGCCGTATTTCTCGCGGGCATAGGAAATGATCTCATCGCGACGATTATCAGCAAAGTCCATGTCGATATCAGGTGCCGATGGTCGTTCCGGGTTGAGGAAACGCTCGAAGGGGAGGCGGTACTCAAGCGGGTCCACGTTGGTGATCCCGAGCACGTAGGTGGCGAGTGATCCAGCCACCGAACCACGAATGGTGGTGTAGATGCCGCGCTCACGCGCTTCACGCAGGAGGTCGCCCACAGCGAGGAAGTAAGTTGCGTAGCCCTTCATCTTGATCACGTCGAGCTCGAAGGTGAGGCGGTCTTTTAGTTCCTCGTCTTCTGGATCCATACCGCGCCAGGTCACTCCTTCCCAGGCGCGATGGTGGAGTTCGTTGTCGGGTGTACGACCACTCTCGATGATGTACTTCGGGAACATCCAGGCATCCTGGCCAAGGGTGATTTTTACGTTGCATTCATTTGCGATCTTGACGGTATTTGAAATCGCCTCAGGAGTATCAGCAAACCATTCTTTCATCTCTGCTTGCGTCTTGAACGAAAAGTCTTCGCCGGTATCGTGATCAGCGGTGGTGTCTACGACACCACCGCTCCCAATCTTCACCATCACCTCACGCGCCAACCGATCGCCAGGCTTCATATAGTAGATGTCTTGGGCAGCTACGAGGGGAGTGTCTGTCTCTCTCGCGAGCTTCTTGATGAGTTCTTGATTTTCTTGGTGGCCGAAGATCTCTGGGTGATGGGAGATCTCAAGATAGCAGTCGTCGCCAAAGAGGCTCTTGTACCAATCGAGGCGTTCGGCGGCTTTGTCGGGATTGTTGTCTTTGAGTGCTTGAGCTATCTCCCCGGCAAAGGATGGGATGATACAGATCAGTCCCTCGTGATGTTTTTCAAGGAGCTCGTCGTCGAGGCGAGGTTTGTAGTAAAACCCGTCGACATTGGAACGAGTCACCATCTCGATAAGATTTTGGTAGCCGGAAAAAGTCTTCGAAAGGAGAACAAGACGCGAGTGGGGCCGGTCTTGCATTTCTTTATCAAAACGAGTCCGTGGCGCAAGGTAAGCGTCGAGGCCGATGATCGGCTTCACATCTTCGTAGGTGCAAGCTTTGTAGAAGTCGATCGCGCCGTAGAGTGCGCCAGCGTCGGTGATGGCAAGAGCATCCTGACCGTCTGCTTTGGCGGCTTTAACAAGCTCCTTTGGGGTCGGGACGGCATTGAGGAGGGAGTACATTGAATGTACGTGCAGGTGGACGAAGTCAGCCTTGATTGGTGGGTAGGATTGGTCGGATTCTGCCATGGTGGGGTGATTATAGCATTTCGCTCGCATTCGCGGAAAAATACAAGAATGCTCCGAACTGTTATTTTTATATTCTCTTACACAACGCAAATTACGAAACTCGCCTACGGCTCAAACAGTCGTAATTTGCTGTTCCAGATCATTAAAAATATACATTTCTCCACAATTGTATTTTTCCGCGAATGCTCGCTCTATCTGGAAACAAACCTTCGCAATGCTTTTTTGGAAGGGGTACTTCAAACAAAAAAACACGGCCCATGGGCCGTGTTCGAAGAGGTTCTGGACGCTATACGTCCATATCCTCACTTTGGAGATACCACTCGTACATTTTCTGAATCGGTTCGTTGACCCAGATTGTTCGACGGAGCGATGAGTTTGGATCTACGTCTCGGCGAATGACATACACCTTCGTGTAATCATCTTTGTCGTCAGGATGATGTAGAACGTACATCGTTGGGTCGTCTGATCGACCAGGTTCCCCGTATCCGAGGCGGAATGCGTGGATGGTGACACCTCTTGACTCAAGGGTGGTGTGCATCCACAGTCCGAACTCATCGAGCTCGGAGATCCAAGCGAAGCTGCCGAGTGTCGCCATATAGGCTGCTTGTTCGGCTGCACGTTGTTCCTCGGACATAGCATGTTGTGCCTTAGTCCAGGCTTCACGGTCAGCCTCGGTCCATAGTAGTCGCTCACATTGCTGTGCGACGTTGTCGAACCAGCGTCCGCTTCTTTCGAACAGGTGGAACAGCTCATACACCAGGTCGTCGGGCTTGGCTGTTTCGAAGGAGGGAAGGTTGGTCGTTTCGTCAGTATACATTGGTGTAACTCCCTGGCTACCAAAATAACATTTTCGCTAAAATAGTATCATATAATATTGAAAAGTCAATGTTTAGTATGCTTCCTGCATGAAAGCGAAATGACTGGTTGGTGCGAGAATGTAGATAAAAAAGCGCGCTCAACTGTGTTGAACGCGCCGTCTTTATATTAGATGGTACCAATGGGACCTGACTTCATCGGTAGGAAGATCTTAATTAGTGCTGTGTCTCTCACGGTGATGGCGATGTGTTCATTTTGGCACTCAATCTCAACCGGCGTGGTCGAAGTCCACTCTATAGTGACCTGTGGAGGATAACTTTTCCCAGTAAGGAATTGCCGGAAAACCGAGGTCTTCTGGTCTCCATCCTTGTGTATGATCTTCCAATCAAACTTTACATTCCTGTAATCTTGGAGCGGGCATACGTGGGATGATTCGATCATCTTCTCCGGGGTCCTCGATTCTTCAGCGTAACTGACAGACCAAGTAAACAAGCTGATGAACAATGTAAACAGTATTTGAGTACAGTTCATGTCAGATTCCTCAGGATGAACAACTTTTTGTAGTATGTAATAACATTAAGTACAAGTCAATTTGGTATACTTCCTGTATGAAAGCAAAATGGCTGGTTGGAGTAGATGAAGCTGGACGAGGACCACTGGCAGGACCGGTAAGTGTAGGGGTGGTTGTGGTGCCAGCCTCGTTTGATTGGGGTCTAATTGAAGGAGTGGGGGACTCGAAGCAGATCAAGCCGGAAAAGCGCGAAGCGCTTTTCCGGCGGGCGCAAGACCTGCGTCACCACCGCAAGCTTGATTTTGCGGTCGCGATGGTCGGTTCGTCGGTGATCGATGAAAAAGGAATTTCATACGCGATCAAGCTGGCAATGAATCGTTGTATCAAGCGCCTGGAGCTCGATCCGGCTACCTGCCGCATACGACTCGATGGCTCGCTCCATGCACCAACAGAATACTCTCAGGAAACCATCATAAAGGGCGACGCGACTGAGCCAGCGATCGGTCTGGCGTCGATCGTTGCGAAAGTCACTCGTGATAAATATATGACCAAAATGGCCAGGCGCTACACCCAGTATGGCTTCGAGCAGCATATGGGTTACGGCACTAAAGCGCATCGTCAAGCTATAGCCGAGCGAGGTAAGTGCCCGATCCACCGCGCCAGCTATTGCAAGAATATAAAAACGTTGTAGAATATTCTGGTTGTCAGTGTAACTGATAGTAAAGGTCTAGTTCTTTTTTTTTTTGGGCAGTTTTATCGGGGAGAGAAAATGTCCGACTGTTCTGATGGTAAGAGTTACCTTGGAGTCTGTGGCGGGTGTAAACAACGTGATACGTCGTTTTCACAAGTGTTCATGCTGATCGGGCGTCATGCGTTCACTCAGTGTAAGCCAGCGGGATTGGTGCCGGTATCGTGTGCTGTCGCGCCTGAAAAGTGCGAATTTTTCTACAGCACTGGCACCCACACTTATGGTGACCAAAGAGCCGTTTCGTCGTCGAGATGAAGCTTGGGCCGGCGAGCACGTAGTGCGAGCCGGCCTTTTTGTATTTACATCAATGAGGTATTGCTTTTCCCGTTGATTCTGCTATAGTTTCGCCACTATGGTAATTCGAATGCGTCATACGCGGGCACACACCGCGAACCGTCGTTCACATCATGCGCTCAAGGCGCCTACTTTGGCTACTTGTGCTAACTGTGGCGCACAGCACCGACCACACCACATGTGTCTCGAGTGCGGTCACTACAAGGGTCGCATGGTCGTTGATCTGGCGGCTAAGAAAAAGGCTCGCGAAGAGCGTCTTCAGGCGAAGCGCGACATGATCAACGCACAGCAGGCAGACTTTGGTGGAGCGGAAGCAACTCCAGAACCAGCCGCTGAAGCAGTAGAGTCTGAGGTGAAAGACAAGTAACAATTCACGCAAAGCCCTGCAAACGCAGGGCTTTGGTTTGTGGATTTTGTTCCTTGTGTGCTGGCGAAAATGGTACACTAAGAGCAGTTAACGTTTAGTACATTAGTATGGCAAATCGACATTTATCACGCAGCATTGTTCTTCAGTCACTCTTTGAGTGGGATTTAAATGCGCTTGAGAAAAAAGCAGTTCATGAAGTCTTGGAGCGAAACGTCGCAGAATTCGCGCCCAACAAGACCGATATGCCATTTATGGAAAAACTACTCGACGGCGTTATGGCGAAGCAGCCGGAGCTCGACCTCGTGATCGAAAAGGCTGCACCAGACTGGCCGATCGACCGCATCTCTCCAGTTGATCGAAATATTCTCCGACTCGGGCTGTACGAGCTGCTTTTTGCTGATCGAGCAGAAGTGCCAGCAAAGGTGGCGATCAACGAAGCGATCGAACTCGCCAAGCAGTTTGGTGGCGATAATAGTAGTCGGTTTGTAAACGGTGTACTCGGTGCGGTCTACAAGGAGATCGGTGAACCTGGAAAGGATGAGGTGAGTAAGCGTCGCAAGAAAGATGTGCCGTTTGATCAAATGCCAATTGAGCGTCTTTCTGGTGCGGTAGTCTACGCAGAACACGAAGGGCAGCTGTACCTTGCGCTTGTACACGATATCTTTGGTCACTGGACTTTGTCTAAGAGTAAGGTGAAGGAAGAAGAAACGGTCGAGGAGGGGGCAACTCGCGCACTCCTTGAAGAAGTTGGTCTTCCAATCACGCTTGAGCAAGAGCTTGGCAATAATGAATACGTCGCTTCACAGCCAGAAAAAGGCAAAGTGCGCAAGCAGGTACACTACTTTCTAGCTAATGCACCATATCAGGATATTGAACTGCTCAAGAAGGGCGGTCTTGACGACGCAAAATGGTTCAAAGTAGCTGATATTCTCGAGCTCAACTTCTACGAAGACATTCTTCCGATCGTTACCAAGGCAGTTACGGTTTTGGTTGGCAGGGGCTCAAAATAGTGCTACTGTCAGCAGTGAAACTTATCGTTTCTTTACAAGAAGCCTCTCTAGGGTCTGATCGTATTTGTGATGAGCCTCTAGAAAGGGTTCGTAGCTAATACTTACACATGGAAGTTACAAAACTTGATACCGACTTAGAGAAGCTGCAAGAGCTGCTCGGAGTTACTTTTGCTGATATTCAGATACTGTTATCAGCTATTACACATCGTTCATACTTGAATGAACACCGCGACGCGACCTGGGACCACAATGAACGTCTAGAGTTTTTGGGTGATGCGGTGTTGGAGCTCGTGGTGACTGATTACCTCTTTCATAAATATCCAGAGAAGCCTGAAGGAGAACTTACTGCAGTGCGGGCAGCTTTGGTGAATACAGTTTCACTGGCGGGCGCGTCCGAGCAGCTCGGTGTAAACGACTATTTGCTGATGAGTAAGGGCGAGGCGAAAGACGTCGGACGCGCCCGCCAGTACATTCTCGCCAACGCGTTTGAAGCCTGCATCGGTGCTATTTACATGGATAGGGGCTACGATGCGGCGAAAAACTTTATTGCTGATCGCCTCTTTGGGAAGACTGATGAGATCGTCCGTAAGCGCCTGTGGCAAGATGCTAAGAGCCGCTTCCAAGAGATGGCTCAGGAGCATGTTTCGGTGACCCCAACCTACGAGACAGTTAGTCAGGAAGGCCCAGATCATGACCGGGTGTTTACGGTTGGAGTCTTTTTGCGTAAGGAGAAGGTAGCTGAAGGCAAAGGACGCTCAAAACAAGAAGCTGAGCAACAAGCAGCAGAGAAAGCAATCGAAGCAAAAGGTTGGCAAACTGAGTAGCAGATTATTTCTACATGCTACACTAGTAGCATGAATCGCTCTTCACTAGGTTTTACTCTTCCAGAGATGCTTGTTGTGGTGGCTGTTATCACAATTCTTTCTAGTCTGTTGTATTACAACTTCAATGACGCCTCAGTTCAGTCTCGAAATGCGCAGCGACAGGCTGATCTTAGAGCGCTGCAGAGTGCGATCGAGCAGTACAAACTAGATAAAGGAATGTACCCTCCAGGCTGCAACGGAGCGCTGGTGTGGTCTGGTGAGATCGGCACGATATATGATTGTCCAAGTGCAGATGATGGTCAGTATATCGTTGGCTTGGCTCCTGAGTACATTCGCGCATTGCCGACCGACCCGAAGCGTAATGGGAATAATTCTGGCTACATCTACGTGACTAACGCAGCTCGCTCGGCGTACAAGATCATGGCTGCTCGTACAGCAGAACTTACGCCGCCAGGTATCCAAAAACCGAATGCTTTTTACCCTGATCCTCATCCATTCATGAGCTGTGATGTGAGTGATAACAATCCTGATGCTGTTTGTAACGCAGTGTCACCATTTGGTGGACTGGGCGTTATCAAATGCGATAATACTGACAGTGAGTTTCGGTACTCATACGGGTTGTGGGGTGGTTATCCTGATGAGCCTAGGCCATTGAATGCAGTTCGCTACGAAGAAGAGCTCGAAAAGGTGATCTGCCGAATGCCGTAAGTGGTAGTAAGTAGCCTAGACTCTAGAAGGGCTACGTTATAATGATTCTATGAAAAAAAGCTATCTTGCACGAAAAGGTTTCACCTTAGTTGAGATCATGGTCGTAGTGGCGATCATCAGTATCTTGTCCGCTATCTTGTACGCCAATTTTGGACATGCTCGTACTGAAGCACGTAACAAAGAGGTGTTTTCGGAGTTAAAAGAGTTGCAGTTAGCAATTGAATTGTATCGAGCACAACATGGACATTATCCAGATATTCCTGCCTGCGGAACAACCGCCGCAGCAACCTCAACAGCAGACTCTGATACCGGAGGAGCTGGGCATTGTGCCATCAATCCATTCGTTGATGATCTGATCCCCGATTTCATTTCAAGTCTTCCGAGTCCTGACGACTCAGCAAACTCAGCGTGTACGTACATATACAATGTTGGATCAGCTAGTCAAAACTGGTTTAAGCTAACGGCTGAAAATTGTCTAGGAGGATTTGATACTGCTGCAGATGGGATTCAGCCTGACGACACGTTTGCTCGTTGTCCGACGAGCTGTGGTGAGTGTGATGGTAATACTCATGACGCTGCATATAAGGCTTCAACAGATTTCTATGAAACCGTAGCAGTTTATAGCGCTGGTGGCCAGTGTGAATAGCTATGTATTTGAAAGAGCTCACCATCAATGGCTTCAAGTCATTCGCTAAAAAAAGCGAGCTCGAATTTTCTGCGCCGATCACCGCGATCGTTGGTCCGAACGGTTCAGGGAAAAGTAATACTGCTGAGTCGTTTCGTTTTGTACTCGGAGAGCAGTCGGTGAAGTCAATGCGTGGCAAGCGTGGTGAGGACCTCATCTGGGGTGGTTCAGAGAAGGTCTCGCGTGGTAATCGAGCGAGTGTGCAGGTAGTGTTCGATAATAAGAGTCGGTCGCTTGCGCTCGATTTTGACGAAGTCAAAATCGAGCGTATCGTCCATCGTGATGGTCAAAACGAATACAAGCTCAACGACTCTTCGGTTCGACTCAAAGATATCCATGAGCTTTTAGCTGGCGCGAATATAGGTTCGACCGGACATCACATCATTTCCCAGGGGGAAGCTGATCGAGTGCTTGCTGCTGGTCCGAAAGAGCGTCGTGAAATGATCGAAGATGCCCTTGGTCTCAAGGTGTACCAACTCAAAAAACAAGAAACTGAGCGCAAACTAGAAAAGACCCATGAAAACATCGCGCAGGTTGAGTCCCTCCGTCGTGAGGCTGCGCCACATTTAAAATATTTAAAGAAGCAGGTAGAAAAAGCTGAACGTTCGCTTGAGGTGCAAAAAGAGCTGCGAACGAAGTATGCTGAGTACCTGAAACGCGAAGATGTGTATGTCGCACATCACTTTGATCGCCTTACCAAAGAACGATCGAATCCAGCTAAACAGCTGGAAGAAGTGAAGGAAAAGTTGGTGGAGGTAAAAGCACTCTTGGCTAAAACCGAAACCGCAGAAGTACCAGCTGAGTTAACTGAAGCTGAGGCGGAGTTGCGCAAGGCTGCACAAGCTCGTCAGGAGGCTGAACGAGAATACAGCAAGCTTGAAGGGCAGGTCTCATTCATTGAGCGTCGCCTAACAACGCCACCTAAGAAAACAGCGGTGAGTACTGTCGTCTCACGAGCTCAGCTTGAAGAGTTGGTTGAATCGCTCGAGAAGCACGCTGAAAAGGCGCTCGATGTAGATGATGTAAAGGAAGTAAAGCGCGCTCTAAAAGACTTGTTAGAGAAGTTGCGCGGTTTTCTAAAGACTGAACAAGGTGAGGTGATCGACACAAGTGCGGCTGATCAAGAAGAACTGGAAGCGCTCTCAAAGATGTTGCACGCTGCAGAGAAGATGGTTGCCAAAGCGGTTGGTGTTGAAGAAGAGGCGGCAACGAAGCTGAAGGGATTGCAGTCAGCACAGCTAGCCGATACGGAAAAGAATCGCGAAGCAGAACGAGAGATGTTTGAACTCATGAATGAGCAGCGAGACAGTGAAGGGAAATTGGCGGCGATCGATCGGGAGTTGGCAGTATTGGAGCGTGACCGCGCAGATTTTAAAGTACAACTACAAGAAGCGGTCACGCTCCTTGGTCGTGGTGCCTCAGACTACTACCAGCAAGAGATCATCAATGAATCTGGTTCTACTCTTACTGAACAAATGATCATCAGTGAAGATCGTGGTGTGCAGCGCAAGCGACAGCACGATCTTGAAAAGCTCAAGATCCGACTTGAGGAGCTTGGTGTTGGTGCAACCGAGGACCTGCTTAAGGAATACAACACTGTCAAAGAACGTGATGAATTTTTGGCTCGTGAGCTCTCAGACTTGGAAGAGTCGGTACAGAATCTCAAAGAGCTGATCGTCGATATGCAAGGGAAGCTACAAGAGCAATTTACCATTGGTCTAGAGAAGATCACGAAAGAATTTCATACATTTTTCACCCTTATGTTTGGTGGTGGAGCGGCTAGTCTTAAGCGGGTTGAGCTCAAAAAGCGTGGTGATGAAGAAGAGGGCGAGGAAGATTCACAGATCGAGGACGGAGTCGAGTTGCATGTCTCGCTACCAAACAAACGGGTCAAGGGTCTTGAGATGCTTTCAGGCGGTGAGCGAGCGCTTACTTCCATCGCACTTATCTTTGCAATGAGTCAGGTCAATCCACCACCGTTCATTATTCTCGACGAGACCGACGCAGCGCTTGATGAGGCTAATAGTCGCCGATACGGAGACATGATCGAGGCCCTTGCAAAGAAGTCGCAGCTCGTGCTTATCACACATAATCGAGAGACTATGAGTCGTGCTGGTATTCTCTATGGTATTACCATGGGTGCCGACGGTGTCTCGAAAGTACTCTCAGTGAAGTTTGATGAAGCGGCTGCTGTGGCAAAGTAAACGAGCTCGCAGTGCATGTAACCTTTTGTTTCTCCCAGTCGTTACAGCCATCGGACCTGACGGAGGACATGTACATGAATGAAACAAACAGAGACACTTTGTCGACAGGTAAGCGCGGGTATCGTGCGCAGCGCTTGCTGCAACAAAAATGGTGGTACAAAACGTATCACAGAATGTCATTGTTGCTGCTTACGATCAAAGCGCGAGTAAGGCCACATCACGAGCCCTGGGCTGGATTATGACCACCTGTCGAAAAGCGGAGTTACTCTCCGCTTTTTTTGTTATCATCAATACATGGAAAAAATACGCCCGAGTTTAAACCCTCCAGAAAAGTATAGTGATGGAAGTTATAGTTTGACTGATGGATATGAGTTTGTTGATGATGAAATAGATCCAGTAGAGGAGTTTGGTGCTCACACGCCAGAGCAAAAGCGTGATCTGCGTAAAGTTTTGGCGTTGGTAGCAGGTTTGACATTTACTCCGGTGAAGGATTCTGGGCAGGCACCCGACGCCGAACCGTTGGTGCTAGATGCACAGCATAATACGACAGAGACCTATGCTGCAGATAGTGGTTTTGATTCTGAACGCTACGCCAACTGGGCTGAAGTTGATGGCGGGTCGGTTGCTGGTGTGTTGGAGCAGAAAGTGCTTGAGGGAGTGGAGAAGCTGTCTCCGGTTGATGTCGAGCAGACGCTCCGAAATGCGACTGAGCTAGAGATTGATGGCGTGCCGCTTATTGATTATCTAAGAGATAAGGTGACCTTTGCATGGAATGAAGAGACGCAAGAAGGGATCCCGCCGCGGGCACAGGCGAAGCTTCGTGAGCTATTAATCGGTATGTGTGCCAAAGAGTCTCGGTTTGATCCATCACGTCGTAATGGTGAGTATGCTGGCTTACTGCAGGTATCCGAGAAGCTACTGGAATCATACGGCAGTGATCCAAAAAAGTATCAAGATCCTGCAGAACAGATCAGGGTAGCAGCGTTGCATCTAGAAGAAAAATACGATCAGCTTATTAGTCATCTTGAGTCCCAGGGAACAATGGACTTGCTGCGTCAGCATGGGGTTGAAGAACAGACGTTGCAGGACGAAATATTGCCTCGATTAGCAGCTGATTCTCATCATGCTGGAGCAGGGAGGTTGGCTGAGGCCGTAAAATACTACTTTAAACAAGTTCCGGCTGATCAGATCCCGCGCGGTCGCGATCTTGTGCCAGCGATCATTGATTTCGCTAGAGCGTCTGATGCAGGAGATTATTTATCTGGCTATGGCGCTGTTTCAGCAAAGTATCTTGTAGAGGGTGAAGCTTGGACATTGGCTTTAGAGCAATTGCGGTCACAGAGAGGGTAGAAAATAAAACAGCCGGGCCCCTTCGGGGCCCGGCTGTTTTATTTTCTCTACTTACTCTTCTCCTCAATCATCTCAAAATCAAGTTGCCGTTCGTCTTTGTCAGCCCGGACGAGCTTCACGCGGACGGGGTCACCGAGGTGGTAGACCTTACCGGTGCGCTGCCCGCGGACACGGTACTTGTTTGCTTCATGTTCATAGAAGTCGCTCTTAAGACTGGAGAGTTTCACCATACCTTCAGCCATTGCGCCGGTTTCTTGGACGTAGATACCCCAGTCAGTTACGCCGGTGATCACCCCATCGAATTCTTCGCCGACATGATTCATCATGTATTCAACTTGCTTGAACTTGATCGAATCACGTTCGGCAGACACGGCTTCCATTTCTCGTTCTGAAGATTGGACTGAGATACGCTCGTACTTGGCGGTCTCTTTTTCACCAATATTTGAACCATCAAGATGGCGTCGCAACATACGGTGCACCATCAGGTCGGGGTAGCGACGGATCGGTGAGGTGAAGTGCGTGTAGTATTTGAAGGCGAGTCCGAAGTGTCCAATGTTCTTGGTGGAGTAGACTGCCTTGGCCATGGACCTGATACTCGCGGTCTTGATGAGGTTTTCTTCAGGGGTGCCTTCGACAGCTTCCATAAGCTTGTTGATCTCGGTCGCTTTCACAATACCTTTCTTGGTCTCAAACTCGTGTCCGAGGGCGTGTACAAACGTAGCAAGTTCTTCGATCTTGTCTGGATTTGGAACGTCGTGGATTCGATACACAAAGGCAAGTTCACGATTCTGACTTTTTGCTTTTGTGTTGATGTAGGTTGCGACTTCGCGGTTGGCGAGGAGCATGAAGTCCTCGATCATCATCATTGTTTCAGTCCGCTCTTTCTTGTAGGCGCGAATCGGCGCACCTCGTTCATCGAGTTCAAATTTCACTTCTGGCTGCTCAAAAGCGATCGCGCCGCTTTGGTAGCGCTTTTTGCGCAAGAGGCGAGAAAGGTTCATCATGATGTTGAGTTCGTCGAGGTAGTCGCCAGCTTGATCGTCGAGGACTTTCTGTGCGTCTTCGTACGCAAAGCGCTTGTCTGAGTGAATGATTGTTTGGCCATACCACGCATTTTCAATGCGAGCTTCTGGTGTGAGTTCAAAGATGGCTGAGAACGCGAGTCGATCTTCGTTTGGGCGTAGGGAACAGAGGTCGTTTGAGAGAACTTCCGGGAGCATCGGGATCACGCGGTCGACGAGATACACTGAAGTACCGCGCTCTTGCGCTTCTTGGTCGAGAGGTTCGCCTTCAACCACGTAGTGCGACACGTCGGCAATATGAATACCAACTTCGATATTGCCGTTTTCAAGGGTGCGGACCGAGAGTGCGTCGTCGAAGTCCTTGGCATCGGCTGGGTCGATAGTCATGGTGGTGACACCACGGACATCGCGGCGCTTTGGGTCGGCAATTGCGTCAGCAAAGATCTGCTCTTTGCGTTCGTAGAGATCGTGGGCTGCTTGCTGGACTGATTCCGGGAAGGCTTTTGAAAAACCACCAGAGCGGATGATCGCCTGCATTTCGGTCTCATGATCACCAGCACGGCCGATAATCTCAACGATCTTGGCAAATGGATCAAGATTTGGCTGTGACCACTTGGTGATCTCTACGACTACCTTCATATCAAGATCGTTGGCAGTTGCTTCATTTAAAACCGGTCGTATGTGAATACGGCGATTGTCGGGCGAGAGATACAAAAATTTCTTGCCGTTTTCTTCCTTTTCTTTAACAGTACCGATCAACTCGCGATGAGCAGGCTTAACTACACGTATAACCTTGCCTTCTTGGCGCTTGCCAGGGACTTTTTTCTTGAGCTCGATTTCAACAATATCGCCATCGAGCGCGAAGCCTAAGGCTTCGCGCTCTACCACAATATCCTCCTCAAGGTCTGGGTGAGCCACAAATCCGGTCCCTTTTCCGCGGATCATGATAGCTCCTTCATGGGTTTTATTCATTGGCGCAGTGTATCATTGACAGTCATATATGGCTACTATATGGTTTCCTCTAGGAGTAGCTGCTTAATTTTTTTGATGGGAGGAATAAGTAATGTCTGAGAAGATTTTTGCACCATGGACAGAGGAGCAAGTTCTGCAATTGCAGGAACATCAAAACCGAGTAGGCGCACATCCGTATACCTGCGGTGAATGCGGCGAAGTTCTGGTTCCTTCTGCAGAAGGATGGAAATGCTCGAACTGTACGTATACGCAAAATTGGGCTCATGATCCGAATTAGCCGGAATCTGGTTTGACCTCAGTCATGAACGACACCGCTATTTATAGCGGTGTCTTTTGATTTAGAGCTATTGACGGATTTAAACAATCTGCTATGCTAGCGCCACTATGTTAATGATGCGTTTACAACGAGTCGGCCGCCGCAACGATCCTTCATATCGTATTGTGGTTACCGATAAGCGAACTGGCCCAAAGAGCGACAAGCATGTCGATCGTCTTGGTTCGTACAATCCTAAGATGAATCACATTCAGCTTGATAAGGACAAGGCTAAGGAATGGCTTGCAAAGGGTGTGCAGCCTTCTGAGACCATGCACAACCTGCTTGTGTCAGAAAAGGTGATTGAGGGCAAGAAGATTAACGTGTTGCCAAAGAAGTCACCAATTATCGACGAAGAGGCGATCAAGCGAGCTGAGGAGGAAGCAGCAGCCAAGGCAGAGGCCGAAAAAGCAGCCGCCGAAGCTGAGGCTGCTCCTGAAGCAGCAGCAGAATCTACTGAAGTTTCAGAGGAAGCGGCTCCAGCAGAAGCTGAAGCCTCAAAAGAAGAAGCGCCTGCTCCAGAAGCAGAAGCTGAAGAAACCAAGTAATGAAACGGCCGCTGGCCGTTTTTTACTACTTTGTTAGAAAACGCTGCGTTTTTACTCCCATGCAAGTATTGACGACTGAGCTCCTGTCTCATATGATTTTAATAGCACGTTGCATTCCTGTGACGGTCGCTTACCAGTATAGCCACAATTGATGTATGGAACAGTACGAAGATAAGCAGTTTCTCGAGAATCTCGTGAAGGCACTCGTGGATCATCCTGATGCGGTTGGGATTAACCGTACAGTAGATGAAATGGGAGTCCTCCTCACTCTCGATGTGCACGCAGATGATATGGGTAAGATCATTGGTCGATCTGGAAACACCGCTAAGGCCATCCGCACCCTTCTTCGTGTCGTAGGAATGAAGCACGACGCTCGCGTTAATCTTAAGATCAACGAGCCAGAAGGTGGTAAGGGTATGAGTCGCGAAATGTCAGAGGCAATGCAGGAAGATAACCCTGCTGCAGAGCCAAAGTCACTTGATCAAGCAATTGACGACCTAAAGATATAAATTGGCGAATAGCGTCGTTGTTACAGAATTTTACTCGGTCACGTACATCAAGGTACGCCTCTCTCGTAAAATTCTTAGACTCCTCGCTCTTCATCCAATTTTTATCTCTAGGAAACCTAAAGATCTAACAGATCACTCCAACAGAAACAGCGCGGCGCCCACTTTGTGGGCGCCGCGCTGTTTCTGTGCTACGCTACGAGCAATGAAGAAAGGGTTTGATTTCATTGGTGTAGCGGTGACGACCATGTGTCACGATGGGCGAGGAAAGTATCTTCTTGAGCATCGGAGCGACAAGTGTCGTGATGAGCACTTTACCTGGAGTCCGGTTGGGAGCGGTGGAATTAAGTTTGGCGAGACGATCGAAGAGGCAATCCATCGAGAGGTGAAGGAAGAATGCAATGCGTCTGTAGTCGCGATCGAAAAACTGGGTATCCGTGAAGTGTTTCGTGAGATTGACGGGAAGATTACACACTGGATCCAGCATGATTTTAAAGTAGAGATTGATCCGACTGAAGTGCAGATAAATGAACCTGAGAAATGCCTTGAGCTCAAATGGTTTGCATTAGAAGATTTTCCAGAACCACAACACTCACAATTTCCGTATTTTTTGAAGAAATATAAAGATAAACTGTAGTTAGTGTATGAAAAAAACTATTGTAATTATTGGTCTGTGTCTTTCTGCGGTAGTTGTATATGGGTTGCTTTTAGATAAAGATAGTTGTGATGGTTTTGAAAGTTACTGTATCGGAGAAGCGTTGCAGCAAAAGCTGACTAATATTCGATCACAAATGGAATTGTACCGGAATCAAAATCAGTATAGTTACAAGGGTGGCTGTGATTCAGAATCAGTCACGATTTATCTAGAGTCAGCGAGTGAAGACCTGAAGCTTATGCAGGATTCTTATGGGGGTGATGACTCAAATGTTACGTGTGTTGATTCGTCAGACGAATGGAGAGCGAGTGTGTTTCAGTATAATGAGGGGAATTACTATTGTGTTGACGAGTCTAATAATGGTGTAGAGTTAGTCGACGAACCCGAAAGTTTAAGTTGTAAGTAAAATGCAATTCCATGTTGTTACATTATTCCCTGAAGTCTGTGAAGCGTACACGAGCGCGAGTGTGCTTGGGCGTGCGCAAAAGACCGAGAAGGGGAAGGGGGCGAAGCATCGCGGCAAGAAGATAGAAGTGAAATACTACAATCCACGCGACTTCACTAAGGATAAACATCGCAAGGTCGACGACAAGCCATATGGTGGCGGGCCGGGTATGGTCATGAAAGCCGAGCCAATCATAAAGGCTTGGGAGAAGGCGGTTGGTCGCAAGAAGGATCATAAGAAAGTGAAAACCTTGATCATGTCGCCGCGCGGGCAGGCTTTCAGCCAGGCCCGCGCGAAATACTACGCCAAAAAATACGACCACCTCGTGCTTATTAGTGGTCGCTACGAAGGGATCGATGCGCGGGTAAAAACGGCACTGAATGCTGAAGAGGTGAGTGTGGGTGACTACATTCTCACCGGCGGCGAATTGCCGGCGCTTGCGATCATCGATGCGACTTCACGGCACATACCAGGCGTGCTGGGTGAGATAGATTCGCTCGAAGACGATCGTGCGACAACGGGGGAGACATATACTCGCCCGGAGGTGATCGAGTATAAGAAAAAGAAACTCAAAGTACCCGAGGTCTTTCTGAGCGGAGATCATAAGGAGATAGAAAAAAGACGACAACAAAAATAGCATCTTGTGATACTATTTTAAGTAACAAGGGTAATACATATCATTATGGAACCACAAAATAACAATGAGCAAATGCCACAAGGTACAGAACCTCAGACTGAACCGACCAATCCAACAACAGAACCGACCGCAGAATCAACCCAGGCACAGACGGAAGAGAAGGTGATGAGTGATGTCTCTGAGTACCGCACATTTGCAATACTTGGCTACATTCTGCCATTTCTCTTTTTCCTACCACTTCTAGATGATAAAACAAAAAATGTGCCGTACGTGCGCTTCCATGCCAATCAGCAACTGATCTTGCTCATTGCCGGGGTAGCGGTGACGTTTGTGCATAGTATGTTTCTGGTCATGTTGAGTGACATTGGTCTTTTTGTGTACCAATTACTCGGCTTGGCTCTATTAGCGCTTGTGATTTACGGCGCGTACAACGCGTATCAAGGACAAGAGAAAGAGTTGCCATACATTGGTCATTTCCGGATTTTGAAGTAACACCCAGTACTTGATGTACAGAGCCCCCAAAATATGCTTGCATATTTTGGGGGCTACTGTATAATCTTGTCCACAAACGCAGTATTGCGATCTCGGGTGAGTTGTGGAAGAGAGATTACTTTGCGCGGGGGTAAATTAGGTACCTTGTAGCGTTTTTTGTTGTTCAGAGGATGTTTCAACAAAAAACTCCACACAGTGACCATCAATCACAATTGTGATGTTTTTATTCATCGGGTAGAGAATGTACGAGAAAGAAAAAGCGCGCGAGCGTGATTTTTTGCTGCACATTTCTCAAAACCTATTTTTATAACCGTAACGATTAGTTATGAGTAAAACTGATGTAAAGGATCAGTCAATCGGACACTGGCCACAGCGACGCTTCGAAAAAGCGGCTGCGCCACGTATCCCGTTACCTGACCTCATTGAGCCACAGCGTGAGTCATACACCTGGTTTGTAGAGACTGCACTCAAGGAGATCTTTAAGGAGTTTTCTCCGATCGCTGACTACTCAGAGAAGAAGTTTGAATTACAGTTTAAGAAGTACGAAGTGGGTGCGCCAAAGTACTCACCAGAGTTTGCGAAGGAAAATAAGCGCACCTACGAGGCGCCGCTTCGTGCAACAGTTGTACTAAAGAACAAGACGTTTGATTCTGAAAAGGACCAAGAGATCTTCATGACGGACATCCCAGTGATGACCGACAACGGTACCTTCATCATCAATGGTGTGGAGCGAGTGATCGTGCCACAGCTTGCGCGTAGTTACGGTATTTTCTTCACTACTAATGAATCTAAGGGAAAGACCTACTTCGGTGCGAAGATCATCCCAGCGCGTGGTGCGTGGGTGGAGATCGAATCTGAAGCTGATGGTGTGATCTATGTAAAGATCGACCGCAAGAAGAAGTTCCCGATCACTTCACTGCTTCGTGTGCTTGGACTCGAAAAGGATGCTGAAATGATCAAGCTCATGAGCAAGGTCGAGCGTGGTGAAGAATACATCAAGGCAACTCTTGAAAAAGATCCAGCGAAGACTACTGACGAAGCGTATATCGAGATCTACAAGCGTCTTCGTGACGGTGACCTCGCAACAGTAGAAAACGCTCGTGAGTTCGTGGATTCTATTTTCTCAACTGAGCGATACGACCTGTCAGAGATCGGTCGTCATCACTTCAATGGTCGTTTTGGTCTTCCAACTGACGCCAAGGCAACTGCACAGCGTTCAGTCACGATCGATGACATGCAGCTTATCTTGAAGCAGATCATCGAATCTAATCACGATGCGTCAGCACTACCAGATGACATCGACCACCTCGGTTTCCGTCGTGTGCGATACTTCGGTGAAATGCTCCAGCAGCGCGTGCGTGTCGGTATGACTCGCATGAAGCGAAACATCCAAGACCGTATGTCTACCATCGAAGCAGAGACATCTTTGCCGATGCAGATCATCAACCCACGTCCACTCCAGGCTGCGATCAAGGAATTCTTCACAACCAACCAGTTGTCACAATTCTCACAGCAGCAGAACATCCTCGCTGAGGTAGAACACCTCCGCACCCTTTCAGCGCTTGGTCCAGGCGGTCTCACTCGTGAGCGCGCTGGCTTTGAAGTACGTGACGTACACCCGAGTCACTACGGACGTCTCTGTCCGATCCACACCCCGGAAGGTCCAAACATTGGTCTTATTCTTCGTCTCTCAATGTACTCTCGCGTTAACCGCTTTGGTATCATCGAGACACCATACATGGCGGTGAAGAAGGGTAAGCTCACTGATGAGATCACCTACATGAACGCGCATGAAGAAGAAGGTCACACCATTGCACACGCAGCGGTGGAAGTAGATGATAAGGGCAAGATCAAGAATGAATTTGTGGAAGCTCGCTACAAGGGAGAGCCACGTATCGTCTCACGCGATGACATCGACTACATCGATATCGCAACCAACCAGCCATTCTCCGTGGCGACCTCAATGATTCCATTCCTCAACCACGACGACGCGAACCGTACGCTCATGGGATCAAACATGCAGAAGCAGTCAACTCCGTGTGTGGTGCAAGAAGCACCGATCGTCGCGACTGGTGTAGAAGGTGTAGCAGCACGAGACATTGGTCGTGTGCTCTATGCTCGTGAACCAGGTGAAGTGATCGAAGTTGACGCTCGTATGATCGTGGTGAAGAATAACAAGGGTAAGAAGGATGAATATCCACTCACTCAGTTGCAGCGGACCAACGACTTCTCAGCGTTTGCACATCGTCCAGCGGTATCGCTTGGACAGAAGGTGAAGCGTGGTGATCTCCTCGCCGACACCACCGCGACTGACAACGGTCAGATCGCCGTAGGTCAGAACGCACGTATTGCGTTTATGAGTTGGAACGGAGCAAACTACGAAGACGCGATCATCATTTCTGAGCGTCTTGTAAAGCAGGCAAAATTCTCAACCATCCACCTCGACGAACTTGAAGTGGCGGTACGAGACACCAAGCTTGGCCCAGAAGTAACCACTCCAGATATTCCAAACGTATCTGAAATGAAGCTCCGCAACCTCGACGAAACCGGTGTGATCCGCATTGGTGCAGAGGTGCGCCCAGGCGACATTCTCGTTGGTAAGGTGACCCCGAAGGGCGAAACCCAACTCACTCCAGAAGAGCGACTCCTTCGTTCGATCTTCGGTGAAAAGGCGAAGGATGTGAAGGATACTTCACTCCGACTCGAAGCCGGGAAGCGTGGTCGTGTGATCGGCGTAAAGATTTTCTCACGTGAAAATGGTGATCAGCTCGAAAGTGGTGTGATCAAGAAGATCCTTATTACGGTAGCCCAGGTACGTAACGTTTCAGTGGGTGACAAGCTTGCTGGTCGTCACGGTAACAAGGGTGTTATCTCACGTATTCTTCCAGAAGAAGATATGCCGTACGATGAAAACGGTGATCCAGTAGATATTCTCCTGACACCACTTGGTGTGCCGTCACGTATGAACCTTGGTCAGATCCTTGAGATTCACCTCGGTATGGCAGCCAATACCCTCGGCTTCCAGGCGATCGTGCCACCGTTTGCAGGAGCAAACGAAGACGACGTGAAGAAGCAGCTTGTAGAGGCTGGCCTTCCAGAAGACGGAAAGATCCAACTCCGCGATGGTCTCACTGGTGAGGAATTCGCACAGAAGACTGCGGTTGGATACATGTACATCTTGAAGCTGCACCACATGGTGGAAGACAAGATCCACATGCGTTCGATTGGTCCATACTCTCTTATTACCCAGCAGCCGCTTGGTGGTAAGGCACAGATCGGTGGACAGCGCTTTGGAGAAATGGAAGTGTGGGCGCTCCTTGGGTATGGTGCAGCCTACACACTCCGAGAGATGCTTACGATCAAGTCTGACGACATTGTTGGTCGCTCTGCAGCCTTCGATGCGATCGTACGAGGCGAGCAGATCTCACACCCACACACCCCAGCAGCCTTCAACGTCCTTCTCAATCAGCTGCGTGGTCTCGCACTCGATGTGCATCTTGAGAAAGAAGATACCCGACGTAATTATGAGAACGCTTAATGCTTGCGCCTATGTCTAACGAATCAACATTCCAGAAAACTGATTTCAAGAAGCCTGCACCCGTGCCAACCAACTACACAGGCGTGAGCCTGAAGCTGGCGTCACCTGAACAGATCCTCGACTGGTCTTGGGGTGAGGTGACCAAGCCAGAAACCATCAACTACCGAACTCAGCGTCCAGAGAAGCACGGTCTTTTCGATGAACGTATCTTCGGTCCAGTTGAAGACTACGAATGTAGTTGTAAGAAGTACCGTGGTATCCGCTACAAGGGTATTACTTGTGAAAAGTGTGGAGTAGAGGTTACTCGCGCAATTGTACGTCGTGAACGCATGGGCCACATCGACCTTTGTGTGCCAGTGTCTCACATATGGTTCCTTCGTGGTGTGCCAAGTCGCATCGCGATGATCCTTGGTATCACTGCCTCATCAGTAGAGAAAGTGATCTACTTTGCAGGTTATATCGTGACCAAGGTGAGCGAAGCTGATCGGGCACGTATCCTGTCTGAGCTCGATACTGAATTCAAGACCAAGCTCAAGTCGCTCACCAACGATGAAGCACGTGAAGCACTCAAGTCACGCATGGATGAAGTGAAAAAGGAGGTCGACAGTATTCAGCAGGGTGTGGTACTTGATGAAGCAAGTTTCCACAAGTTCTCGATCAAGTACTCAACCCTCTTTGAAGCACGTATTGGTGCGGAAGCGATCTACGACCTTTTCAAGGAGATCGATCTTGCGAAGCTGGTTGACGAACTCGAAGATCGCTACACTAAGGCTGGTGCAATGGAACGAGCAAAGCTCGATAAGCGTCTCGCACTCATTCGCGGTATGCTCCACGCCGGAGTACGTCCTGAATGGCTCTTCCTGACTCGTATCCCAGTGGTACCACCGGCAATCCGTCCGATGGTGGCACTTGAAGGTGGACGTCACGCGTCTTCAGACCTCAACGACCTATACCGTCGCGTGATCAACCGTAACAACCGTCTCAAGAAGCTGATCGACATCCAGGCTCCAGACGTGATCCTTCGCAACGAAAAGCGAATCATGCAGGAGGCAGTCGACGCACTCATCGACAACTCAATCCGTCATGGAGGTGGTGCGTACTCAGTCATGAGTGCCGCACAGCGTCGTCCACTGAAGTCTCTCTCTGACTACCTTAAGTCAAAGCAGGGCTACTTCCGTCAGAACTTGCTCGGTAAGCGAGTGGACTACTCAGGACGTTCAGTGATTGTGATCGGTCCTGAGCTCGCGCTCGACCAGTGTGGTCTGCCGAAGCATATGGCACTCGAGCTTTTCCGTCCGTTTGTGATCGCAGAGCTTTTGAAGCAAGAACTTGCCTACAACATTCGTGGTGCTGGTCGTCTCATTGAAGACGGGGTGCCAGAAGTATGGGCAATTCTCGAAGATATTATTAAAGGTAAGCACGTGATGTTGAACCGTGCGCCAACACTCCATCGTCAGGGTATTCAGGCATTCCGTCCGGTACTGATCGAGGGTAACGCGATTCAGGTACACCCACTCGTTTGTCGCGCGTTTAACGCGGACTTCGACGGTGACCAGATGGCGGTTCACGTACCACTCTCAGAAGAGGCACAGATGGAAGCAAAAGAGATCATTTCTGCAAACCACAACATCCTCAAGCCAGGATCTTCAGAACCAGTGGTGTCTGAAAAGCTGCTTGATATGGCGCTTGGTGCGTACTGGATGACTAAGGTAGTTGAAGGTGCACAAGGAGAAGGTAAGTACTTCTCGTCACCAAACGACGCGATCAACGCGTACGACTACGGAGTGATCGACTTCCGCGCGAAGGTAAAGGTGCTTGCAACCGACACTCCAAAGTACGCTCAGTTTGATGGACAGCTGTTTGAAACTACTGTCGGACGACTTCTCTTCAACTCAGTACTGCCAAGTGATCATGACTTCATCAACGATGTGATCGTACAGAAGACACTCTTCCAGATCATCATCGATATTATTGATGATCGTGGTGCTGAAGCAGTGCCACCGATCGTTGACCGTCTTAAGAAGTTTGGTTTCCGCTACGCGACTGTCTCAGGAACTACCTGGGGTATCGACGAAGTGGTCGTACCAGAAGCGAAGGCAGCGATCGTTGCTGGAGCGCGAGACGAGGAGCGTGAAGTTATCGAGCACTACGAAGAAGGTTTGCTTTCACGCGACGAGCGCCGTCGTATGATCGTCGAGATCTGGCACCGCGCGAAGACCGAGATCGAAAAGGCGCTACCAGAGACACTTTCTGAAGACGGTTCTGCTTACGAAATGTGGAAGTCTGGTGCTCGAGGTTCACTCGGCCAGATCGCACAGATGGCGGGTATGAAGGGTCTGATCGTGAACACTCGTGGTGAGACACTCGAAACTCCGGTTATCTCATCTATGAAGGAAGGACTGTCACCGATCGAGTACTTCAACACGACTCACGGTTCACGTAAGGGTCTCGCCGACACGGCGCTCCAGACTGCAAAGGCTGGATACCTGACTCGTCGTCTCTTCGTTGTAGCACAAGATGCGATCGTGACTGAGGCAAATTGTAAGACTAAGGCTGGTACCACTATCAACCGTATCTCAGCGTCTGGTATCGAGATTTCATTCGCGAAGGCGATCAAGGGACGTATCCTCGCTGAAGACGCGGTCGACACGAAGGGTAATGTGATCTTTAAGAAGGGTCATTTGCTCTCACGTCGCGATGCGATCGCGGTGGAAGAATCAACTTGTGAATCAGTGGTGGTGCGTTCACCAATGACCTGTAAGACACTCCGCGGAGTTTGTCAGCAGTGTTACGGTATCGACCTCACTACCAACGATCTCGTTGATATTGGTGAAGCAGTCGGTACAGTGGCAGCGCAAGCGATCGGTGAGCCAGGTACACAGCTTACTATGAACACCAAGCACGCCGGAGGTGCTGCGTCAGCTGGTGGAGACGTGACCCAAGGTCTCCCTCGTGTGGAGGAAGTCTTTGAAAAGCGTCAGCCAAAGATCCCAGCGGTGATCTGTAAGTACTCTGGTGTCGTGAAGGAGATCCGTACCGAAGGTCGCGAGAAGGTGATCGTCGTAGCGCCAGATATGACTGCACCAGGTGCGCCAAAGAAGAAGGATAACAACGAATACGAAGTTCACTTCCGTCGTGTGGTAGCTGTCTCTAAGGGTGACGATGTCGTCGCTGGACAGCTCCTCACTGATGGTTCTGCACTTCTCCCTGAACTCTTCAAGTTTGGTGGACAGGAAGTAACTCAGGACTACATCATTTCTGAAGTAAACAAGATCTACGAACTCCAGGGTGTAACCATCGCACGTAAGCACATCGAGCTTATTGTGAAGCAGATGATGTCACGCATGAAGGTGACAAGCCGCGGCGAAAGCCGATTCACTAATGGTGAAGTGGTAGAGGAGTGGATCATGCAGGAAGAAAACGAGAAGCTGAAGGCAGAAGGTAAAGAGATCGCGAAGGGTGATCGACTCATCCTCGGTATCACCGAAACCTCACTCTCACGTAAGAGTTTCCTCTCAGCTGCATCATTCCAGAACACGACTCGCGTTCTCATCAACGCAGCTGTGAAGGGAAGTAGTGACAATCTCGCTGGTCTCATGGAAAACGTGATCATCGGTAAACTTATCCCAGCGGGATCAGGCTTCGAAGGATCAAAGAAGCATGAGATGATCAAAGAACTACAAGCAGGTCGCGACTAAGTGATCTAGCAAAAAGAAAAGGCCGGGCGCTTCGCGCCCGGCCTTTTCTTTCGCATTTAAAAACACCCCACACACGTCCATGTGTGTAGGGTGGGGGAGCTTGCCAACTAGCTCTAGGATTGATTTTGTCTGTTCAGATAGCGCACCAGCAGTGGTTGGAGTACAACCAGTACCACAGCGTGCCAGATGCAGAGGTTGATCGTGTACGTATCGTAGTCGAAATATGGGTCTTTGACCGACAGCCAGTAAAACCCATAGATCGTTGCGCCGAAGAGGATCGCAACCTCAATGGTGCGGATCGGAACCGTCGCCTTGGGTAGATGATAGATGGCTGCTGCTCCGGTGATCAGGATGAGGAGCGAGAGGGTGAACAATACACCCGTTACTCCGATCGTAAGACTCTGAATCGTATCCACTGCTTGAATCTCCTGTAATGTGCAGTTGTTTATATAATAACACAAAAAATTGTAAAAATCAAGTTTCGCCGGCGGAAGCGAAGCTTCCGCCGGCCAAACCCGCAAAATCAACACCTGTGTAAAACTTTGTTTTTTCGGTCATGCTAGAATCAGTGGTAATGACGGAGATGTTTATTGAACTTTCCAAGTACTTTGTACCGGTGCTCGTAGCTGCGCTTGTGGGTGGGCTTATTGGTATCGAACGAGAGTATCGTGATAAGAGTGCTGGGTTTCGCACGATGATCCTTATCGCAGTTGGTTCTGCACTCTTTATGATCATGGCGCAGATCATTGGTGATCCACAAAAAGAAACCGGCCGAATCGCTGCTGCAATTGTGACCGGTGTTGGTTTCCTTGGTGCGGGTGTGATCATCAAAGACGGTGCAACTATTGGCGGTATCACTACAGCTGCTACCATCTGGCTCGTTGCGTCGCTCGGTATGGCGGCGGGAGCTGGTGAGTATCCATTGGTGACTGCTGTGACGCTACTAGCGATGGCGGTGCTGTGGCTTTTGCCGCCATTTGAGCGCTGGCTCGATCGTTTGCATGAATTCCTTGAGGTGCGCGTAACGATCAAAAATACCGATGCTGCAGAAGATGATATTCTCGACATCTTCGATGAATGTGGTGTGCAGGTGGTACATATTCGACGATCTCGAACATCTGCAAGTGAGCGGACTGTCTATATCAAGGCCAAGATGACACCAGCCAAGCGGCAAGCTCTCAGCGAGATCTTGGTTTCAGAGAAGGGAGTCCTTGCATTTGATGCGTAAGTAAAAAGATAAAGCCCGCTGGAGCGGGTTTTTCTAACGATGCTTCTCTAGCATCAAAGATTATCTGGAGAGAGATTATTATGAGACTCCAGTGTGATCTCTGTCTCCAGGAAGTATAAAACGAACTGCTCGTACTATAGCGTCTTCAAAGGGCTTGTCAACAAAAAAGTCCCGACTCTTGTCGGGACTGGGGTATGCTACGAAATATGCCGAGCCAAGCGTTTGCCGTGTGTCCAGGCATACACAGCATTCTCGCTTGTCAGCTCGTGTGGCCATGATTTTGGATCGCTGTCGTGGGCGATGAAGCTACCGCGCTCACCGCCGGTGGCGTACCTGATTTCGAGTCCGCCGGGGATTACGGTGGTGCCTGCGATCGAAACCAAGATGAAGCCATGGACTATGTCATCGGTCCTTAAGTAGCGGATCCACACCTTATCACCTGGTCGTAGGTCTTGGACCTGAGAGAAGTCGAGAGGGTTGGTCCAGTGTTGATCTAGTGGTTTTTGCCAGCCGCGAACATTAAAAGTGAGAAGCATATCCCCGGGTTTGAAATGCGTGTACTGTGTTGTGAATGGTTTTACAAGAACAGGGTCTGGATTCATGAGAAGAAACTCCAGTTGAATTTTTAAAACTGTAGCACTATTGTGTCATAAGTCAATGTAGTCGCGATCAGTCATGAACTCCGGTATACTACAGCCACTATGAGCGATGCGGTGCAGCAGATCAAAGACAAACTCAGTATTCTGGACGTTATCACGCCGTACGTTGAGCTACACAAAGCAGGAAAGAACTTTAAAGGTAAGTCACCGTTTTCTTCTGAGAAGACGCCGTCGTTTTACGTCTCACCTGACCGTGGGATGTACTACTGTTTTTCTACCTCGCAGGGCGGCGATATGTTCAGCTTTGTGCAGGCGATGGAAGGAGTTGATTTCAAAGAAGCGCTGAAGATCTTGGCCGACAAGGCAGGAGTAGAGCTGGTGCCTGAAGATCCAAAAAAGCGCAGTGAGCGAGAGCGGTTGTACGCGGCGCTTGAGGCGGCGACAGTGTTTTATGCGGAGTGGCTTGATCAAGAATCAGAAGCAGCAGCATATCTCAAGCGCCGCGGAGTGACTCCGCAGACCATTGCAAAGTGGCGGATCGGCTACGCGCCCGGCCCGCCTAAGCACGGCTGGCGACACGTGAAAGAGCAGCTCGAAGCAAAAGGCTTTACGAAAGACGAGATTCTCAAGGCTGGACTCATCAAGACTACCGAAGGCGGGAAAGAACCATTTGACGTCTTTCGTGATCGGGTGATGTTTCCGATGGCAGAGCCAAGTGGTAAAATCGTTGCCTTTTCAGGACGCATTCTGCATCCTGATGATAAAGCACCGAAGTACGTAAACTCACCAGAGACACTACTCTATAAAAAGTCTGATCTACTATTTGGCTACGACAAAGCAAAGGAGAGTATCCGCAAGCTCAATTTCTCACTGATCGTTGAAGGGCAGTTTGATGTGGTGATGTGCCATCAGGCCGGCTACGGTAATACAGTAGCGGTGTCTGGTACAGCACTCACGCTCCATCATGTACAGCTCCTGGAGCGACTCTCTGATCGAGTCGTGCTTGCGCTCGATGCTGATCGCGCCGGCATTAATGCCATGAAAAAAAGTGCATCGGTTATGCTCGGTCGCGGACTTGATGTAAAAGTAGCAGAGTTACCACTCGGCGAAGATCCGGCTGATATGATTCAAAAGGATCCGGCGCAGTTTAAGCAGGTGATCGGGAAGTCAGTGCATGTGATCGAATTTTTACTGCATGTACTACGACGGGAGATCGAGGATGATCGATCATTCAAGCTAAAGGCACGCGATGAGGTGTTGCCATTTATCTTGCTGCTACCTAATCGGATCGATCAGGAGCACTTTGTCGGTAAGGTAGCCGAAGCGATCGGTACGACAGCTGACGCGATCCGGTTTGAGCTTGATCGACTTCGTGAGCAGTCGAGTTCGAGAGAACAGACGTCAGTAGAGTCCGAGCAAAGGGAACGAACTGCTCGGCCTGAGGTGGTGGTGCAGGTGGACACGGCGCAGAAGTCGTTCGTGTATCTGTCGGCCGCACTGCAGGTTATTGACGCAGCTATTTCTAGTAAAGTTGAACCAGAAATGAAGTTGATCAGTGAGCTGACCACTCTGGCTGACCCGACTGACGCCGATATTGCGGGGGTGATCTTTATGATCGAGCAGCATTTTGCTAGCTTACCTGAGCATGCCGTCCTTGAAGAGATAGTCGCAAAGCTTAATCAGTTTAAAACGTATGCGATCAAGAAACGATTGGCTGAATTGCGACAGGAACTGCAAGCTGCAGAAGATGCACAGAATGACAATCGTGTGGCGGAGCTACTTAATGAGATAAAAGTTTGTGAAACAAAACGACGGGAGCCGGCGTATGAATCAGACAGTTTCCTTAAGATTAGGGACTAGACTTTTTTAACTATTTCTGTATAGTGAGGAACATTATGGCTGCCAAAAAAGCCACAAAAAAAGTTGCGAAAAAAGCGGTGAAAAAAACCGTGACAAAACCAAAAAAATCGGCCCCGAAAAAAGCTACAAAGAAAACAGCTGTGGCCAAAAAAACCGTTGCAAAGAAAGTTGCAGCAAAGAAGGTAGTAAAGAAAGTTGTGAAAAAAGTCGCCAAGAAAGCGGCTGCTTCTGCTGCGAAAAAAGCGCCAGCAAAGAAAGTGGTAAAGAAGGTTGTTAAAAAGGCCGTAAAGAAGGTTGTTAAAAAGGCCGTAAAGAAGGTTGCACCAAAGAAGCTGACTAAGAGTGAAAAGTTGCTCGAGGCGAAATCTGCAGAACTAATGCAGCTTGGAAAAGAACGTGGGTATGTAACCTACGATGAGCTTTTGCGCGCGTTTCCGGAGATCGAGAAGGATGTAGATTTTCTAGATACGCTCTACGAACGTTTTAGTATCGCTGGTATTGATGTGCTCCAGAGCGGCGGCATGCTTGGTGAAGATCCAAGTACTGAAGTCTTGGCGCAAAAGAATGCTTTCAAGCGTAGCGATAGTGGATACGATTCAATCCAGATGTATCTGCGGGAGATCGGTCAGTACCCACTGCTTAATGCGCACGAAGAGCGCGTGCTCGCAAAGCGTATTGTGGAAGGTGACGATGAGGCACGTAACCTCCTTGCACGAGCAAACCTTCGTCTCGTGGTATCGATCGCGAAGAAGTATGTTGGTCGTTCACCTGACCTTACCTTGCTTGACTTGATCCAGGAAGGAAACCTCGGTCTCTTCAAGGCGGTAGACAAGTTCGATTTCACGAAGGGATTTAAGTTCTCTACCTATGCGACCTGGTGGATTCGCCAGGCGATCACACGTGCACTCGCTGACCAGTCACGTACGATTCGTATTCCGGTTCATATGGTGGAAACCATGGCGAAGTACAAGCAGGTGTCTCGCCGCTTGGCACAAGACCTTGGTCGCGACCCGATGCCCGAAGAAATTGCAACTGAAATGCAGGTAGAGGTAGAAAAGGTGTATCAGATCGAAAAGATCTCACAGGATACTATTTCACTCGAACTGCCGGTGGGTGATGATGATGATCGCTCACGTCTCTCAGACTTTATTTCTGATGATAAGATCACGTCACCAGATCAGGAAGTGGCGCATAGCATTCTCACTGACCAGATCACTGAGATCCTCGATACACTTTCAGAGAAAGAACGAAAGATTCTTGAGATGCGACATGGACTCCTCGATGGGACGTATCATACGCTTGAAGAGGTTGGTAAAGAGTTTGGGGTGACTCGTGAGCGTATCCGACAGATCGAAGCGAAAGCGCTCGAGAAAATCCGCCAGCACGAGAAGGCGCGACGACTGAAGTCGTATTAGGATTTGAAATAGATGACGTAAAACCGGCCGGCCCCGAAGGCCGCCGGCCGGTTTTACTAAAGAGTATCAAGGCTCCAATCACCATCCAGTAGAATGCAATGCGGAGCAAGACACGGTTGTGGTATCCGGCTTTTTGTTGTCCGTGAATCAACTCGCTCGTGAAGAAGCCGACGACGAAATAAAATGGAATCACTTGCCAGCAAGATAGGTGCGAAAGCGGCCCCATGTTGGCGGGGAGATAGTAAAAGATGTATTCATCAAAAAGAAGAAGGAATAAGCCGTTGTAGACGAGTTCGAGAAGAATCGCCTCGGCACCCATGATCACAGCTGGCTTGAGGTGCTGATCGGGCGGGAAGCGGTGAAACGCAGTGTCATTGATGTATTTGTAAAAACCGAGCATGCCCCAGATAAGTGGAAAGAAGTAACTGATATCACCGCCGTGAGCAGGGAACAGTCGGTACTCCCATAGAGGCCAGCCAAAGATGTGTTCCCATATATTGTTTACAAAGACTTCTCCCGCGATCCCGAAGAGACAAAAGAGTGTGATATAGAAAAAAGCTGTACGAAAGTGAATTCGTACGAGCTGCTTTTTGATTGCAGAGACTACTAGGTAGTAGACAGTACACAGCGCTAGGCCGTATACAACACTAGAAAACACAGTTATCTCGAACATGACTGGGTTGTTTGGCACTACTCATCCATGAACTTCGCAAGGATCTGCTTGAGTCCCTGTCGAGAGATAATACCGATCGGGTGGTTTTCGTCATCAACAACAGGAATGCGAGCACGCTCGTGCGCGATCGCGGTGGCAACGATAGACATGAGATTGTCTTTGAGGGTGAGCGGCGAGTAGTCGAGTGACATGAATTCTGATACAGGGAGATCACGCGCTACATCAATTGAAGCGATGAATGCGTCATCGGTTGAAAAATGATCCATGACCGCACTGCCGTCGAGTGTGTCCGGAACGACTGCGTCGAGGAGGTCGGCAACGGTTACTTCACCAACGAGCTCACCGTTTTCGTCAGTGACCAAAAGCGTGTTTGTATGTTGGGTGTTCATTGCTTTGAGGGCATCTTCAAACGTGTCTGTCTCAGCAATGATCACCGCAGGTTTTACGATATCTTTTACCTGCATATACAAATATCATACACCCAAAAAACGGGGGTGTACACTACTTGCTCGCTTCACGTAGTTCTTCCTTAAGAAGGATGTACAGCTTTGGAGTGATCAGCTCTTTGCGGTAAATATCGTCAAGTACCGTCTCTTCAATGGTATGGACCCCGTGTTTGGCGAGCGATTCGGCGAGGGTGCGTGCAGTGTTTGCGTTTTGTGCGCTTAGTTCTTGCAGCTTACGTTGTGAATTTTCTTTGAATGAAGTGTAAAGATCGTTTACGTGCGTCACTGCTTCGGAAGTAAAGATGGTATCGGAGACCTTTTCTAGTTGGGTCAGTTCCTTCAGTACCTTGCGAGAAATGATCGCTTGCGCGCGGTAATACATGTAGCGATGCTCAAATGAGCGGATATTCTCTTCGCGGTGGAGCATCTTTTTAATGGTGTGGAAGAGACGTTCAAATACATCGCGTTCGTCGGCGTGAATGGTCACGTCTGGCGATAGATTGCCGTTCTCGATCGCCTCCAGCTGCAAGCGGAGCTTGCCTTGAATACGACGGAAGACAGACTCGGTCACTTCGTTATGGTCGTAGAGCAACTTGAGGTGTCGCTTTTCGATACCGATGGCGTAAATGCGTAGTACGCGGAAAGCGAGGTCGTTACGACGTTCTTGAGAGAGTGCACACGCTTGTTCACAGGCGCGATGGAAGGCTGCTTGATGCTTCTCGCGAAGTTCGTGAGCGATGGCCTCGTCGATGTATCCGCGCTTTTCATACATTGCTAACCGATCGTTCACCTGGTGATGGATGATCGCTTGTGCTTCCTGGTACTCGATCTCTTCGACGGCAGTGAGCTTGTCTAGCTTAAAGCGACGCACCAAAGTCTTGATCGTAGTAGCCTTTATAAAGAGGGTGGCTGCAATACAGCCAATAGTGATCGCGAGGAGGAAATCGCGTGGTGAGAGTTCTAGATTCCAGCCTGGTACCGAGAGGTCTTCAGGGATAAGCAATACCATAGTGACTGCAAGTGCACCACGGAGTGAGCCCCAAGCCATGAGATGTTGCCAGTTCTTGGGGATTGTGCGCGCTTTGCTCTGGAAGAGGTTGTAGAAAGACATCACTGGGTAGATCGATAGTGCGCGAGCAACTGCGACGACTAAGATGGTGATGAGAATTGCCCAGAATACTTGTGGTTCAAAGAGCGGCACTTCTACCATGAGGAGACCGATCAAGATAAAGACAAGGGAGTTCGCCATGAAGGCAAATTGCTCCCAGAGACCAGTGACGAATGACTCGGCGTGTGGGTTGAGCTTGGTGCGAGCATAATTACCCATGATGAGTGAGGCGATCGTGGTACTGATGATCGGTGAAATGTGAAGTGAAAATGTACCGAACCATTCAATGTGTGATATGACTTCAGCCAAAATGAAGGTGATGTGGGCAAGCACGATGGTAAGGGTGATGCTGGCGGTCTCACTTTCACGCGCTGCTCCCACCAGGTAGGTGAAAAGTCCTCCGATCAAGAGACCAAAGATGACTCCAAACACCAGCATAGAACTGAAAGTCAGAAAGCCGGTGATCGAAGTAACGACTGAGAGCCCACCGTGATTGAGAGCTTCAAGGGTGATGAGGAAGACTGCTACTGCTGTTGCGTCATTGAAAAGACTTTCGCCTTCAAAAATAAGTGAGAGCCTGCGTGGTACTCCGTATTCTTTGAATAGGGCAAGCACGGCAACTGGGTCGGTAGCAGAAATCAGGGCGCCAAAGAGTAAGGTGATGCTGAGTGGGATATCGATGCCGATAAGGAGGAGTAACACATGAAGAAGTCCGGTGATGATCGCCGTCGATATAAGGAAACTGCCGATAGCAAGAGAGAATACTGCAGCACCGTCTGCGACGAGCTTACGGATACTCATGTTGTAGGCTGACTCGAAGATGAGAGTAGGAAGAAGCAGGAAGAAGAGGAGCTCGGGAGTGAGTTGGAATTCACCTAAAAATGAAAAAGTGTCGGTCATGGCTAAAAAGCCGAGTCCGATACCAATGAGTACCAGTAGTACAGTGTGTGGTAGGTTGAGTCGTTTTGCGAGAAAAAGTCCGAGGCTTGAGATACCAAGCATCAGGAAGATGGCGAGTGTGGTGCCAATAGTTAACATAAAATCGTTTCTTCTTAATTTTGAAACAGAGCGCTACTATACGACCGAAAGTGCTATTTTGCAAGGGTTTTTATAAAGAGTCAACAATGGTTGATTTGATATACTGTGAGGCATGAGTACAGATAAGGAGAGAGTTGGGGAGGCGGCGTTTAAGGAAGCGTACGCTTCCTTAAACGCCGCACAGAAAGAAGCGGTAGATTCGATCGAAGGGCCAGTCATGGTCGTGGCGGGTCCTGGTACAGGCAAGACACAGATCCTTACCTTGCGAATCGCAAACATCTTGCGCCTGACTGATGTGCATGCTGACGGTGTCTTGGCACTTACATTCACCGAATCGGGTGCGAAGGCAATGCGACAGCGGTTGCGGAAATATATCGGGGCCACCGCCTATCAAGTGCCGATCTTTACCTTCCATGGCTTCGCGCAGCGCCTGATCTCTGAGTACCCCGATGCCTACGACCGTGTGATAGGCGGCTGCCCTGCCACTGACCTCGAAAAGATCGATCTTATTGAGTCGATTGTTAATGACGGCAACGTAAAGCAACTGCGTCCAGCTGGCAATCCTGCGTACTATGTGACGCATCTGCAGCGCATCATTGGTCAGCTTAAGCAGGAGTATATTACCCCAGACGCGTTGGTAGTGATCGTCGATCAGCAAGAGCAAGCACTTGGGGAAGTGGAGCGATATCACACCAAAGGGGCGCACAAAGGTAAGGTGCGTGGTGAGTACACCAAGCTAGAAAAGAATGTCGCAAAGAATCGCGAGCTCATTTATGTGTATCGGCAGTATGAAGCACTCTTGAACGATCGGAATCTCTACGACTTCGAAGACATGATCGTGGAGACAGTCCAAGCGCTCGAGCAGAATGAAGACATGCTTCGTGATCTTCAAGAGCGTTACTTGTACATTTTGGCTGATGAACACCAAGACGTGAATGGTTCTCAGAACAAGATCCTCGAACTGCTCGCATCGTTTCATGATGCACCGAACATTTTTGCGGTGGGAGATGAGAAGCAGGCGATCTATCGTTTTCAGGGTGCATCACTCGAAAACTTTTTATACTTCACTGAGAAGTTCAAGGGGACCAAAGTGATATCTCTTACTGAGAACTACCGGTCTGGACAGACGATCCTCGATGCTGCACACAGTTTGGTGCGAGTAGATGAAGGTCCGCTCAAGGATCTGCGTGTGCCGCTTGAGGCAAAGGCTGTCGATCAAGCAGTGCTGACCAGGCGCTCATTCTCACATCAGGCAGTAGAAGACGCGTGGGTGGTATCAAAGGTACAGTCACTGCTCATAGATGGTATTGCAGCGAGCGAGATCGCGATCATTGTTCGTTCCAACCGAGAAGTAGAACAGTTTGCAGCCTTGCTGCGTAAGGCTGCAATTCCGGTAACTGCCTCAGCTGACGGTGATGTCCTTCGGCATCCGGTAACACAAGCAGTGCGTTCGCTGATTAATGTGGTGGTGACTGATAAAAGCGAAGTTGCCCTTTTTACTGTACTCCACGGAGCGTACTGGGGGATTGACGTAAATGATCTGCTGAAGGTATTGAATGCAAGATCATACGATAAAACACTCTGGAGTCTCATAAGTAGTGAAGCTGAGCTCGAGCGACTCAAAGTGAGTGATCCAGCTTCGTTTCTACGAGTAGCTGAGGTGGTGAGTGAAGCTCGTGCGCGCGAGGTGCATGAGGCGCCGCATCGGGTGCTGGAGTATTTACTACAAGCAAGTGGGTTCCTTGATCACCTCATTGCACATGATCCATTTGAAGGAACCCGCGTGGTGCGTCGTCTGTATGATGAGATTGAAGAGCAGGTATTACGTGATGGTATTGGAGACTTACGAGCAGTCGGAGACATTTTTACGACTCGTGAAGCATACGGCTTGCCGCTTAATGCTCCGTACATTTCGACAGCTACTGAGTCCGTGCAAGTGATGACAGCACATAAGTCTAAGGGACTTGAGTTTGAAGTGGTCTTGGTGCCGCATTTGATCGACTCTAGTTGGAGTGGCACCGGGAAGAAAACATACTTTGACCTACCGCTTATGGCGCATGAAGTTGAAAAGCACGAGTTTATTGAAGATGAACGTCGGCTTCTATACGTAGCGATGACTCGTGCGAAGCGACAGCTGCATGTGTCTACTTCAGAGGTGAACGCTGACGGTCGCGAACTCATTCCGGCTCGACTGCTTGATGACGTGGATGAGCAGTTTGTGGTTAGTGAGTCAACTAAGATTGAGGAGGAGAAGTTTGATCCAATTGCCTCGTTGACTGCAGCGACCAAAGCCATTGCGATCGATCCAGCACTTTTAAAACAGGTGCTCGTCGAGCGTGGTTTTTCTGCGACGTCACTTAACAACTATCTGCGTAGTCCGTGGGATTATCTGTACCGCAATGTCTTACGTATTCCTGAAACACAGCCGGCGCACATGCAGTATGGTACGGCAGTCCATAATACGCTGGAGTATATGACTCGTGTGCATACGAGCGAGGAGAAATTGCCGACCACAACCTGGATCAAGAAAAAACTGGAGCAGGAGCTTGGCCGGCTGCCCTTGAGTACTGAAGAATTCTCGCGGCTATTGGAGCAAGGTATCGAAGAGATAACGCTCTATAGTGAACACCTGGCAGCCGGCCTACCAAAATCCACCAAGGAAGAATTTTCGATCAAGGTGGTGCTTGAGACTGGTGACGCTGATCTGCCAGAAATACCACTAACTGGTAAGCTCGACCGACTTGATCTGAATGAAGATGGTTCAGTGGCGCGCGTGGTCGACTACAAGACCGGTAAGCCAAAGACACGTAATGATATTGAAGGGAAGACAAAGTCATCTGATGGCGGATATAAGCGCCAGCTGGTATTTTATGCGCTGCTCCTTGAACTCTATGATGATGAGCGATATCGCTGTCGGGAGGGAGCGTTATCGTTTGTGCGAGCTGACGCAAAAGGGCAGATCCATGAAGAATCGTTTGTGATCACGGATGAAGAAGTGGAAGCGTTGAAGCAAGAGATTATTACAGCTGCCAAAGAAATCGCGAGTGGTGCATTTCTGACTACGCCATGCGATGAGAAAGAGAGTGAGTATTGCCATTTGGTGCAGTTGCTATAGTAAGGAAAGAAAAACAGACGGCGCCCAAAGGGGCGCCGTCTGTTTTTTGTTGTAGCCTACTCCAAGATCGGAACGCCATTTGCAGTAGTTGGCACTTCTCCAGATTGTTGTGCTGTGCTTGGGTCGAATGTACCTTCGAGTTGGTCGATCAGGTTCTGTACTACTCCCTTAAGGGTATCGTACGGCTGTGCGCCACTGATCACGGCTTGTTGATTGCCAGCGATCAGTACTGTGTACGGTGTGCCACGAGCTCCGGAGTTGTATCCGTCCTCAATGCTCTGAAGTACCTTCTCTTCCATGCGGCCACTTTGGACACACTCAATATACTTGGTCCGATCGACGCCTGCTGCTTCTGCGTATTCAGGAAGCTTTGTTACGTTAGTTGGTGCGTCGATATCGCGCTCTTCGAATACTAGATCAGAGAACTTCCAGAAAGCTGCGTTTCCACCAAGGTCGCCAACACAAAGTGCAGCCTCTGAGATCTTAGGAGAGTTTGGGTGTAGGTCGCCCAGCGGGAACTGGCGATATACCCATGCTACTTGACCGGTTACACCATACTCGTCCATGATCTGACCCATGGTGTAGTGGTACTGCTTACAAAACGGACAGTCATAGTCAGAGTACTCAACCATGAGGATCGGTGCGTTCGGATTACCAAAAATGTAATCAGTCTTATCAACTGGGCGCGCCTCACCGACGCCGGCTTGTCGCTCAGCAGTTTGTTGGTTTGTAACAGGGGCTTGGTCGTTTTTGTTAGTGAAGAAGATGGCGATTGCGATCATGGCAAAGCCGCAAATGATCGCGATCGGCACTGCCGGTGATGTTTGATCGGTTGATGGTTCCATACGTACTCAACTAGTCTTTATAATTACTATGAAAAAAGTATAGCACACGAATATACGTGCTATACTTCTGGCTGTATGGAATGGGTGGATGCGATCGTGCTTGGATTGGTACAAGGAATTACTGAGTTTTTACCTGTCTCTTCAAGTGGTCACTTGGTGCTGTTCCAAGATTGGCTTGCGGTCGATCATGCTCATGATCTCGCATTTACAGCTATTTTGCATTTTGCTACTACTGCCGCGGTGATCACCTATTTTAAAAATGACATTTGGAATTTGATCCAGGTTGCTTTGCGAAAGTTGGGTCGATTGCCAGTGAACGAAAAGGATATAACATTTCTATATGCCTTAGTGATCGGCACTATACCGGCAGTTATTATTGGCTTGTTACTTGAATCTATCGTTGAGACCTACTTGCAGACCCCGCTTGTGGTAGCGACGGTACTCTTCTTGGCTTCCGTTTTCTTTATGTATGCTGAATGGCGATACTATCTGAATCCAAGTCATGGGGAAGTTACGGTGAAAAATGGTCTGCTAGTCGGTTTGTTTCAGGCTTTAGCGCTATTGCCGGGCATGTCGCGGTCTGGATCGACCATTGCTGGTGGTATGTTGCTTGGATTGTCTCGATACGAAGCTACTCGTTTTTCTTTTTTACTGGCGATCCCGATCACACTTGGGGTGGGGCTTAAGAAGTCTATCGACCTTCTTAAAGAAGGAGGGGCGGTTGATTGGGCTATGATGTTTGTTGGTGCGGTCATTGCCTATGTAACAGCACTGATCGTGATACATTTCTTTTTGCAGTTCATTCGTCGCTACACACTGTGGCCGTTTGTATGGTATGGGGTGATCTTGTCGGGACTAGTTTGGTACGTGCATTTTTTCACCTAAAAGTCATTGCTTGACAGTAATATTTTCTGATGTATTAATTTAAACACACATCATTCCAAATAGGGAGACATGTTGTGCGTACACTTTTGTTGTTTTTTCTACTGCTTGCTTCGACGTCTAGTGCCTTCGCGAAAGTGCAAACAGGGTCGGTACCAGATGCTCGTCTGGTAGAGACTTTCTACTGTTCCAGTCTCGACGGGGCGCCAAATAGTACCATCCGGGTCTATGCAGCGATGGTGGATGGTCAAGAGGTAACTCGTTGGATCGCGGCGGTTGGTAAGCTGATCGTGGTTCGAGCGGAGACTATTCCAGATTCAGTGATCTTTTACCGATACGAAACCTGGGATGAGAATGGTCACCAACTTACCCGACTGGTTGCGTCGAAGCAGTTCAATACGTGGCTGCAGCGTGACCTCGATAGGTACGGTGGTGGACACGTCGACTGTCAGGTTGTCGTCGAACCGACTGGAGAATAATAAGATAGCGCCCGTCAGGATGACGGGCGCTTTTTAAAATAGTAGTGAGTGAGTCATAGCGACTTCTTCGCATTCTTCCCAGTGTGCAGTGTCGAGTGGTATCTCTCGCTTGCGAGCGCCGTCCTTAAAGAGGACATGACCGTTCTTGCGGGCGTATTCAAACACTTCTTTGGTTACTCTTACGTCTTGCTCACAGTACTTTTTGATATCTTTGATGTTTCCTTCTTTCCACCAGCGCACTGCTTGTAGTCCATCCGCGCTTTTCTTGGCGCCGACCGTCGCCTGCGCGACGCTGTCGAGTCGCAGGCGACGACCAAGTGAAAGCTTGATGTCTTCTAGGAGATCAATACTCTTGATCTGGGTGAGGTCACCCGGATAGTATTTGTTTAAAAGTGGAATGTCGAAGTGGTTGGAGTTGTAGCCTACGAGCGCGTCGGCTTTTTCGATGATCGGCCAGAGTTGTTCGATCTCATCGATGGTGACGGTGGTGTACTTGTCTTCCTCGCTGTCGTAGACCGTTGCGACCGAGATGTCGAGCGCAGTTGGGTCGTTTGAGTTTACTTCCTGGAAAATATTCTGGGTTTCAAGGTCAAAGACGATGTATCGCATGAATACTATCTTACCACAAGCCATACTCTTGCACTGTCATGAAAAATAAGTAGTATTCAGAACGTAATCCGTTTTTCTTGTTCTATAAAAGGGGTCTACTGTGGACGAAAAGACAAAAGCAGTCATTGAGCGCTTTGAGAACGACATGGTCTATGACTGTCATAACTACACATCTCGGTATGGTCGCTCGCAAGGTAGAGTGTGGATTATGAGACGTGGTCAATCGGTCCTTCCAGCGTTGGTTGAGCATCTGAAAGCGCACCCGCCCGGCAAATTCATGAACTTGAATACTGCCTGGGGGAATCTACTTTCTGATCTGACGGTCGGATGCGAGTGGGGTGCTTCGATTCAGTTCACAGACATTCCTACTTGGATCGAGGCTATTGAGCAGAATCTGCTTCATCGGCCATCCGTTTGAGTCTTAGATAAAAAGCCGCCCGTGGGCGGCTTTTTAGCATTTTACTTCGTGTCTAAGAAATTCATGAGCTTACCAATTCGTCCAGACTGTTCTTCACCGGTGAGGAGATTTTTTACAGTTAAATTGCCGTTCTGCATTTCCTCATCTCCGATCACGATTACAAACTGTACGCCGCGGTCACTTGCACTACCGATCTTCTTGCCGACCTTGCGGGTACCGATGTCAGTTGCTACTTTGTGTCCGGCCTGGCGGATCTTCATTGCTACACCTTCAGCATAGAGATTTTGTTCAGTTTCCATTGGTATCACCATCACTTGAGGTGCCGTCGTGCGGATGTATTCAGGGATCAACTTATGCGTTTCAAGGAAGTCACGCATGGTTACGTCACCCATGCCAAAGCCAATACCTGGGATCGCTTCGCCTCCAAACATGCCGGTGAGGTTGTCGTATCGACCACCGCCAAGGAGAGCACGATTGTTTTCGTCTGAGGTGTCGAAGATCTCAAAGATCGTGCCAGTATAATAGTCAAAACCTCGCGCAAGAGTTGGTTCGAGTGACACGTTTTTAATTCCAAGTTCACTCAGTCCTTCAGCGACTGAGATGAGTTTGTCACGAGACGGAATAGGTAGATCAGAAATACCTTGGTTGTGTATAAAATCTACGATTGCTGAAGCGACTTTTTCTCCAACTATATCGACCAGCCCTTGGGTAAATTCTTCTGGTGAAATTTTACCTATTCTATCCGAATGTCTAATCACTGCATTAATTTGAACATTGGTAATTTCTTCGTCATTTGATTTTGCTAAATGCAGAAGAGTTTCGCTGTAGACTTGTCTATTATTGAGTTTGATTTCAAACATGTCTGGCGTTGCTCCAAAGTCAGTTAAGACTTTGTGAGCCAATGCGATCATTTCTACGTCAGCTGCTGCATGCTCAGCGCCAAACATATCGCAGTTGAGTTGCCAGTGTTCACGCAAGCGGCCACGCTGGGGGCGTTCGTAACGGAAGAGATTGGGGATCGAGTACCAGCGGAGCGGGAAGGTGAGTTCGTGTCGCTGTCCAGCCACCATGCGAGCCACGGTCGGTGTCATCTCTGGGCGAAGGGTTACCTCGCGATCACCGCGGTCGATGAAGGTGTAGGTTTGCTCGTTTACCATCTCTTCATTTTCCGCGCCCTTGGCTTTGTAGAGTGCTGATGGCTCGAGGATGGAGGCGTCATAGCGCTCGAATCCGAAGCTTTCGGCGGTCTTGCTCCAGGTCTGGAAGATGTAGCGCTGAATAGCCATGTCTTCGGGGTAGAAGTCACGGACGCCCTTATAAGAATCGGTAGATAGTTTGTTGTCGCTCATGGAAAAGATTGTAGGGGAGATAGTGGTTATGTGCAATAGGAAAAGAAAACTCGCCGTGAAGGGCGAGTGATTTCATGTGGGATCAGTATCCTGCAACGTCTGGTCGAATGTGGAGCTCTGCAATTCGGTTGTCCATTGCTTTTTGGATAGTAGCTTGCAGTTCCCGAGGGTTCGGCAACCCCTTGGTCTCAAAGTTACTTTCATGTGCGCCTGCAGTCTGAGCTTTGAGTGTGCCGAAGTTGAGTAGAGTTGGAATGATCCCGGTGACTTTGAATTCAATATCCTGCATGCGTTCAAGGCGAAAGATACTGACATTTCGATTGAAGAAGCCGATCTGGTCGACCAAGATAATTCGCCGGTCCGTGATGATCCAGAGGTCTAGGTAGTAATGGGTCCAGGTGGTGAATGCTGCGATAAGAGTGATGACGGACCAGGCTGCGATACCGAAAGAGATGATGGCAGTGTAGTGCTCAATACTGAGATCAAAGGTCACTAGCTCATCTGGAAAGAGAGCAATGATGACCAGTACCATGAAAGGAAACAGTAGCATGAGGAATGTGCCGAAGAGTTCCGTCACGATCACAAACCAGTGCTTTCGTACTACCTTGAGCACCTCTTCATGCTTCTCGAGTTCAATGCGTTCAAACAACATACTATCAATTGCTAATGATGAGAGTGAGAACTCCCATGATGATAATGAGCGGAATGGTGGTGGCGAAAAAAGCTGTCAAAGTGTATGTGGTTACTTTGATGTCGGTGCCGTACTCGCGCCAGTGGTAGTACAAAATGGCACTGAAAATAATGTATACAAGGGTGATCAAGTAGAATGCAAGCTCAACAATGCTGCCAATAGACATGGTCATACCGCTAAACTGACTAAGATCAGGATTCATCATGATTATTGTAACACCAAGATAGAGTAGCGCTCCGTACCAAACTGATCCTTGTGGGTAGTGCAGTTGAAGCCGTGTTTCTCTGCTAAGTCTTTGATTGCTTGTGATTGTTCCGGTTCGTGTTCGATCCAGAGTTGACCGCCGCGGCGTAGATGCTTGGGTGCTTCTGTGATGATCATAATGATGATCTCAAGTCCTTTTTCGCCGCCATAGAGCGCGTGGTACGGTTCGTATTGTTTAACTGATGGTTCGGTACGATCGAGGGTTGGGTCGATGTAGGGTGGATTGCTGAGGATGAAGTCGTAAGTGTCTGGTACTGTTGAGAACAGACTTGAGTGGTAGATGTGGTAGCGGTCTTTGCTCACCTGATTCTCCTTGAGATTTTTCTCGATGGTGGGGAGGTGTGCGCGATCGAGCTCGGCAAAATCAACGAGAGTGTTTGGAAGCTCCTTTGCGACAGAGACACCAACACAGCCACTCCCAGCGCAGAGGTCGAGGACTTTGACTGGCTTTGACTCAAAACCAAGCGGCAAGGTAGCACCGCCACGGATAGTATTGATCGCTTCCTCGGTCCAGTATTCAGTTTCGGGGCGGGGAATGAGCGGTCGTGAATCGAGGTAGATGGTGTTGCCAAGAAATGGCACATGACCAATAAGGTACGCAAGGGGCTCACCGAGGAAGAGGCGCTTCACGTCGGCGAAAAAAGCTTTGCTTTTTTCGCCGTTATATTTCTCCGCGAGGAGCCACTGTCGTTCTTGACTATCCATACAATATAGGTACTATGCAACATAGTAGTTTTTTCGTCAATCCACTTAGGAGAAGTTATGATGGGTACTGAATCAGATGGTCGAGTAAAGATAATATCTGCGTCAGGAAGGTATCCTGAGTATCTGGAAGCTTGCGCTGCAGAAATGCGTGCGTTGCGAGAAAAATGGCTCAACCAGCTTGAGGAATTCATTACAACACCAGGACTTGTTATCAACCGGAAGTACTTTACCGAGTACTGGAACATGTTGTTGGAGCTACACATCTTCACCGTAGAAGAGTTTTGTCGGGTGTATCGAATGCAAAGGGGTTCGGTTATCGCCTGGTCTGATAAGTCTGAACCTCTTGAGCGTAATGATCTGATCCCTTCGCCACCACTGGCTCGAATACAAGTCCTCAAAAACGCTATCGAGTTCGCTCGGTGGCGGTTGGATAATGAGCTCGATTGATTTTCTGGAATGCATGGGCCGGCGCGCTTGCGCGCCGGCCATTTTTCTTTGCTATACTAGCCGAATGTCGAATCCGATCCTGGAGATCAAAAATCTCACGAAGATATACAAATCAAAAAAGGAAGAGAAGGTGGCAGTCGATAACATCTCACTCAATGTCGAGCGCGGCAGTTTCTTTGGTCTCTTGGGGCCAAATGGTGCTGGTAAGAGTTCGACCATCCACTGTATTACTGGTATCGCACAGCCAACTTCAGGTCAGATATTGATCGATGGTATTGATGTGGTTGAGGACTACAAGCTGGCACGAACTAAGGTGGGCCTTTCACCACAGGAATTTAACGTCAATATTTTCAATACTCCCGAACAACTCATGGAGTACATGGGCGGATACTACGGTATTCCGAAAGATGTGCGCCGAAAAAAGATCGAAGAATTGATTGAGCGCTTTGACCTGCAAAAGCATCGCCGCGTACTGTTTCAAAAGTTATCTGGTGGTTTGAAGCGTCGTGTCATCCTCGGTCGTGCTCTCATTCATACGCCAGACCTTCTCATTCTTGACGAACCAACAGCAGGAGTGGATGTTGAACAGCGT
Source organism: Candidatus Nomurabacteria bacterium (assembly GCA_020632075.1). Taxonomy (NCBI): domain Bacteria; phylum Candidatus Nomuraibacteriota; species Candidatus Nomurabacteria bacterium. Next base: position 454,502 of record JACKGH010000001.1, on the reverse strand, counting down.
CACGACCTGTGGGGGTATTTGCGTGAACTCAATGCAATGGGAAAGACGATCATTCTCACCTCACACTATCTCGAAGAGATCCAGGCGCTCTGTAACGACATCGCGATCATCAATGACGGCAAGATCGTGGCACAAGGTACAAAAGCAGAATTTATGAAAGACGGTAAGAGTGTCGAGGATACGTATCTGGAGATCACTCGCGGCCTTAAGGATAAGAAAACTGGCGTATGAATTGGATAGGACTCTATACATTGATCCGGCGTGAAGTGGAGCGTACTTTCGCGGTGGTCGTGCAGACATTGGTGGCTCCGGTTGTATCTGCAACGCTCTATCTATTTATTTTCGGTACGGTGATCGGTAGTCGGATCGATGATTTTGCTGGCGTGCCATTCATCTCATTCGTGTTTCCTGGTGTGTTGATGCTTTCGATCATCAATGCTTCGTTTGCAAGTGCATCTTCAGGACTATACTTCATGCGCTTTTCGCGGGCGATTGAGGAGCTGTTGGTGGCACCACTGTCATACTTTGAGATGTTGATCGGTTTTGTGGGGAGTGCGGTGATGCGTGCACTTATCGTGGGTGTGCTTATCTTGATGATGGGTATGTTGTTTGGTGCGGTAACGCTCGTGAATCCGATCGGGTTTGTGTTGTATGTGGCCGCGATCGCAGCTATCTTCGCGATGCTTGGTATCTTGGTGGCACTCTGGGCAGAAGACTTTGAACAGCTACAAGTGCTCAACACCTTCGTGATCACACCGCTCACGTACCTTGGTGGTATTTTCTACTCGATCACATTCCTGCCAGAATTGGCAGCGACCATTACGCGCTTCAATCCCTTCTTCTACTTCGCGGATGGTATCAGAAGTAGCATGATCGGCTACAGCGAAGCGAATACCCAAGTAGGACTCTTGGTTATTGTTGGACTCCTGGTGGCACTTGGTCTTCTGGTGACTGAGCTCTTCCGGCGTGGTTGGAAGATCCGGTCGTAACCTCGACAGCATTGAGTGTTTTTGGCGTTGTGTTATAAAGGATCTAGCGTCACTCAATAAACTCTTGGAGGTTGAAATGATGCAAGTACAATTGTTCTTCGCATGGTTGCTCAGCTACCTATTTGCGCCTATTGATGTGCTTCTTGATGGGGGTGGTAATTTCAGTTGGAAGCAGTTTAAGCAGGCTCGACTATACAATTACGAAGTGCGACGAGCACACATCACAGGGGATTGGACGGTACTTAATAGGAAGTATGAAACGCCTCTTCCAGATAAAGATGAGCACGCATCAATGTGAACATTCTCGCGGAGCTGGCAATTAATGCTGGCTCTTTTTTGTTATCCACTTAAAGCGCGGCGGCGAAGCTGCCGCGCTTCTGGTACACTTAAGGTCAGTATGAAAAAGAACACTAAATTGTATGAGACAGCTGCAGCACTTCTTGCGTCAGGCAAGGGTATCTTAGCGGCAGACGAGAGCGACCCAACTGCTGGAAAGCGTTTGGCAATGGTGCATTTACCAAACGAACCTGAGCACCGACAGTTGTTCCGTGAGATCCTCTTCACAGCAAACGATATTGAGAAGTATATCTCGGGAGTTATTATGTATGACTCATCAATTCGCAATACGACTCGCGATGGTATCCCATTTGCAGACGTTCTTACTGCTAAGGGAATTATTCCAGGTATTAAGGTTGATTTGGGTACAACAGAATTACAAGGATTCAAGGGTGAAGTAGTTACACAAGGACTTGATAATCTCGCTGAGCGGTTTGAGGAGTACTACGATATGGGTGCTCGCTTTGCGAAGTGGCGAATGGTAGTAAATATTGACGAGGATGAGACACCGACCGATGCGGCAATAAAGATCAATGCTGTCATGCTGGCGCGCTATGCGCAGCTGGCGCAAGAGGCAAACATTGTGCCGATCGTCGAGCCTGAAGTGATCCACGCGGGTGACCATTCGCTCCAGAAAGCGGAAATGGTCACGACTCGTACGTTACAGATCTTGTTCCAGACTCTCATGGAATACAAAGTTGATCTTGGTGGGCTCATCTTGAAGTCATCGATGGTGCTTGCTGGATCTGATCATCCAGAGCAGACCTCACCGGAAGAAGTTGCTCAAGCGACCTTGCGAACATTCCATATGAGTGTACCGCACGAATGTGCTGGTATCGTCTTCCTTTCGGGTGGACAGACCCCAGAGCGCTCAACTGACAATCTCAATGCGATCGCAAAGATGGGAGATCAGCCATGGCCGATCACCTTCTCCTTCTCACGTGCACTTGAAGAGCCTGTGCTTCAGGCGTGGGGTGGTAAGGAAGAAAATATAGAGGCTGCTAAGAATGCATTGACCGAGGTGAGCAAGAAGAACAGCGCTGCGAGTTTGGGTCAACTATAGCTTTAGAAACGGCCGGCCCTTCGGGGCCGGTTGTTTCAAAAAATAATTAAAACCGGCAATCTTGCCGGTTTTAATTATTTCTTCTGCTTGTAGACCGTGTGCTTCTTAGCAACAGGGTTGAATTTCACCGTCTCATACTTCTTGCTCGGGTCCTTCTTGTTCTTGTTGTTGTACCGAGTGTAGTAGACGTGACCTTTCCCAACGCCTTTTTCGTCGCCTTGAGATACGAGCTTTACTAACAAATCCTGTGACATAGTGGCGAGATTCTAGCAAAACAGCGCGGAAACGTCAATGTGTCAAATTAATTAACAGTTTATGCACCGCCTGAATGGGCGGGTGCCTATCAGGCCGTGATACTATAAGGACAACTAACGCTGAGTGGTGCAGTTGGCGTTGGTGTGTTGAAGCTACATGAGAGTACTAACCTTCGGCTGGGAATTTCCACCCGCACAAAGCGGTGGACTCGGCTTTGCATGTCAGAGTCTCACGCAGGAACTTCTACAAGCAGGTGTAGAGGTCATCTTTGTGCTCCCAAAGACCCAAGAAGCGCATGGCAATGCGCGTTTTGTCTTTGCTGATCAGGAGCGCAGGGTAAAGATTCGGCACGCTGACATTGGACCTCTGCCGTATCAACATGCCGACACCATGGTCGATGTGATCGTAGGGTATGACGCACAAGGTAAGCCGATCATTCGCTCACGTACCATCATTGAGGAAGCACACCGCTTCGCGCACCAAGCAGCACTCATTGCACAAGAGGAAGAATTTGATGTGATCCACGCGCACGATTGGACTTCATACTTGGCGGGTGTGGCGGCTAAGATCGCGAGTGGTAAGCCACTCATTTTGCATGTGCATGCCACCTCCTTCGATCAAGCTGCAAGCGATAACGTTGATCCATCGATCTACAAGATCGAGCGTGAGGCATTTGCTATGGCTGATAAGATCGTGACCGTCAGCAACTTTACGAAGAACATCATTGTCACCAAGCATGGTGCATCAGCAGATCGAGTTGAGGTAGTGCATAATGGTTGTGATACTCACGAGCCATTGCGACATGAACCGACTTTGACCGAACTCAAGCGGCAAGGCAAGAAGATCGTGTTGTATCACGGACGTATCACGATCCAGAAGGGTGTTGACCACTTCATTCGAGCCGCTAGACGTGTGGTAGATGTCGATCCAAATGTAGTCTTTGTCATCTCCGGTTCTGGAGACATGACCAGGCAGATCATTGAGATGGTTGGTTCACTGGGATTGTCCCAGAACGTACTGTTCGCTGGAGCACTTTGGTACGAAGATCGTGACCGCATGTACCAAAGTGCCGATCTCATCGTGATGCCATCAGTTTCAGAACCGTTCGGTCTTGTGCCACTTGAGGCGCTTCAGCACGGTACACCTTCAGTCATCACGAAACAGTCTGGTGTAGCAGAAGTACTCTCGCATGCACTCAAGGTAGATTTTTGGGATGTAGACGAAATGGCTAATCAGATCTTAGCTGCATTGCGCTATCCGGTGATGAGTCAGCAGATCGTCAAAGAAGGAAAGTGGCAGATGCTTAACATTTCATGGAAGCATGCGGCGGAAAAGATCAAACAGATCTATCGAAGTCTGGTACAATACGTTACACCATAGTGCATATGCTTTCAGTTTGTCCTTACTTTCATGTTCATCAGCCATACCGTGTAAAGCGGTATCGAGTGTTTGATATCGGAAATGACACTGAATATTTCAATGACACCAGTGGCACTGATCTCGATAACCGTTTCATTGTTGAAAAGGTAGCCGAGAAGTCGTATCGTCCAACCAACCGTGTACTCAAAGAACTCTTGGATCGACATCCAGAGTTCCGTTTCAATCTTTCGTTTTCGGGTACGGTCCTTGATCAATTTGAAGAATACGCGCCGGATGTGCTCGAGTCTTTCCAGGAGTTGGTCGCAACTGGTCGAGTCGAGATCTTGGCTGACACCTATCATCACTCACTCGCGTTCTTCTACTCTGTGCCGGAGTTTGAGCGACAAGTGAAGCAGCATGAACGACGTGTGAAGCAACTCTTTGGAGTGCGACCACGAGTGTTTCGTAATACTGAACTTTCATACCGTAACGATCTCGCTAAGTGGTGTGAAGACAATGACTATCTTGGCATCATGGCTGAAGGTTGGGATAAGTATCTTGGGTGGCGTAGCCCGAACTATCTGTACCGACCAGCTGGCTGTTCTAAGATCAAGGTCCTTCTTAAAAACTACAAACTCTCTGATGACATTGCATTTCGATTCGGGAATAAGCAGTGGGCAAGTTGGCCGTTGTCTGCGGACACGTATGCTAACTGGATTCATGCGCACCATGGTGATGGGCAGACGGTGAATCTTTTCATGGACTACGAGAGCTTTGGTGAACATCAGTGGGAAGATACTGGTATCTTCGATTTCTTGCGCGCAATGCCAGAGATGGTGCTGCGTCACCCAGATACTACTTTCAAGACCGCGACTGAAACAGTCGAAAGCTATGATCCAGCGGGCGAGTATGATGTGCCAGATGTGCTCACGTGGGCAGATACCGACCGCGACCTGACTGCGTGGGTTGGTAATGATATTCAGCGTGACGCGATCGCTGCGACGTATGGTATGGAGTCTGATGTCATGAAGACGCGCAAGCGCAGCCTGATCGAGACCTGGCGTAAGTTACAGACGTCAGATCACTTCTATTACATGTGTACCAAGTGGTCACAGGATGGAGATGTACATGCGTACTTCTCTCCGTACCAATCCCCATATGATGCGTATATCGCCTTTATGAATGCGCTGAGTGATTTACAATTAAGGGTAAGCCATGCGGTGGCTGAACGTGATGCTAAGGAGGCTGCCAAACAAGCGGTCGACGAAGCAATTACAAAGGAGGATGATGCTACACCAACCGATGTAGATAAGGTTGTTGAAGCTCCTGTTGTTGAGCCAGAACCATTGTCAGCACTGAAGCGGTGGTGGCAAAAGATCCTGGACTCATTACCGTTCTTTAGAAGCCCCAAGCGGGGACAAGTAAGTTCTTAAACGAAGTATGCCAACAAAAAAAACGACTAAAACAGCACCTGCAAAAAAAGCAGCTGCTAAGAAGGTGGTCAAGAAAGCGGTGAAGAAGGCACCTGCAAAAAAAGCTGCAGTAAAGACTGGTACTAAGAAGCCACTCGTGTATGCGAGTAACACCAAATCATTTTGGGTAAAGAATGGTCAGGTCCTCAATAGTCTTGTAGCACTCAAGGATGCACTCGAAGAGATGGAGAAGGAAGTTTACGTGTATCACACCGGTGGAGACAGCAATGATTTTGCAAACTGGGTTGAGCAAGTGCTGTGTGACAATGTGTGTGCTGCTGATCTAGCAAAAGCAAAGACGCCAAAGTCTGCAAAGACTGTCGTGGTGAAGCATCTTAAGTACTACGCAGTGTAAGTTCATGGCACGAGCGGTCACAATTGGAAACGGCAACCTCTTGGTCGGCCTTGATGGTCGCGGGCAAGTTCGTGATCTGTACTACCCATTTGTTGGGGAAGCAAATCACGTGAGTGGTGCTAGTGGGAATTACGTGCATCGCATTGGTGTGTTTGTTGATGGTCATATTTCTTGGTTGGATGATCCAGGTTGGAAGGTTAGTGTTGGATCAGAAGAGGGTACTTGTATTGGTTCTCTGTTTGCGGAGAATCTTGAATTAGGCATTTCGATCTCTAGTCGAGATGCGGTACATAATGAACAGAACATCTTTTTGCGACATTTTACCGTTCACAACCACCGCAGTGAAACTCGAATGGTAAAGCTTTTTCTTTCGCAGCAATTTCGTATATTTGAATCGCAACGAGGTGACACTGGTTTCTACGATCCACGTGTAAATGCGATCATTCACTACAAGGGTGATACGACGATCTTGGTAAACGCGATGAGTGGTAAACAACAGTTCCAAGAGTACAACATTGGATTGTTTGGTATCGAAGGAAGGGAGGGGACGTATCTTGATGCGGTAGATGGTGTTTTGGAGTGTAATCCGATCGAGCACGGTTCGGTTGATTCAGTACTGGGGCTTAGTTTTCAGATAGCAGGACAGTCCTCAAATGATGCGTACTACTGGGTCGTATTTGGTAAATCGATTGCAGAGGTACATATGCTTGATGAGCATGTACTGACCGAAGAACCAGAGCGTCTGATCGCTTCGACTGAAGCCTACTGGCATGCGTGGCTTGAAAAGGAACAGACCGATCTATCACTCTTGTCAGCCGAACTTCAGACACTGTACCGACGGTCGTTGCTTGTTATGCGGGTACATACCGACAATCGAGGTGGGATTATCGCATCAAGCGATACCGATATGTTGCATCATGGTCGTGACACATACAGCTATGTCTGGCCACGGGATGCAGCAGTGATCGCACACGCCTTTGACGTGGCAGGGTATCGAGATGTCTCTCGACGGTTCTTTGAATTCATTGCTGAACGTCTCGATCCAAGTGGATACTTAATGCACAAGTATCGGAGTGATGGCGCCCTTGGTAGTTCGTGGCATCCTTGGATCATCAATGGTGAACCAAGATTACCTATCCAAGAAGATGAGACCGCAACAGTCGTCTTTATGCTGTGGGAGCACTATGAGCGCTATCATGATGTTGAATTTATTGAATCGATGTACAACAAGTTCATCGAGCCGGCTGCTGAGTTTATGTGTGAGTATATTGAGTCGCTGACGGGATTGCCGCAAGCTTCATTTGATCTGTGGGAAGAGAAGTACGGTACTTCTACGTACACCGCCGCTTCAGTATATGGCGGCCTCATGGCAGCAGCAAAGTTTGCAAATACGCTTGGAAAGGACGAAGCATCTCGTACCTATCAGGCAGTTGCACAGCGCATGCAGCGAGCGATCGGAGATGTGCTGTTTGATGAGCAGAAGGGTGTGTTTATGAAGCATGTGCTGCACACCTCTGATGGTGACTTGGAGTTTGATCGTACACTCGATACGAGTAGTTTGTACGGACTCCAACTCTTCCGTGTATTTGATAGCGAAGATGAAAAGATGGAACGGATGTGCAAAGCGGTCTTGGCTAATCTGCAGGTGAAAGGCAATAGCGAAGGCTTTGTGCGGTACGAAGGTGATGCGTACTATCAACAACAAGATGCTGGTAGCCCTAATCCGTGGGTGATCACTACACTGTGGGTGGCACGATACTACATTGAAAAGGCTGAGAAACTAAAGGACTTGAAGTATCCACTTGAGTTGTTGCAGTGGACGGCTTCTCATGCAAACCATGGCGGTCTCTTAGCTGAGCAGATGCATCCTGATACGAGACAACAGCTGTCTACCTCGCCTCTAGTATGGAGTCATGCAGAGTTTGTGCTCGCGGTGCGAGCATACCTGGATCGCGTCGAAGCGATCAACGAACAGAAGTAATATTTAAAAAGTGTGACTCCAATCCTTGTTGGTTTGGTTGTAGGTGCCGATGACGGTGCGGTGAATGTGCCAGGCCAGTCCACAGGCACCGAGTTTTTGGCCGATGAGGTGGGCGAGGGAGCGCATGTAGGTACCAGAAGAAGCGACGCAACGAAAGTGTGCGATGGTGTAGGTGTCAGGGAGGGGGGCCGGGCCGAAATTGCCGGAGGCAATTTCGGCCCAGTCCTTACGCACATCCACTCGACGGAAATCATTTCCAAGTGCTTTACGAAGGTCGGTTACTGGGGGAATAGTATCTATTTTGTCGCGCGCTTCGCGCGCGACGTCCGTACGATGTTTCGCCTCGATCTTAATGAGTTCAAGTTCGTAGATCGTAGATTCATTGGTTGGAATTTCAATCTCGTCAAGTCGACCTTCAAGAGTCCAGGTGTGGAGCGGTTTTCCTTTAACTGTTTTTGAAGAAAAAAGTGGGTAGGGGAGTGAAATTTGTCCGACGAGGTTTCTTGTAAGCATCGTTAGATTTTCTTTGGTGAAAACAGATGTACCAGTGCCTCCTTCGGTTGCGCTCCGGGCCGCTAAGCCAAGTCTGACAACCTCAGTAGGCACTGGTACATCTGTTTTTTGAGGAGTCACAGATAATCTACCTAACACATCATGCGTATCAGACGTGATACCAAGTAGTACCGAAAACTCATACTCTTTATCGAGCCCATGGTACTGCTCTTGGTTTTTACACTCCTCACCAATGAGCACTAGAAGCTTTCCTGATGCCATCGGGTCAAGACGTCCGGCGTATGTCAAAGGGACATCTTTGAAGGCGGGCGACGCAGTCGCCCGCCACTTCTCAGCACAAGAGAGCGGTGTTTCTCCAACTTTCTTTTCTAGTACGATGTACTTTTGCATACGGCCATCTTGCCATGCTTTTGAAAGTAGGTCGATATAAAAAGGTAATGATTGACACAATAAACAATCAGTGGTATTAAGCATTGGGCGTAGCATTGCTACAGTCGCACTAGAACATTCACAAACAAGCGAGGAAGACAAATGCAACAGTTGATCGTGACACTGCCGGAAGGACTGGTGCCGCAAAGAATCACCATCGTTGATGGTGAGGGGAACAAATATGCCGCGGAGGTTGTTCAGTATTGGTCTGGTTCGTTCCAACCAGAAGGCAACAAAGATGCGCCAAAGCAGTACATCGGCAACTTCGACACTGAGCAGGCGGCCAAAGACGCTCTCGGAAGCAACCTGCAGTATGGCCGTACTTATCGGGTCTACAAAGTGCAGTCGTTCAATCCCGATTACAAGCCGCCGCAGTTGTATGCCAACGGTGGACGTCTGACCACCGAGCCGCCGCCGAGTGTGCGCGGAACCTGATTCCAATAATTTCGTTCAAGTCATTTTGAGGTGAGGCGTACATGAGTAAGTTGTTTATGATTGCTGCAGCAGCGGTCGCAGAAGAGACCTCTGCAGATGGAACGGTCTATGTCGATCAAGCTCTCTGGCTGCAGGCTGGAACATCACTCGATGAGGCGATTGAAGTCTGTCGAAGCGATGAACCTGAAGGAGAATTGGCAGTGTTTGATGGGGCTGAATTGTCTCGCGAAGTGCTCCTCGAGTTGCTTCCGTTTGCTCGCGCGCAAGCCGAGATCGACGCAGATGCCGCAGTGGAGGAAGAGCTCGAAGATGAAAGATCTTCCGCTGAGTCTGCCTAGGTGGTAGAGCAGCAGGTGTCGTAATCATCTGGTGTACAAACAGACACGGTCTACTATGACCGTGTTTTTCTTTTGCGTAGTATACTGAGTCAGTAATATGTTCAGAAAACAACCAAAACCAAAAGTGTCGATCTACTACGACGGAGGTTGTGGGTTTTGTGCTCGTGGTGTCGAATTGTTGGTGAAGTGGTGCATGATCCGTACCGAACAGATCGCACCAGGTTGTTCAGATGCAGCTGTGTTTGCGCTCATGCAAGCGGAAGACTCTTGGGTGGTAGTCAATGAAAAGGGTGAGATGTTTATCGCGTTTGCAGCTGGAGTAGAAGCCGCAAGACACTCACCGCTTTTAGGGTGGCTTACGCCACTGGCTAGATTTTCTTTTGTGCAAAAGATGGGCAACCGTTTTTATCACTGGGTCGCACGCAATCGTTACCGGATCTGGCTTCCCGGTTTACCCAAACGGATTTCCACCCAAAAACTTGTTCAGGATGGCAAGCAAAATAAATGCTCCGAGTACTAGGATCAAAACTTTCATATGTATGGAAAGTATAGCACCAAGGCGGAAGTTGTTGACAGTTGTGAGTAGCTAGTACATTCTTTTGCCGGGAGATCATTTTTGATCAAAAACCTTGTACGTGGAGGACAATATGTCACACTTTGGTGGTCTGACTTTCTTGCTCGGGGCAGATGACCCCGAGATGCGCCGCATTGAAGCGGTGTTGCACTTGCTTGGGTGTTCCTATGCGTATGCGACGGTAAATGGGGTTCGAGCCAACCCCGGTAATGCGTATCGAGCAGATACGGTCGATAGCGCTTATTGGAAACCCAGACCTGGTTTACGTAAGTTGGTGTGCGTCGAGTGTGGCATTCCAGGTGTCACGCCATACAAGATCATCGATCACCATCGAGAAGGTGATCCGGGGTACGAACTCGGCGCGAAAGAATTCTGGAAGGCTTCCTCGCTAGGCCAGCTGTTTTCGTTGCTTGACCTGTGTGCGTCGACAGAAGATCTGTACATCGCAGCGATGGATCACTGTTTCAGTGCTGCAGTGCATGGTTGCTGTCCCGAGATCGATCCCAAAGAAGTGATCCGTCTTAAGCGAGCCAGTCTGGAAGAGGTTCGCGCGGCAGAGGATGCGCAGTTTGTCGAGCGGATCATGCTATCAGTAACAGATCGCATTGCTGGGCAAGAGGTCTGGATCTTCGATGAGGACTTGGGTGACGGATACTCTCATAGCTACCTGAAGGCAATTCAGGTGGCAACAGAACTGGGGATGCCGATCATTCTGCGCAGTCGTAATGCGGCCGGTGAACGAGAACGTTTCCATCTGTGTGGTGGCAATGTGCGTCCGAGTACGGCAAGGGTATTTATGGACACGTGGGCGCCAAAGCGAGGTCTTGTCGATATATATGGTGTGCCAGAGCGTGGGTATGCCGGTGGGTATGCACAAATAACGAACGGTTGAAAACAAAGCAGCAAGTGAGAACTTGCTGCTTTTTTGTTTTATTCGGTCTAAGACTTGTTGGGTGTGTTTGTGGTATGTATTTTGAGACTTTACTTGACTAACTGTGAGCGTGCTCTATATTTCAATTTGGAGTTCCTACTGTTACGGAGGTAATACATGACTCCACGTCGTAAATTCTACAGAAACGTCTTTCTGTATGGTGTGTACCTGACTCTCGCTATTTTACTCGGTTATTTCATGGAGCCGTATGTATCAACGGAATGGGCAGAATGGATCGGCTTCGTCGGGTTTGCCTCTATGGCCTGCCTGTTTCTTATCGGGCTCGGGCTGCTGCCAGCAGAGCTGCTGAGGAGTACTGCACTTCGGAAAGTCCTGTATTGGACGTTTGGCGGGGTGATGTTCAAGGCGGGTTACGAGTTTGGGGTTGATCCAAGCGATCCCGACAACATCATGATGCTGTTTTCTGGCGTTGGCGTGTACATGATGTTGATCGGATATGTTTTGATGGGACGCCAAAAATTCATCAAAGCAGGTCTGTAACCGGTTAAAGGAACAAAAGCTCGACAATCGTTGAGCTTTTTTGTTTGACGGTCAGATTTTTCATCGTGTTATCAAGGCCAGCCGCTTGACTGTGGGTTGCAAAGTAGTAGTATGCAGTCGCAAGACCGGTCGGGTTATGCCGACAGGATACTCCATTTGCGGTTTTGCGCGCCAACCGCCACGCGCCTTGTGACGGTATTCATTTACGATTTTCAACGCTTTTTTATTTTATGACCGCATTCAATGATGTCATGACCGCTGAGGCAGAAGCAGCGCAAGCTATCGAAGCTGCCAAGGAAGCAGCTACCGCAGCGCTTGCTACCGCAGAGTCAGATCGCCGATCAACACTCGAAACACTCGAGGGTGAATTAAAACAGGTTGAAGAAGCCGAGCGTGCAATCAATGACAAACAAGTAGCAGCGACCGTTACTAAGATCACTGCGGCTGCGGAAGCAGAAGTGGCTGACGTGCGGCAGAAATTTGCTGCTAAGAAAGGAGAGGTAACCACGCTTTTGAAACAGCGTTTTCAATAAATAGAGATATATGGCAGTAGTTCCCATGCAGAAGGTGCGTTTAGTAGTACATGGTACTCAGGTAGACGCGGCACTCGATCTCATTCAGCGCTCGGGCGCGGTGGAGTTTCGTGCGACCAAGCTAGCAGATACTACTGAGCCAGAGCTCTACTTCCCGCATGCGCAGCTTTTGCCACGCGTACAGCACGCCGTACAGTGGCTTGCGCCGTACGCGCCAGAAGTAGGAGCGTGGCAAAAGCTGCGCGAAGGAACTCGAGCTGAACTCACTGAAGAAGCAGTCGCGAAGCAATTGGCAGACACTGATGTGGTCGCATCGGTTGCCGACGATCTCGAAAGGCTTCAGGTTGAATTTGCAGAGACTGAAGAGCGAGTGCGTGTGCTTGAGGAAAAGCGTGATCTGTTTGCAGAATGGAAGAAACTTCCAATTAAGCTATCTGATCTCGCAACTATGCGTACCGTGACCTTCCTCTTGAAGGGTCATCAGGCAACCGACAAACATCCGCTCAAGGAGATGGTGGCTAATTTGTGTGAGAGTGAAGGCACTGCACACGTCATCACCGAAATATCAGTCCAGCAGATCGCACTGACGATCGCGAATGATCCTGACCTTGTCACGAAAGCGAAGGGGATTCTCGAGGCTGCTGATGCAGAAGTGATTACACTGCCAGAAGGAATTGAAACAGTCGAAGTAGAACTCACCGCAGTTGAAGAACAGCTTGCAAAAGCCAAGGGTGACCTTGCGCTCCTGCATGACCAAGCAGAACATTTTGCGATCACGCACTACAAGACCCTTCGGGTTGCGTCAGAGGTGCTCGCGTGGCAGCGGGACCGCTTTGCGGTAGTCGATGATGCAGCAGCGACTCGCTACACTGTGGTATTTGATGGCTGGCTCATGGCTGATCATCGCACGGCGATCGAAGCAGCATTTGCAGAAAAGGGCATTGCGGCCGCTTTTGCCGAAGTACCGCTCGAAGACGGTGAAGAGCCACCGGTAGAAATTCGCAACACTGGTATCGCGCAACCGTTTGAAGCGGTGACTCGTCTCTACGGTATGCCGGGTTACTCTGATCTCGACCCGACTGCGTATCTCGCTGCATTTTTCTTCCTCTTCTTTGGTATGTCACTGACTGACGTTGGATATGGTCTTGCGCTTGTGCTCGTCACTGGTTTTCTTTTGCTATTTGCGAAGCTTTCAAAGGCGACTCGTTCGTTTGCAAAGCTTCTTTTCTATGTTGGTATTGCGACCGTCTTTGTGGGCGCACTCTTTGGTGGGTACTTTGGTATCGCGATCGATCAGCTTCCTGCGCCACTGCAGGCAATTGCACTCTTTGACCCGATCGGCAATCCACTGCCAGTGTTCTATCTTGCGCTTGGCCTCGGTGTCTTCCAGGTAATGGTTGGTATGATGCTCAAGATCTACAGCGAGTACCGCAATGGTCGCTTGATGGATGGTGTTCTTGATCAGGGCCCATGGCTCTTTATGTTTGTAGTCGGTATCTTGTATCTCTGCACGACCTTGGCTGAATCTGGTGCGGTCACAAGTGAATTTTTCTCAATGATCATTGGCGTGCTCGCTTTCCTAAGTGCATCGCAATTGTCTAATCTTGCATTGGTGGCTGTGGCTCTCATCCTACTTGGTAGCGGCCGCAACGGTACCGGTATTGTCGGTAAGATCATCTCAGCGCTCGCTGGTCTCTATGCTGGAGTTGGTCACTTCTCAGACATTCTTTCATACTCACGTCTCTTGGCGCTTGGTCTTGCAACTTCTGCGCTTGCCTTCGCGGTCAATCTTATTGCTGGCATGGTTTCTGGTGTGCCGTACGTTGGCTTCATCTTTACAGCAACTATTCTCTTCATTGGACACGCGTTTACACTTGCGATCAACACGCTCGGTGCTTTCGTGCACAGCGCTCGTCTCCAATTCGTCGAGTTCTTCGGTAAATTCATCGCCGGAACTGGTAAAGAATTCTCTCCTCTCAAACGCTCAGAAGATTACATTACGATCAAAGACGATTGACCGTCTGGTCGTAATGAATAAATGATTAAAATTATCAAACGTTAACAAAATTAGTATGGAATCATTAACAGGAATTGTACTCGTATTCGTTGGAGCAGCGATCACTGCTATCCTCGGATTTCTCGGGTCAGTAGTAGGTATGGGATACGCTGGTCAGGCAGCGGCTGGAGTAGTAGGCGAGAAGCCAACACTCTTCGGTAAGATGCTGCTTATGCAGGCGCTTCCTGGTTCACAGGGAATTTACGGCCTCGTAGGTGCCTTCCTTATCCTCAACTTCTCAGGTGTACTCGGCAACGACGGTACGCTCGTGATCTCAACTGCAACCGGTCTTATGTACCTCGTGGCAGGTCTTCCGATCGCGATCGCTGGTCTGCTTTCAGGTATCTACCAGGGTATCGTAGCTGCGTCAGGTATTTCACTGATCGCAAAAGACGAAGCGAACACTGGTCGCGCAGTAACCCTCGCAGCGATGGTGGAAACATGGGCTATCTTCGGTGTGCTCATCAGCTTCATCTTGCTTATCTCAATTACTAACTAAGTATCACGAACATGTCGGATATCACGCTGATCGAAAAAATCAAACAAGACGCAGCTCTAGAAGTCGCGGAGATCAAAGCCGAAGGCGATGCTAAGGTGGAGGCTGTGCGGCGTGAGACCGATGCGGCCGTGACTGCTCGAAAAGAAGCGCATAGCGCAGCGCTGAAGAAAGAGCTTGCACAAGCTGAGCTTGTCGCAGTATCAAAGGCAAAGCAGGCAGCGAAGATCGCCCTCCAGAGTGCAAAGCGCGAGGAGATCGACAACGCGTTTGTCGCGGTGACTGAAGATATTGCAGGTGCATCTGCTGCCGAGTATGTAGCGTTTTTCGCAAAGTACGCAGCGGCAATTGTGCCAAAGGATGCTGCAGTGAAGCGTGTAGCTGCCCCTGCAGCCCGCACTGCTGAAACTACAGATATCCTCAAGGAGCTAGGGCTCTCTGGTGAAGTGGTGGCTGATGCACGTATCAAGGCTGGTCTTATGATCACAGCTCTTGATGGTGTATATGACATCACACTTGCGCGTCTGATCAATGACAAGCGAGCTGAGCTTGAGATGGAGATCGTAGAGAAGGTAATTGGCTAATAATCAATCATGCAAACCTCGTATATCTACAGTGTAAGTCGAGTGAACGCGTTAACGCAGTTCTTGCTGAGCAAGACTGACGTGGAGCGTCTCTTGGTGGCTGATCCAGGTGAGGATTTGCAGTCTGCGCTGAAGGAAACCTACTTGGCTCCATATGTGCTTCGTGTACCAAACGAAAGCGTACCGCTTGCGGTAGAGCAGACATTGATCGATGCCAAGCGCTTGATCCACAAACTCGCACCAAAGGGTGACATGTTCCGGATCATGTGGGTGCAGTATGATGTGCATAATCTTCGTGTGTTTGCGAAAGCGGCAGCGAAGGGTCTCTCGTACGAGGACTGCAAGCCATATCTCTCTGAGCGCGGTATCTACCAGCCAGAGTATCTCTACGCACAGATCGAAGCGCGAGCACTTGCATCGCTCCAGATCGAATGGCAGAAGGCGTACGACGCAGCGGTAGAGCTTTCAACTGCTGGCAAACTCGATGAGGTAGACGGAGTTTTCGATGAACTCTACTTCACGACCAGCAAGCGCATCGTCGACACGCTTGGTGATGCCTTCATGAAGACCTACTTCGCCACACTCGTTGATCTCTACAATCTCAAGAGTCGACTACGACACCTCAAGAACGACGTGAGTTTCTCACCGTCATTTGTGACTGGTGGTACGTTTGCGGCTGACGCGATCGAGACAGAAGAAGCGACACTGGCGATGTTTGCGCGTCACGGTGGAGTGGAGTACTGGAAGAATGCGCTTGAGTACTTTACGGCAACGGGCAACTTCACACAGATCGACGCTCGAAGCGCTGACTGTCTACTTGCGGTAGCGAAAGAGGCGAGCTACGACATGTTCTCGTCAGCGTCATTGGTGCTGTATTACCTCAAGTGTCGCCAAGCTGCAGCCAATGTGCGTGCGATCGTGGTAGGGAAGAATAACGGTCTCACCGTGGAGGATATTCGATCTAATTTACGACTTGCGTATGTCAACGACTAACGAATACAAGATCGCCATTGTTGGCCCTGAAGACACAGTCTCAGGCTTTCGGGCACTCGGCGCTACTGCCTTTCCGGCTCGGACGGCAGACGAAGCACTTGAGCAGCTTCGCGCGATCAAGAAGCAAACTCTCGATCCAGAGTCTGACACCAAGTATGCGATCGTGTGTGTGATCGAAGATCTGATCGCTCTGGTCGATCAACATGAGTATGCCAAGGTAGTAGACGGTCCGCTTCCAGCGGTAGTACCACTACCAGGGCCAGAGGGAAGTAGCGGGTTTGCTGTCGAACGACTCCGCAGTCTCGCAGAGAAGGCAGTCGGCGCAGCCATTATTTAGACGAAGGCCGGCGCCTTCGGCGCCGGCCAGAAACACAATCATTTATTCATTACTAGAAATTTAGAAACATTTAATAGAAACCATGACCAACACAGAAACAACCACCACTGGTGATATCAAAGCAGGAGAGATCCTACGCGTAACCGGTCCGCTCGTTCGTGCCAATGGTATGAGCGAAGCGAAGCTCTACGAGGTGGTAAAAGTATCAGAAGAAAAACTACTCGGTGAGATCATCGAGCTTCACGGCGATGTCGCTGCGATCCAGGTGTACGAAGAAACCGCGGGTATCGGCCCAGGTGATGTGGTGTATCGCACTGGCCGCACGATGTCAGCAGCGCTTGCGCCAGGGCTCCTTGAGTCTATCTACGACGGTGTGCAGCGACCACTGAAGGATATTCAGGCTGCGTCAGGCGATTGTTACATCAAGCGCGGTATCGAAGCACAGCCAATCGACCTCGAAAAGAAGTGGACCTTCAAGCCAGTCGTAAAAGTGGGCGACACCGTAGTAGAAGGTGATGTGCTTGGTGAAGTACAGGAAACTTCGCTCATCATGCACAAGGTCATGGTGCCACCAGGAGAAGGCGGCGTGGTTGCGTCTATCCAAAGTGGTGATTTCAATGTAACCGAAGAGATTGCGACACTCACTCGTGCCGATGAGTCTGTAGCATCGATCGCGATGCTTCAATACTGGCCAATTCGTGCCGCGCGTCCAAAGACGAGCAAGATCTTCCCAGCGGAGCCGCTTCGTACTGGTGGTCGTTCGATCGACACCTTCTTCCCAATCGCCAAGGGTGGTGCCGGCTGTATTCCTGGTCCGTTCGGTGCCGGTAAGACCGTGA
Source organism: Candidatus Nomurabacteria bacterium (assembly GCA_020632075.1). Classification (NCBI taxonomy): domain Bacteria; phylum Candidatus Nomuraibacteriota; species Candidatus Nomurabacteria bacterium. The sequence continues at coordinate 437,133 of JACKGH010000001.1, read as the reverse complement.
CCCAGCAGTCTATCGCGAAGTTCTGTGACGCGGAGATCATTGTGTACATTGGTTGTGGTGAGCGTGGAAATGAGATGACTGAAGTGCTCGATGAATTCCCGCACCTCATTGACCCAAACTCTGGCGAGCCGCTCATGAAGCGAACGATCCTTATCGCCAACACGTCAAACATGCCAGTGGCGGCGCGTGAAGCGTCGGTCTATACTGGTATCACGATTGCAGAATACTACCGCGACATGGGTTACAACGTAGCGCTCATGGCTGACTCAACCTCACGTTGGGCAGAAGCGATGCGTGAGATCTCAGGACGCCTCGAAGAAATGCCAGGTGAAGAAGGATACCCAGCGTACCTCTCATCACGGACTGCTGAATTCTACGAACGAGCAGGTATTGTAAAGACACTTGGTAGCGAAGGACGCGTTGGATCACTGACCGTGATCGGTGCGGTGTCGCCTCCAGGTGGAGACCTTTCAGAGCCTGTGTCACAGGCGACACTTCGTGTAACCAAGACCTTCTGGTCACTCGACGCTGACTTAGCATACAAGAAGCACTTCCCATCAATCAACTGGTTGAACTCATACTCACTCTACGCTCAGAACTTTGAGGGATTCTGGAAAGAACAGATCGCAGATGATTTTGCTGCAGTGCGTGCCACCGCTATGACACTCCTTGAAAAGGAATCAAAGCTTCTCGAGATCGTTCGTCTCGTGGGTATGGAGTCACTCTCAAACGGTGACCGACTCATTCTCGAAACGGCTCGTATGATCCGTGAAGACTTCCTCTTCCAGAACGCATTCGATAAGGACGACGCGTACACACCGCTTGAGCGACAGTACGGTATCCTCAAGTCAATCGTGACCATCTTCGAAGCTGGTCAGTCTGTAGTGGCGCAGCCAGAGTTTGAATTTGCAACGTTCACTTCTATCCCAAGCTACAGTGAAGTAGCACGACTTAAGGAGAAGCTTGAGTGGAAGAAGGAGGATTATCAGAAATTCCAGGAAACCGTGCGTGCTGAAATTGCCGCTCTAACCGCCTAAGTAATAGCAGTATCATGAGTAACAAAGAATACACAGACATTTCTTCAATCGCTGGACCGCTAATGGTGGTAGAGGGGGTAGAAGGAGTGAAGTACGAAGAACTCGTAGAGGTTAATGTGGCCGGAGAAAGCACGCCACGCTTCGGTAAAGTGCTCGACATTGCAAAAGATAAGGCAGTGGTACAGATGTTTGCGTCAACCAGTGGTATGACAGCTGAAGGTACACGCGCTCGCTTCCGTGGTGAAACACTCAAGCTCGGCGTGTCAGAAGACATGCTTGGTCGCGTGTTCAATGGTGCTGGTGAAGTAGCAGACGGTGGCCCAGAGATCGTGCCAGAACAGCGTCGAGATATCGCGGGTGAGCCGATCAATCCATACTCACGCGAATTCCCGAACGACTTCATTCAGACTGGCGTGTCATCAATCGATGTGATGAACACGCTCGTGCGTGGACAGAAGCTTCCGATTTTCTCAGGTGCTGGTCTTCCACACTCACGCCTCGCGGCACAGATCGCGCGTCAGGCATCGGTGAAGGATGGTTCAGACTTTGCGATTGTCTTCGCGACGCTTGGTGTGTCATTTGAGGAAGCAGAATACTTCCGTCGTGAATTCGAAGAGGCAGGAGCGCTCGAGCGTTCAGTGCTCTTCATCAACACGGCAGCTGACCCAGTGGTAGAACGTGTATCAACTCCACGTATGGCACTCACCACAGCTGAGTACCTCGCCTTTGAAAAAGGTAAGCACGTGCTCGTGATCCTCACTGACCTTACCAACTACTGTGAGGCACTTCGTGAAGTGTCTTCAGCTCGTAAGGAAGTGCCAGGACGCCGCGGGTACCCAGGTTACCTCTACACCGACCTTTCAACTATTTACGAGCGAGCAGGACGCGTAAAGGGCAAGCAGGGAACCATCACGCAGATCCCAATCCTTACCATGCCAGACGACGACAAGACTCACCCGGTACCAGACCTCACTGGCTACATTACCGAGGGGCAGTTCGTGGTGTCTCGCGAACTCTACCGTAAGGGTGTATTTCCACCAGTTGACGTACAAGGTTCACTTTCACGACTCTGGTCTGCCGGAGTCGGTGAGGGGAAGACTCGCGCTGATCACTCAGCACTGAAGGACCAGCTCTTTGCGTCATACGCAACTGGTCGTGAAGTACGCGAGCTCGCGGTGGTGCTTGGTGAAGCGTCACTTGATGACACTGACCGCGCACACCTGAAGTTTGCTGATGCCTTCGAACGAGAGTTCGTGGGCCAGGGAGAATTTGAAAACCGTTCAGTAGAAGAATCACTTGATATTGGTTGGAAGTTGCTCACAATGCTACCAAAGACCTCACTCAAGCGTGTGAAGCCAGAACAGATTGAGCAGTACATGCCGAAGACTGCAGAAGAGGTAACTGGATAAGTTGTCGTATGGCGATTTTAAAAGTTAACCCAACTCGCGTCTCGCTCCTTCGGCTCAAGAAGGAGCTCAAGACTGCGCAGAAGGGACATAAGCTACTCAAAGATAAGCGAGATGGACTCGTGAAGAAGTTCATGGCGATCATCCACGAGACCAAGGCACTACGCGAGAGCGTTGAGGAGCGGCTCGGTTCTGCGTTTGACTCATATGCTCGGGCGAGTGGTATGGCGTCTGCTGCAGCACTCAACACCGCCTTCATGGTGCCAAACGCGAAGATCGATCTTGGGGTGAAGATCAACAGCGTAATGTCAGTGAAGATTCCTGAGTTCACGATTGAAAAGACTGGTTCAGCCTTTTCATACGGTATGCTTGAAACGACGGGGGACCTTGACAACGCCATGGTGAAATTCGACGCGGTGTTCGTAGATATCCTGAAGCTCGCGGAGCTTGAGAAGACGGCTGAAAACCTCGCAGAGGAGATCGAGAAGACTCGTCGTCGTGTATCTGCGCTTGAGAACGTTCGTATTCCAAACCTCAAAGACACGATCAAGTTCATCACCATGCAGCTCGATGAGCGCAACCGAGACGCAGTGGTATCGACCATGCGTGTGAAGGCAATGATTATGGCGAAGGAGGAAGTTGCGTAGAATTCTCTCATATTGAAACTAAAAAAGTCCGGCAGGTTCGCCGGACTTTTGCGTTGTTGTGTGTTCCACCGCATTAGCGATCACTGATCACGGAGCGAGCGAGCGGTGGAGAGATGTTGAAGCCTTCGCAGGTTTTCGGCGTCGTGAGCATCATTGGCTGGTCGGGGGCGAAGGTGATCTCGCAGTCGTTGATGACCAAAATGTTTGGTCCGCCACCTGCCATGGTGACCGTACCTGGAAACGTTACGCGTTGATTGTTGTAGACGAGCTCGCCTGCGTAGGCGAACGATGTGCTGAAGAACAGAATAACCGCAAGCAGTTTTTTCATGGTGAACCTCCGTTTGTGTTCAGGTATATCAATGACATTTATGAGGTCTAAAGTCAAGTATTGAAGGAGTTGGTTTGCCAGAGTTGGTTGGTGGCGGGGGTAAAGCGCGCGACGCTGAAGTTTTCTGTTTGGGAGAGTGTGGCAAGCTCAGTTTCAGACAGCATGAGCGCGGTGGTTGCAAACGCATCAGCGTCGCGCGCTGTCCCTGCTTTGATGAACGACGCAACCCGCGGTGCGGCTTCATTGGTCACGATGTGCGTGTAGGTCTGGTCATGGCTTTGCCAGACACGCTTAAAAGGACTTGAGGCCGCGAAGCCTTGATTGAGGAGAGTAGTGCGATGGATGAAATGACGTGCCTTGGTTGGGTGTTCAAGATAGATCTCGATCGGCTTTTCTTGTTCGCTTGAAGCGTACATATCACCACCACCATTGATCAAAAAGTACTGCAGTGAAAATTCTTCACGCAGGATCTTTGCGAGCTCGTCGATCAGGTAGCCTTTACCAAAACCACCGATGTCGACGTTGCCGTGGAGCAGTTCGATTTTTTCTTCTGAAATAAGTAGGTCGGTGATTGGGTTGCCTGGTGTTTCTTTTTCCGGTTCGTGCGATTCAAATGTGTAGGTGGCGTTGTAGCCGCGCGCTTCGAGGATGTGGCCGGTGAGGAGGTTGAAGTGCGTGTTGGTGCGCAGATAGAGTGACTTGCCGTACGTCAGAAGCGCGCGGCAGTCCTGATCTGGCTGCTCCAATACCCGCTCACGGTTGAGGGTGGAAATGAGCGAATCTGGCTTAAAGCGAGAGTATTTTGCTTCATACGCGCGCGTAAAACCCTCGAGGCGGCCGAAGGCCGCCTCGAGGGTTTCTGTTGAAGTCTCATCAAAAATAGTGATCCACCATTTTGTGCCGAGGGCTTCGAATTCTTTTTGCATTTAGGTACTATGCATTTTCTGCGAGGATGTTGTCAACTGCCCCATTGAATGCACCTGTAGTAAGTGATGCACCACCGACACGAGACAGGTCGAGTTCGTCGATCTTCTTGCCAATGATCTCTTCCTTGTATGCTCCTTCAAAGCGCTGCGCGTTTGGATCTTTTTCAGCACCCTGACTGTACACGATATTTGCATCGGTGATCACGCCATTCTCAGTAGTGAGCGATACGTCGAGTAGGTACTCATTGTTGGCGGGCGTGAGATAGGTAACTGCAGTAGTATGAACACCATCAGCTATCACTGTGGTCATCGTGTCAGCTGATTCTGTGTCGGTGACTGCTGGTGTCTCAGCTACTGGTAAGCTTGTTTCAGGTTCGGTAGTGATGGTAGTTGGTGTGTCGCTTGATTTTGTCATTGCAAAACCAACTGCGATCAGCACTACAACGATGATTCCAATGATATACGCCATGATCTATATTACTTTAAAATTTAAACTAATATAGCAATAATAATATACTCGCGAACTATTGCAAGTATAGTTGCTATGCAGCAGCTTGTGCTTCAATGCTATCGAGTGCCTTATTGAAAGCTTTGGTAGTAAGCGACGCACCGCCAATGCGTGAGACGTTGATGCCTTGGAGGTCTTTTCCGATCACGTAACTCGCATACGACTTATCAAAACGGCGGGTGTATGAATCGCGCGCAGTGCTCGAATCATACGCTACATTCACTGCAGTGATGATGTCGTTCTTGACGGTCACTGAGACATCCATTGAGTAACTGTGACTTGGTACGCGATAGTCTACTGATGAAGAATAGGTCCCATCAGCAAAGTCGTTTGTAGGTGCCGTCGGTGGCGGGGTGGTCACAACCGGCTCTGGTGCAGGTGTTACTACGGGCGCTGCCGGCTCTGGCGCGGGTTCAGGTATCGGTGTTACGATCGTGGGTGTTGGGGTTGGTGCGGGAACGTCAGGCTCTGGTTCTTCCGCAATGATCTCTTCTACTTCTTCGAGTGCAAGGGTCACTATGTCGGTAGAGGTTGCGTCAGTCACCTCAGCAAGTTCGGTAGCGATGGTTTCTTTAAGTTCAGATAGTGTTGGTGTGTTTGAAACGAGTTCTTCAGTTGATTGTTCGGGTTGGTAGAGCGTGTATCCAACACCGACAACTACGAGAGCAAGAACAGCAATGATATAAGGCATGTAAGAAGATGAAATTATTTATTGTAACAGGCGTACTGATATGGTATTGAACATTTGGCTTTCGTTAATTAAATGCAGTGATACACTAAATACGTTACATGATGACATTAATTTCAAAACCATTTCATTTCGTGCAACAGTTCGTTGACCGGATCGGAATGTATCGACTCGTTCTCGGGTCCCTCTTTACTCTCGCAGCCTGTTCGATCATTGCTGGATTCACTGGCTTGATTGCCTATAGTGGTCTGTCACAAATTTTTGCTCTGGCACTTGCGCTACTGGTGGCGCTGTCTCTCAACTGGATCATCGCGCTTATAACAAAGATACCAGCCAACCATGAATCCGCCGCTATTACGGCGGTGATCTTGTTTTTCCTTGCTATTCCGGAAGAAAACATCTTCGACAACTGGCCACTTGTCTTAGCAGTGATGATCGCTGTCATTTCGAAGTTTGTCATTGTGACCAAGAAGCAGCATTTTCTTAATCCAGCTGCCTTTGGTGCAGCCGCGCTTAGCGTTACCGGAGTCTACACTTTTAGTTGGTGGGTAGGGAATCCGACATTGTTCATTCCTCTTGTGATACTTGGTTCACTGGTTGTAATGAAAGTCCGCAAGTGGGTGCCGGTACTCACATTTATAGGTGTCAGTTTGGTTATTTACATTGCTGAGTCGATCAGCCATGAGGTGCCAGTCAGTGAAGCTGTTCGCACCTTCTTCCTTTCATGGCCAGTACTCTTCTTGGCTTTTTACATGCTCACTGAGCCATTCACCATGCCAGCTATGAAAGGACCGCAGGCGTTGTATGGTGGATTGGTCGGCTTTCTGTCACACTCGTCTATCTTTTCTTCCTTCTTGTATGTTTCGCCAGAATTGGCACTAGTGATCGCCAATGTCATCATGCTGCCGTGGCGAGTCCGTCAGAAGTTGTTTTTGACCTTTGAAGGAAAGCGACAGATCGCTCAGGATACTTGGGAGTTTGTGTTTGCGAAACCGAAAGGCTTCACCTTCAAAGCAGGTCAGTACCTCGAGTGGATGTTACATCACGAAGCAGCAGATAGTCGTGGAACCCGTCGCTACTTTACGATCGCTTCATCGCCGACCGAAGACAAGATCCGATTGGCGTTTAAGCTGGTAGAAAAGGGAAGTTCATACAAGTGTGAACTCATGAAGCTCGATGCTGGGGAGAAGATCGTTGCGAGTCAATTGGCTGGCGACTTTGTGCTACCAAAGGATGAAGAGGTGAAGCTTGGTCTGATTGCGGGAGGGATTGGAGTGACGCCGTTCCGTAGTCATATTCAGTATATGGTTGATAGTGGCAAGAAGCACGACACAAAGCTGTTTTACTGCTGTAATGTTGCAGATGAGTTGGCCTACGTCGATGAGTTTATGTCAGCCCTTGATAACATGCCACTTGAAGTGATCCCAGTGATCGCAAAGGAAGCGGTGAATGCGCCAGCTGAGGAAGGGTATGTCACGATCGAAATGCTCAAGCGTCGAGCACCTGATTATCTTGAGCGTACCTGGTATCTCTCTGGGCCGCCACCAATGGTCAATGCGTACACAAAACTACTCCAGAGCGCAGGTGTTCCAAAAAGTCAGATCGTTCGAGATTTCTTCCCTGGGTTGGCGTAAGTTGCTGTACCCAGGTCGCCAAAACCACAGCGATAATATTGATACAATAGAGCTATGCGAATCGCACTTCGGATGGTAGCGGTGGTGTTTTTGGTTAGTACTCTGACCACACCGTTTTTTGCGAGTGCGAATACCGGTGAACAAGGATTTTTCTGTGACTGGTTTGGATGGATGGTGCGCCCCTTTGGAGGATGTGCACAATCAGTAGCGGTAGCTACGCCGATCCAGCATCTCGATGAACCAAACCCAGATCCAGTAGTGCTTGGTGAATCAGTGACACAAAAAGATCCAGAGCTTGCGACAAGTACGTACCCAGTCACTTATGAGACGATCACCAACGAGTACGTAACGATCCAGCAGTCGGGCGTTTCAGAATCATTGCTGAATCAACGCATCACAGAGGTGTTGCAATACATTAATTCTTTACCACACAGTGCAGCGATTGCGACTGCTGACGGAGTGCAAGCGACGAGCTCACTTTCGACAAGAGATTATGTCCTCAAATCAGTCGATCGTATCTATGAGCGAGTCGATGCTGTGCAACAGGATATTTTTGTACAGGCAGAACTCACTACACCGACGCTGGCTGATGCGATCCTCTCGGGTACCTCATACGTGACTGGTCGTCTTGGTATTGGTACCAGCAGCCCGGCTGATTCACTGTCTTTGGCAGGTGCGCTGTACTTGGCTGAAGTGTCACCGAGTAATGTTGTGAATCGCCTCTACAATTTTGGTGGTGATCTGTACTGGGGTGGAGTTGTCTTGGCTGGTTCATCAACCGCCAACTGGTCTGCTGTCAGTGGTGACGTCTTTCGGCTTACAGGCAATGTTGGTATTGGCACCAGTACCCCGAGTGAAACACTCACTGTCGCAGGTACGCTTTCGGCTGGTACGACCACTGCACGACTCGTCGATACGGGTGGGCAGGTGTGTAACGTGGAGGCGTATGGTGCGGTGGGTGACAATAGTACGATCAATGACGCGGCGATCGCGTCAGCGATCGCCGCGTGTGGCGAAGGTGGTACTGTCTATTTCCCAATGGGCGAGTATCGTATTTCAAGTCCGATCGTACTCGATACGCCAGTCACGCTTCGTGGTGCGTACTCACCGCGTTGGTCGTATAGCTCGACACCACGCAGCTCGATCCGGGCTGACTTTGGGACCTTCTCGGGTGCAGCATTGATCCATGTGCGCGACCGCACTATCTCAGGCGAAACTAACCACAACAACGGTGGTCGACTCGAGTACCTCAGTCTCGATGGTGGTTCGGCCAGCGTTGATGTGGACGGTGTCTATTTTGAAGGTTTGGTGCGCGATTGGAAACTGACTGACGTCGATATTTCGCAGGTGACCGGTAATGGTTTTGAAGCGGCAGTTGGTACGGGTAGTGGTAACCCTCGCGGGTTCACTATCCGTGGTCTTTCTATTTATAGTGCCGATGGTCACGGCTTTCGAGCCACTGCACTCAACGACTCATACATTGAGGATCTCTTGGCAGTTGGTAATGCGCTTCGAGGAATCTACCTCTCTTCGATGGGTGAAACCAAGATCAACAACTCACGTGCTGTATTCAATGGACTCACTGGTCTCTACATCGACGGATCGTCAAGCAACGGCGGTATGATGTTCACTGACTTCTCAACCGACCGCAACGACCGTCATGGCGTACGTATCTCACTGACGGGTACAACTACCGTAACCTTCAACGGCCTCCTTACGCGCCGTGACGGACCAAACTCTAGTGGTGGTACCGAGACACCATATGCCGGCGTAGCGATCATTGGTTCATCGACCGCACAAGTTGCGCCTGTCTTTATCAACGGCCTTTCGCAGATTATTGGTGAAGACGACAGTAGCAATCCGCCAGTTGCACCATTGACTGGCGTGCGTGTCTCAAATGCGTCATATGTAAAAGTCGAAGGGCAGCTTTGGGGTATGAACGAAGCGTACAGCGACGATGGTGGTAATGATAATTTTATAATCGAAGAAGGATCGATCGTGAAGGTTGGTGAGGATGGTGTGACCGAAACCCCGCCGCCGCTCTATCACAACAAGTGGGTGGCTTCGAGTACGATCGGCGGCTTGATCTACGATGGGCAGATCAACATCGGTAGCAGTACTGATAGTCGACTTTTGAATATCGTAGCGCCGGCCGGCGCCGGAGCTCGCTTCCGTGATACGACCAACGACGTGATCTTCGATATGCGTGCGGAAGACTTCCAAGGCTTCTTTGGCACCTTCTCAAATCATCAGTTACGCTTCCAGACCAACAACACCTCGCGTCTCACTATCGATACCAACGGGTATGTTGGGATTGGTACCACTAGTCCAACAGCTATGCTTACTGTAGCCAGTGGTGTGCGTTTTGCGGGTATTGTTGGCGGTACGCTTGAAACTGACGCAGTCGGTAATGTGACAGTCAGTTCCGACGAACGACTTAAGAATATTCTAGGGGCATACGAAGCTGGGCTCGACGAAATACTCAGTATCAGGCCAATTCGTTACAGTTGGAACGAAAAAAGTGGCTATGATCAAACCACCATCTATGCTGGATTCTCGGCACAAAACATAGAAGACTTCCTGCCAGAAGCAGTGGGAGAAAATCCTGATGGCTACAAAACTCTTTCAACGAGGCCGATCTTGGCGGCAGTGGTAACTGCTATTCAAGAGATCTGGCAGACTGTGACTGGCAACCAGCAGCGTATTGCCGAGCTTGAAGAGAGATTGGCTGAAGTAGAAGCTGAGTTGGGAGTTGAACAACAACCAGTTGAAGAAGATGACGAAGACAAGGTGGTTGAGCCAGTTGGCGTGCTTCCAACAGACGAAGAGACTGCGACGACATCTGCTGCTGGTACGGAAGAGGTTTTGGAAGACACTTCGACCACTACAGATGAAGTGATTGAAGACGACGAAGAGGTTTCAGGAGACTCTGAAGACGAAGCTGTGTCTGATGAGCAGGAGGAGGTTATTGAGGAGGAAGTACCAAACGAACCTCTTCCAGCTGACGAGGTCAGTGCGGAAGAAACAGCAAACGAAAACCCAGAAGAAGTAGTCGAATCTCCTCCAAACGAATAGCTTTACATAGTAATAATTCTATTGTACTTTAGGCACAGGAGTGGCCGGCCCCTTGGGCCGGCTGTGTTTTTCATAGTCCTTTGAAAAGGAGATCAGACAAATGATCAGAAAACATGTGTGGTGGTTACTGCTGTGTTCGCTAGTCTTGTCGGGCGTTTCCACTGCGGCACCTTCTCAGGCAAAACGGGAGTTTTGTCTTGGCAAGGATGATATGTGGAGTGCGACAGAGCACAAGCAGCGAATGACAGAGGTGGGGATCACCTGTGCCACCCTGTACTACAAGCTTATGTCGGATGAGAACCGAGCTAATCCCTACGAATGGGTGCGGCGCGAGTATCTTGATCATGGTTACGAAGTGGTCCTCACTGTCATCGTTGATGATGGTGTTACGTCTACTGTCGGTTCAAGCGAGGCGACGAGCCTTGGTAATGAAGTTGCTGGGATACACTGGCAAGTGCTTACTGGTGTGTACGACGAAGCGCTGTATGAGCTGTCGGCCAAAATCAAGAAAGACGGTCGGCAGCTGGCGGCGCTTCGTGTTATGCATGAGCTCAATGGCAACTGGTATCCCTGGGGCATGTACGCAACGGGGAACACTCCAGAACTGGCGGTAGCAGCAGAGAGTCACATAGTCTCCATTTTCGAACGAGAAAAGGTGAACGTGCGCTACTACGAGGTGAACTACAATCGCACTGACGCAGGAGGTGAAGGGGTTTTAAAAGATGGTGATCGGTATGTCGCTCAAATAAACCGCTTTATGCCCGCCACAGCCATTTCGACGTACAATCGATGTGGTACTGCGCCGAAGTATAGGTACGAACGTTCGTTTCAGTACGAGTTTCGTCCAATCTACAACGAGCTCATTCGTCGAGGTGTCGCCGGTCCGATCAATATTGCGGAGGTGTCGACCTCTGGTCAGTGTACTGGCGGAAAGAAGGTGGCGTGGTTCCGGAAGATGTTGGAATCAATTCATACTGATTTTCCGCGGGTCGAGATGATCACGTTCTACTTTGGTCAAGTGCCAGTCGGAAAGGCTTCCAATACGGTTGTTATTGACTGGGGGCTTTCTGATGACGCTGAACGCAGAGCATTTCGCGATCTGTTGAGCGAATATCGGCAGAAGTGGGCAGGTACGATTGATGTGCCTGAGCAAGAAAGATCGGTACGGAAAGATTTTCGTGCACCCTTTAACTTCTACGTTAAAATGACGCTTCCATTTGATGAAGCTGATAATCCAGCAATCAATCCAGCCTCTGGTCAGCCGTTTGGCAAGGCCGGTCCACTGATCCGTGGTCATGTGAGACAGCGTGCTCTCTGGGGTATTGCTGAAGATGTCGAAGCTGGCCCGGGCTTGAAGTTTGGGTTTGTGGAAGCTCCAGACAATAATGAGCAGTGGTGGAATAACCAAACGTATGCTGAGGCTTCACTTGGAACGTACGGTAAGCTGCCACACGATAGCTTGGTTTGGGGTAACTGGTCATTGGAACTCGTTGGTCGTCAGACCTGGTTCACTACTGGTGCAACGCCGGATCGATACAGTGACCGACAAGATAACTACGTCGGTCTTCAATTCACAGTGAGTGGCGAAGTCGATCTGGCTCGCTAGGGAGGGGACAGTATATGTTCACATTCAGTAGGGATGTGTTCTTCTATATGGAGTTCACACTCTTTGTCTCAATGTTTTTGCTCGTATCACTGATCGTGATACCGCGGCAGATACTCGGCTGGTGGGCACATCGAAAGTTGGCGCGTGGGGAACTGTTCATGCAGTACCCCATGCAAAAGTCGGCTGGTGGTGTGACTCACTTCATGCCGGTCTATCTCGAGGATCATGCAGTGATGCATGAGTCGCTTAGGCTGATGTGCGCTTCGTACGAGAAGTGGACCGACAAATATGCGATCGTCTGCATCATTGATGCGGCAGATATTTATCCTGAGGAGGGGATCGAGCTCGCGAAGATCGCAAAGCAGTATGATGCGCACGTCTTTATGACCAATGCGCGGAGTAAGCGGAAAAATCTGCGAAACGGCGTTCGGTGGGCTAAGGACCCAGAAGCAAAGGGTAAGGTGCTCGAAGCAGCGGTGGAGTGGGCGAAGGATCGAGGGTTGCTGTATGAATTTTCAGCTTTCCACGATTCTGACACGGTCCCCACGACACCAAACGATGATATTGTCGGTGAACTGCTCAGGCCGTTTGCAGATCCGAAGATCGGTGGAGTGACCACGGCCCAGCGTATTCGTAATCCGGATACGCCATTGCTGCAGGTGCTCGACTGGCTGGAGGATTCGCGTATCGGCTCGTCGATGGCGGCTGGCACGTTGTTTGGACAGGTTGGCTGTCTGCCTGGTCGGTTGTATATGATCCGGTCCGAGATCATCGTTGGTTGGATGGATCAACTCGTCGAGCACTATTGGAATGTACCGTTTCTGAAAAGTACATTCCCGTTTGTTGGTATGCGTCGTGTGCAGCTACATGCTGGCGATGACCGCGAGATGACGCTTCGAGTGGAACAGTTGGGCTATCACACAGTCATGAACCCTCGGGCGACTGTGGTGACCTCAATGCCAAAGCGGCTTCGGCAGATCAATCGCATCTTCCGCCGTTGGGCAACCTCGAGTCAGTGGCTGACCTTCATCTCGACCAAGTATTCGTGGTTCCGGAAGCAGTGGTTCGTGATGTATCAGTACTACACGGATCTCTTGCTGACACTGATCACGGTGTTCTTGGTCGGACGGTGGTTTTGGCTTTTGTTCTTCAGTGAGCGAGAGCCGCTTATGCCACTGTTCTTCCTGATCGTCTTTTCGTTCCTTGGGACCATGCTGACCTTTGGTTCACGGCAACTGTGGCACCTGGTACGACATCCGCGTCGTCTCATGGTGTTGCCGATGTTCGTGGTCCTGGTCACTTGGTGGCAATTCATTCGCTTTCAAGCGTTGTTCACACCCGGTCGCATTAGTGTCTGGGGATCGCGCAAGGGTGCGGATGAGTCAAAGGGCGAGGTGTGGTTCATTCCGTTCGAGGAGTTTGTGTGCCCGGCTTGACAGCCTGGAAAATACTGGCAAACTGTAGGTAGGTGATCTATGTTCAATGCAATTCAGCAGTAGCTGAGGAGGTGACTTATGGGCGAAGTTCTTCGCAACCACGCTGTGCTGCAGAAGCCGCTCCACGAGCGCTTGCTTGGCTGGAGTCAGGCACTGTTTCGTGCGCGGCGACTGAAGCGCGAGCTCGGTCTTCATGACGGTATGCCCGGCAAGTACGTGGTTCTGACCAATGGTCAGTCCATCGCACTCGATGCTGGTGCGGCGTTCGAAGGAACGACCCTTGTGGTCGTTGTCGATGCGGATGGCGGAAAGACCAAAAACTTCCGCGTCTCCGAGATCGAACGTTTCGGCAGCAAGCTGGACTACTACTGATCTTCTCACGCTCCTTCGGGAGCACAACAAAGGCGTCTTCGGACGCCTTTTCTATTACCAGTCGATTGGAGATAGTTTTTGTTTTTCTAGGTACTCATTGGTCTTGCTGAAATGTTTGCAGCCAAAGAAGCCAGAGTGAGCCGAGAAAGGGGAGGGGTGAGGGGCTTCGAGCACAAGGTGTTTTGTAGTATCAATGAGGGCTGCCTTTGAGCGCGCGAAGTTGCCCCAGAGTAGAAAGACCACATGCTCTTTTTGGTCTGAGATAGTTTTGATCACCGAGTCGGTAAACTGCTCCCAGCCGAGTCCTTGGTGTGAGCCGGGCTTGCTTTGTTCTACCGTTAGCGTGGCGTTGAGAAGTAGGACTCCTTGCTTGGCCCAGCGCTCAAGATTTCCACTTTCTGGTACACTAGTACCAATATCGGCTTTGATCTCTTTATAGATATTTTGGAGTGAGGGTGGGATCTTTACATCATCTTGCACGGAGAAGGAAAGCCCGTGAGCTTGGCCGGGTCCGTGGTATGGGTCTTGTCCAAGGATCACCACCTTCACCTGATCAAACGGACAGAGTGTAAACGCATTGAAGACATTTTTCGGAGCAGGATAGATGGCCTTCGAAAGATACGCTTCTTTCACCTTCTGTGAGAGATCGGCAAAATAAGGCTTTTCAAATTCCTCCTTCAGGGCAGCTTTCCACGATGGTTCGATTTTTACTTCCATCTCCGCAGTATACTAAAGTCATGAAAGATTCACGAATACGAAGTTTTGTTAAGGGTATCACCTGGCGGTTTATCGCTACCGGTACCGGGGCAGGAATCACGTACTTCCTCACTGGTAGTCACGAGCTAGCCGCGTCATTTATTGTGCTCGATGTGGTGCTGAAACTCCTGTTCTATTACGGCCACGAACGAGCGTGGGGAAGAGTGGCCTGGGGTCGTGCCAGTGTGAAAGTCGATTAATTACTTCTGACACCCTGGACAATAGTGTGTCCCGCGGCCGGCGCAGCGGATCTTTTTGATGAGGGTTCCACAGCGGGGGCACTTGGTGCCGTGCTGACCAAAAACCTTGAGATAGTCGGTGAAATTGCCGTTTTCGCCACCAGTGTCTTTGAAGTGTTGGAAGGTAGTGCCGCCGACGGCGATCGATTCTTTCATCACGTCTCCGGCAGCGCGGCAGAGAGCGACCGCAGCCTTCTTGGTCACCTTATCAGCTCGCCTGGTCGGTCGTACTTGCGCACGCCACAGTGCTTCGTCGACATAAATATTCCCGAGGCCTGCGATGAATGATTGATCAAGGAGCGCGGCTTTGACTGAAGTCTTTCTTCTCCGGAGCCGATCAGCGAACCATGCACAATCAAAATCGTCGCTGATCGGCTCCGGCCCAAACCCGTTTCTTGCTCGTTCCATTTCCGCCCGGTCGACTACTTTTGTATACCCAAAGAGACGCATGTCATTGAAGTAGAGAGTGGTGTGATCGGTGAAATGAAATGCAACACGAGTGTGCTTCATTGGTAGGTTCATATCGGCGGCGGTCATGGAATGACCGCCGCCCGTCACCGCCGCATCTTTCCCGACATAAAAAAACTGCCCAGTCATCTTGAGGTGCGCCAAAAGAAATAGATCTTCTTCGCTCACAAAAGAGAAGATCATGAGTTTGCCAACCCGGTCGATGTGTTCGATCGTTTTTCCACGCAATCGATCTTCGATCTCTACATCATGACTGACCGTCTTATTGTGAAATACCTCGACCGAATCGATCGTTTTCCCGACCACTTTTCGCAGTAATTGCAGTCGTACGGTTTCCACTTCTGGTAGTTCTGGCATGAGTCGCATCATACCTCAAAAAAACGCCGTCCGCATTTGCGAACGACGTTTGTGTACGGTGCTACTCACCGAAACAGAATTTCCACCACTTGCAGTCGGCGTTGGTCGAGGCGACTTCGACCTCGGTGGTCGTGGCTTCTGTCGCCTGACTTGCCTTCGGAGGCTCGGATGCCGCTGCTTCAGCGACGACGACCGGTGGTTTGTCTGCTGTCTTCAGGCTGGTATCTGCCGGCGGTGCGACGTCTATGGTCTCAGCGGTAGTGCTTTCGATCGATGCCGTTTCTGGCTTATCATCCGACTTGTTCCACCATTCTGCGATTCCCGCTTTCTTTCTGGCGAACCATGACGGATCGTCATTTTCCGGCTCAGGAGCAGCGACTTGCGTTTCCTCCTCTGCATCATCACCGAAGAAGGGAATATTCCATTCGGAAGGATGCGCCCACGCGCCGCAGCGCTTGGTCTCCGACATGAAACAAGGGGTGACTTTTTCCATAGCACCGGCTGTTGCGTTGCCAACATATGACCATGCGGTCCAGCCAGCGCCACTGATCACCAGCACGATGAGTCCATACTTGATGATCATCCACTTCAGGCCAGCGGCTTGCCGGCCCTCTTCTTCAGCATAGCCAGCTGCGTACCGGCGCTCGGGACAGAGCGGATCTTTTTGGTCGATGTCGTTTGTCGACATGTGCACACTCCTCTGTGGTGTGTAAGTAACAGGTTCAAGCTGGGTGAAATAGTACAATAATTTTTTTAAAAAGCAACTTTTAGAGCAATGAGATTTTGGTCAGTTAATTTCGTAGTTTTGTTATTCCGGCGTGTATTTCTGCGTGACAGTTTGCACATACAAGAATGCATTTATCAATTTCAGTTTTCATTTTTTCCCATGATCTTGTCGTACCACGTGCTGACAATCCAAAATCTTTCTGCGAAGGGTCCTTGTGGTGGAAGGAGAGGGCGTTGATGCATTTCTTGTATCCACAGATCTGGCATTTTCCGCCTCCATACTCAACCGCTCTTTGACGCAGAAGACGTCTTCGTTCAGCGACGGCTCTCTTGAGATATTCTGCTCGATCTGCATATGTTCGAGTATCCTTCTTTGGCATACAACATGTAGTATACCATGTTGGTGAGGAGGTTGTATATTGGTTGAAAATCTGTAAAATAGCCATACTTGTTTGTACAAGTAACAATTACATATTCCGCCGTAGCTCAGTGGTAGAGCAGTCGGCTGTAACATTGAACAAATGTTCTAAATAGCAGCCTTCCTCAGTAATGAGGTACGGAAACATGAGGTGAATTGCTGGAACCCCTAGCGCGTGCGCGGGCAATCAGCAGCCAAGCCAAGGAGTAATCCAAGGAAGGTTCAGAGACTATTCCGAAAGGAAGTAGGGCAGGAAGTTGCTCGAAGCCCCTCACATCCCACGGTTATCAGATCAGGATGATGATATAGTCCATCCCGTTAAGAAATTTTCGGACAAGATGTAACCGATTGGTCGTAGGTTCGAATCCTACCGGCGGAGCACTATTGACAATACGCTATTTATAGCGTATTGTTTTGTGTAGGGTATTTCCGAAATGAACTGACTAGTTTTCTGTGGAGGAAACAAACAATGGTAGACGTTCTCAATAGTCCCGCTGTTAACGGTGCAATCGAACACTACGAAATGATTGACCAGGTCGTTGATGCGGTTGTCCCACATCTTCTGGAGACGAAAGGTTGGTACGAGATGGACGAGACTGAACGTGAAGCCAGTCTGCGGTATCTCGTCGGGCAAGCAAATTCTGAAGAGTCCTTGCGACAGTCTTTGTCCGAGTTGGGTGTGTACGACTACATGCTCAGCTGGTCAGATGTTGACCCCAACAACAAGACCTCGCTTGAGGCTCAGGCGTTGGTCAAAGCACTTGGCGGTCTCGTTGCCAAGAACGGTGCATTGGTCAATATCCACTTCTGGGACTTCGATCTCGATTGATGTTAATCGGACACCCAAGACCCCGCGTCACGTACGCGGGGTCTTCTCATTTGTACAAAAAGTTCGAACATCATCCCACAAGGAGAGCTTTATAACAGAAAGTCCAAGCATGAAATGCTTGGACTTTCTGTTTGATGGATTTGAGCCTATAAAGTTATTTGTGTATGAAATCCTGGTGGCGTCAGTCTTAAAGTGCAACAGTCTGATGCAGTATCTGTAATTTGCCATTTCTCCTTTTTGTTGCCAGGGCGAATTTTAGGTATTGGAGAGGCAGAGACATCTGTATAATACCTTTTAATTAATGACAGAATGACGGATCGGGTATGCGTGCAGCAAGTTTGAAATACATTCCTTACATCGATGGATTGCGAGCGATCGCGGTGATCGCGGTGATCCTTTTTCATATGTATCCGGACCACTTTCAGGGTGGGTACCTGGGTGTTGATATTTTCTTCGTCATATCGGGGTATGTTATTACCCAGTCGCTCTACAAAGGGTATCTAGAAAACGGCAGGGTCGATCTGAAGAAATTTTATGTACGGCGATTTAAGCGTTTGTATCCAGCGCTGCTTTGCATGCTGCTTGGTACTACCGTACTGTATCTGTTTTTCGGCTTCCTTTGGGATACAAATTTATTTGTGAAAAGCGCAGTCAGCTCAGTCTTCGCGCTTTCGAATGTATACTTTTTATTCCGTGGTGACGAATACTTTCATCAGGATCTGATCAATCCGCTGCTGCATACATGGTCACTAGGTGTGGAAGAGCAGTTTTATGTGCTGTACCCGCTTCTGCTCATTGGGATCCTCTGGTGGGTCCGCCAGCGGAAGCTGGCGATACATACTGCGGGTTTTATTATTGCTGGGGTGGCGTGTGTGTTTTTTCTGATCTCTACCTATTACGCCGATGAATTGATCGGTGCGTTCTATTCACCAGTTGCGCGTTTTTGGGAGTTGGGCGTTGGTTGTGCTTTGTTTTTCTTGCGGGAGAAACTGGAGCAGTATGCTATACCAAACTACTTTGCTGCTGCAGGATTGACGATCATTGGTATTCTGCAGTTTTTCCCTGAGGCGAGATTTGGCTTGCAGCTGGAGATATTTTTCGCGGTGTTGTCTGTGGTCTTTATCATCTTGGCTGGCGGGACGGCTTTCCTGAATCAGAGGGTGCTAGGTAATCGCGTCGTTTTGTACGTCGGAAAAATATCGTATTCATTGTATCTCTGGCACCTACCGGTGATCTATTTTGCAGGACTGTATCTGGATGCTGTAGCCTTTGTTTTGGTAGCGACAGTCGCAACTGTTGCAGCAGCGGTGCTTTCGTATCATCTGGTAGAAACGCCACTCCGCTATTCAAGTGGGTTGGAGAAATTCTTATCTGCGCTAGTTAGTCGGTGGAAGCTCATTATGGTAACCGCGGCCACCATTGTTGTGTTCAGTCTGACACAGGTCGATATGATCAGGTTGCAGGTCAACACAGCCCTCAATGATTTTTCTCATACGAGCAAAAGTATTAATTATATTGAACGAACACTCTCGCTCGGTGATCGAGTTCAGCCAGCACAGACTTTTTTTGGTAGATCCGTGACAGTGTGTGGGTATGGAGATACTACAAGTGATCTTAATAGGTATGGCTTACGAGAAGAATGTTTTGTTGCTGGTCAGCAAGGCGATTCCACCTTGCTGTATCTAACCGGAGATAGCCACGCGACGCACTTTATTCCGATGTTTGAAGAGTCTCGGGTAGTGGATGCGTTTTATTTTGACGGCTTTCCGAGAGTGCCGTTGACGTCTGAGTTTGTGGCGGGTAGCGACGTGATACAAGCTCGTGCGAGCGAAGTGAACAGAGTGAGTGAATCCTTTGAAACGGTGTACTACGTTACTTCTCTACATATTGATCAGCAGCCTCAATATGCTCAGGTGCTTGAGAAAAGTGTACGAGAGTATATTGAGCGGTTCGATCCAGCGGTCGAACTGATCTTCATCGCGCCAACGCCAGTGTTCGCTTCTGGACCCCAGTCGTGCGCACTACTTGGTCGTCATTGCGAATTATCTAAAACTGACGATCTTGCACGCGCTGCATTTATACGAGATCTGTATGCGGAGGTAGCTCGTGAGTATGCCAATGTGTCTATTTTTGACCCGTATGAATATATTTGTCCAGGGTCGGTATGTCGGAAGTATGTCTCGGAGGAAGACTTGTTGGTGATCATGGATGATGATCACATTAGTAAGGAGATGGCGGCGCGTCTCGCTGATACGTTTGATGCGTGGATGATGGACACGTTTGCCGTTGCTCAAAAAGAAGACTAAGTGCTATATGCTATCCTAAGACAATATGAATTTTGCACAGCGAACCACACGACTAGACCAAGAGAAGTATCAAGAAATGTATCAGCGATCG
The DNA here is from genome assembly GCA_020632075.1 of Candidatus Nomurabacteria bacterium. Lineage (NCBI taxonomy): Bacteria > Candidatus Nomuraibacteriota > Candidatus Nomurabacteria bacterium. The sequence goes on along the minus strand of JACKGH010000001.1, from coordinate 417,280 downwards.
ATCACTGATCCAGAGGGGTTTTGGTCTGAGCAGGCTGAGGAGTTGTTGGTGTGGGATACGAAGTGGGACACTGTCTTTACGCATGATGTCGAGCAGGGCAGGGTGCGTTGGTTTGATGGTGGTACTTTAAATGTGAGCTACAACTGTATAGACCGACATGTCGAGGCTGGTATGGGTGCGCGAGTAGCGTACTACTGGGAAGGTAACGAAGGGCAGCGGATCGATATCACGTATCAACAGCTATTAGAAGAGGTGTCTCGTTTCGCTAATCTATTGAAATCTCGTGGTGTTACGAAGGGTGATCGGGTGTGTATTTACATGCCGATGATACCAGAGGCGGTGTACGCCATGCTGGCGTGTGCACGCATTGGAGCGGTGCATACGGTGGTGTTTGGTGGTTTTTCAGCCGAAGCGCTACAGTCTCGGATTCATGATGCGGCTTGTGTAGCAGTGATCACTGCCGATTATGTGAAGCGTGGTCCAAAGCAAAATCCACTACAAGCCAATGTCGATGCCATTTTGCCAGATTGTCCCACGGTACATACCACTGTGGTGGTGCAGATCGGGTCTGAACCGTTGGTGCTTGGAGATACAAGTGTCGATTATCGTGCAGAAATTATGAAGCAAGATGTGGTGTGCGAGCCAGAGAGTATGGAGGCTGAAGATCCGTTGTTTATCTTGTATACGTCTGGTTCAACTGGTAAGCCAAAGGGGGTCTTGCATACAACGGGAGGGTACTTACTGTATGCAGCGATGACACACCGCTACACCTTTGATTATCAGCCAGACGATGTGTACTGGTGTGCTGCCGATGTCGGCTGGATCACAGGGCATACCTATATGGTATACGGTCCCCTCTGTAATGGTGCTACCTCAGTATTGTTTGAGGGCGTGCCGACCTATCCCGACGCATCTCGTTACTGGGAGGTGATCGACAAATATTCAGTCACGACATTTTACAGTACGCCGACTGCGATCAGGATGTTGATGGGGCAAGGAGATGAGTTTGTGACCAAGACGTCGCGGCAGAGCCTTCAGATCTTGGGTACGGTAGGTGAGCCGATCAACCCCGAAGCGTGGCATTGGTATCACGATGTGGTTGGTCGCGGACAGTGCTACATTGTCGATACCTGGTGGCAGACCGAGACGGGTGGCCACGCGCTGACACCTATTCCTGGAACGGTGGATCCAAAGCCGGGGGCAGCTATGCAACCATTCTTTGGTATTCAACCTGTGATCGTGGATGCTGATGGAAACGAGCTCACAGGAGAGTGTGAAGGGATACTGCTTCTTAAGGGTTCGTGGCCGGGGCAGATGAGAGATTTGTTTAACGATCACGAGCGGTATCTAGAGGTGTATTTCAGCCAGTATCCAGGGTATTACTTACCAGGAGATGGTGTGCGTAGAGATGCTGATGGACATCTGTGGATCTCTGGTAGGATCGATGATGTTATGAATATCTCTGGTCGACTGATCGGTACTGCAGAGGTTGAGAGCGCTCTAGTGTTACATCCGGATATTGTCGAAGCGGCGGCAGTCACTATACCTCACCCAGTTAAAGGGTGCTCAATGTGCGTCTTTGTCTGTCCGACGGCTTCTGCGACGATCACTGAGGAGACATATGTCGAGCTCGGTGACTTGGTAAAAAAGCAGGTTGGTTCATTTGCACGACCGGATCAGATCGTGGCTGTCGCAGCATTACCAAAGACCCGATCAGGAAAGATCATGCGGCGAATTGTACGAAAGATCGCAAATAAAGAATACGATGCGCTCGGCGATGTTTCCACCCTCATGAATCCGGAGTCGGTGACCGATCTGATCGAGATCGTGAAAAAGCTGTAGGATCAAAAATCGAAGTGGTATGTCCACTGTTCTATAAAGGGAGGCATAGTTTTTTTGGTACACTAAACAAATAGGACACCGATCGTATTACTAGTGCTTTTTTACATAGTACGTATGTTAGCAAAAACCAAAGCTTTACTCGCTCGACCACTTATCGCGTTGTTTGCTCTGATGGTAGCTCTTGGAGTGGAGGTTGCTGCTCGGCGACTACGATCAGTGCGACCGATGCGGCTGGTAATACTGCGGAGGTGGGTTGTTCAGAATAGTGTATAGGTATGCTACGTCAAATAGTCATTCTCAGCTTACTCATATTGTTCGCGCCGAGTGTTGTTGGTGCTGCGGTTATTACTGATGAAACCTACGATTTCACATTTCAGATCGACGACTCATTTGTTCAGTACAATACATCTGATTATCTTGAAAATGGAGGAAACTACGGGTTGTACACCTTCAATAAGGGTGGCGACCTGGCTCGAAACCGTTGGACCGGTATCTTTGTTGCAGTGAAGTTATCTGACCCGCTGTATGACGATGATTGGGAAGACTACTACGTGAACGGCCTCGGGGCAGAGAAGCGGACTGTGGTTGGGTGTGATGCATACTATTACATCGAAGAAAGGGTCTACACGACTGGTGGAGCGGTACAAATAACGGAGTCTATAGACATCGTCCTTGATGGACAGCCGATCATGATCCAGGTTTCGGGTGACAAGAGCGATATCGCCGAGATCCGGACGACCTTTGATTCTGTGGTGTATTCCTTTACGAGCGGTCACAACTGTAACGATGATGAATCAAATGCGACCGTGTTCCTCCTACTGACTTTGGTAGTTGTGCTGCTCGCTTTTGTGGTGCGACGAAAAAAGTAGGAAACTGCACGTGAGATGTCATTGACGTATTAAATTTATTATTGTATTTTTCCTATCAGAAACTCGGTCCTACAGGAGACTTAACATGTGTAATAAGACCAGCTTTGACGGTCCGTGTGATTGCGGCTGTCATGATGCTGATTCGCCCGCAATGCATATAGCACCTTGCTGTTTCTATACGAGCATTCCTCGTGCTGAAGCAGAAGCTGCCGCGCGGCAGGCTCGTGAACGACATGGGTCAGACCGTACCGATCAGCCTCAGAAATTCTCGCTCGGGCAGCGTGTGTTGGTTGTCGGGTGGGTCGAATCTGCCGTTGGGGTTGTTCGAGATATCAAGCGTATCTTCCACCAAAGAATTGAAGAGTGGGTCTGGGGCTACCAGATCGACTACGAGAATTCTAAACCTGTACTTTCTCTTAAGTATGTACCGCAAGGGTACTTGAGAGAGATTTCTGAAACTTCAGGGAGCAACATGATGCATTTTGGTATTTTTAAACTATCAGTGACCTACGCTGATGGTTGTCCGGTCATTTCGTACTCGGCACTCAAGAGTCCGGTCGGCTCTGATCCGATCAAGATCGAGGCTATCAGTGCAGAAGAGGCGGTCGACAAAGCGACGGATCTCTTGAGGCAGTTGGGGGTCGAAACTCACTCAATATTGGGTGACCCCGATACGATCATGGCCCCGTTCCCGAATTTCTTTGTCGGAGAAGTGCAGCTTCAAGTCGCTGATAAGTACGACACGCGTCAGTTGGAGTATCGGATCAGCCAGTTTTTTCCGGTGCACGCCTCCAAGTAATCACAGAGCCGCTCGATTTATCGAGCGGCTGTTTTCGTAACTAAATGGCAAGAAGGGAAGTATGAATATGTGTAAATACCAAATACTATGAGAGAAATTCCTCGACCGAAGCTTCAGAGTCAGTTAACAACCAAGCTTATTGTGCTGGCTGCACTTGTGTTTGTGTCGTGGGTCGCCACTATGTTCGTGTGGAATATTGTCCAAGAACGAGAAAGCACCCAAAGAGATGCGTCAGATCAAGTGTCTGAACAGTGGAGTCGGCCACAGACGATCGCTGGTCCGGTCATTACAATTCCGGTTGAAAAGACAGCTGTTACCACTACGGGTGAACGTGTGGTCAATACGACCACCCTCACGCTACTGCCACAGGACCTTTCGTATCAGAGTGAGATCGGCACCCAGTTGCTCACAAGAGGGGTGTATGAAACACCGGTCTACACCACGACAGTGAATGGGGTCGGTAGCTTCGACATATCAGTCATCGATCTGGGATCATCGGCAGATACAAAGGTCTTATGGGACAAGGCAGTCCTCTCGCTGAATGTATCCGATACGCGCGGTATCACGTCTTCGTTTCCACTCAGCTTTGGAGAAAAAGAGTACAAGATGTTACCGTCTTCTGAATTCTTAACGCTCGACACTGTCGGCGTACATACTCCGGTCACGATCGACCCAAGTCAGGCGACATGCCAATTTTCATTCGCGCTGCCGCTGAAGGGAAGTCAGTCGATCTCATTCATTCCACTCGGAGAAAATACTGCCGTGACACTTAGTTCAGACTGGAGTGCACCAAGCTTCAGTGGAGAATTTTTGCCTGAGAACCGTACGGTCTCCGAGCAAGGTTTTGAGGCGACTTGGAACGTTACTTCATACGGGAAGAATCTCCCGCAGTACTGGTTGGGCAGTGGCGCGGTTGACGGCAACGAAACGCTGCAAGCAAAAGCGTTTGGAGTGAGCCTGTTCCAGGAAGTCGACTTCTATACTATGGTCGACCGCGCCACAAAGTACGCAATACTCTTCATCAGCCTCACGTTTTTGACCTTCTTCATGTACGAGGTGCTTGCCGGTTTGCGGATCCATCCAGTGCAGTATCTCCTGGTCGGTCTGGCGATTGCGCTCTTTTATCTACTCCTCCTTTCATTTGCTGAGGTGATCGGATTTCTGCCGGCGTACTTGGTGGCGATGATCGCGACCACGCTGCTCATTACTGGCTATTGTTTCAGTGTACTTAAAGCTAAGAAGCGTGCTCTAGCGATCGCAACCCTGCTCACTGCATTGTATGGTTACTTGTACATCCTGCTGCAAATGGATCAGTATGCGTTGCTGTTTGGTTCGGTCCTACTCTTTGGAGTCCTGGCGACGGTCATGTTTATCACTCGCAATCTTGATTGGTACACGTTGAATGATAATACTAGCTCCACTGTGTCCAACTAACATTGAAGCAGCCTTCGGCGCGGCGTTATAATGAAGTGTACAAACTTCTATGCGCATCGTAGTAGCGGGTGCCGGCGACCTAGGCACATTTCTCATTGCACAGCTTTCTGCTGAGCGACACGAGCTGAGCGTGATCGACAAGAGTGCAGAAAAACTTGAGCGTCTGGCACAAAAGCATGACGTTGCGACATTTCGGGGTAACGCACTTTCATATGACAATCTGATGGAAGTAGGCGCGGCTAAAGCTGATCTGTTTGTGTCCGTGACCGAGAGTGAAGAGCTTAATCTCATGACCGCGATCTTAGCCAAGCGGGTTGGTGCGAAGCGAGTGATCGCTCGTGTGCGTCATTCGAAATTGATCTTGCACGATGATGTGTTTGATTTCGCTGGACTCGGTATCGATGAGATCGTGTCACCGGATTCGCTTGCTGCCGATGAGGTCGCGATGTTGCTCGATACACAGGCGTTTTCACAGTTGGTAAAATTTGAGCATGGGAAATACTTTTTGGCTGGTTTGATCGTCCCGGCGTACAGTACATTGATCGGTCATACATTGCAGCAAATTGCCCGCAAGTATCGGGCGGCCGGGGTAGAGCCGATCGCACTCGTGCGTGATGGTATGACCTATCATGCTAGCGAACGCCTCCCGCTTAAAGAGACTGATCATCTGTACTTCATAGCTTCTTCCGGCGGTCTCCATAAGATGGCGAAAGTACAGTCTGGACAAACACGTCGACGCAAGCGAGCGATGGTGTTTGGTGGTAGTCGCGCGGGGATTGAGACGACCAGACGGCTGCAGGCAAAGGGCTACCAGGTGACAATGGTAGAGGGGAAGAAATCAGTTGCTGAGGAGTTAGCAGATTTTTTGCCGGAGGCGTTGGTCATTCATGGCGACATGCAAGAATCGGGGTTCTTAGAAGAGCATGACGTCGATGAGATGGACGCGATCGTGGCTGCGACCGGCAATCCAGAGCTCAACATCATTTCATGTCTGATCGCCAAACAGCACGGTGTCAGACATACGATCGCGTTTGTGAAAGACGTACACTATTTGCAAGGCGCGTACGAGCTCGGTGTCGATACGCTTATCAATAAAAAGTACATTGCGGCAGACTTTATCTTTCGTCATGTAAAGAAGCGTAACGTACTTTCAGTGGCGAGTATCCCGGGTCTCGATATGGAGATCTTCGAATTCTTAGTGAAGGACAGATCGCCGATCACCGGTATGCCCCAAAAGAGCATTGAACTCATTGCAAAGAGCGAAGTGGTGATCGGTGGGGTGCTGCGCAAAAACAAACCGGTTGAGCTTGATCCCTCATATATTTTCCAGCCAAACGATCGGGTCATTGTTGCGTGCCACAATGCTGTGCGTGATGCGTTTCAAAATATGCTCTAAGTATGTCATTCAATGTCCGAGCCATTGTGCAAATACTAGGGATCCTCTTGTTATTGCAGGCTTCGTTCATGCTGCTGCCTCTGTTCTATTCTTTGTACCGGGGCGATGGACAATTCGCAGCGTTCTTGGTGTCGGCCGTGTTGGTGTTTGTGTGCGGGCTTGCACTGTGGTTGCCAAACCGTGGTAAGCGCCAACTCCACAAACGAGACATCTATCTGATCGTCACCGGTGGTTGGGTTCTCCTTTCCCTTATGGGTGCTTTACCGTATCTTTTTGGAGGGGCTATCCCACAGCTCGCTAATGCATTCTTTGAATCGGTCTCTGGCTTTACCACGACTGGTGCGTCAGTGCTGACCGCGATCGAGGTGCAGCCAGAAAGTATCTTGTTGTGGCGAAGTTTGACACAGTGGATCGGCGGAATGGGAATTGTAGTGCTTATGATCGCAGTCATGCCGCTCTTGGGGATTGGCGGTATGCAGCTCTTCAATGCTGAATCGCCTGGAGTAACAGTCGACAAGCTCACTCCACGCATTAAAGAAACTGCCGGGATCATGTGGGTGGTGTATGTGGTACTTACGTTTGCACTCGGTTTCTTTTTGTGGCTTGGTGGCATGTCTGTTTTCGATGCGATCAATCACGCATTCACCACGCTTTCTACTGGCGGCTTTTCAACCAAACAAGCGAGCATGGCTGCCTTTGCGCCGCACCTGCAGTACATTGTGATCTTCTTTATGTTCTTAGCGGGGACGAGCTTTGCGCTCCTCTACACTGCACTGTTCACCAAGATCACGGCGCTGTTTCGTAATGATGAGTTTCGCTACTACGTGTATGTGGTAGTGGGTGCAACCTTGGTCTTATGGCTCTTTGGAGTGACGCTCGGTACCGGGATCGAACATGCCTTTCGTGATGCATTGTTCCAAGTAGTGTCGATCGTGACCACCACTGGTTTTGCGACTGCTGATTACTACGTCTGGGCGGCACCGATGGTCTACATTTTGTTTATTTTAATGTTTGTCGGCGGCATGACAGGATCGACCGCAGGAGGAGTGAAGGTCATGCGACATCTGGTTCTCTTTAAAGACGCATTTTTAGAATTCCGCAAACAGCTACACCCTGATGCGATCTTGCCGGTTCGTTTCAACGGCAAGCTGGTCCCGCAGTCGGTGTTGTATCGAGTGATCGCATTCGTTATGTTGTACATCTTTATTGCGGTAGTGTCGGTGGTGGTACTGCTCTTGTTTGGGATCGATACACCGACTTCCTTTGGTGCAGTCGCTGCTACGCTGGGGAATATTGGTCCCGGTCTCGGTGAGGTCGGCCCGGTTGGCGACTACTCGCAGTTGCCAGATTTAGTGAAGTGGTATCTCTCGGGCCTGATGATCGTGGGCCGACTGGAACTGTTTACGGTTCTTATGTTGTTTACGCCATACTTCTGGCGACGATACTAGACCTATTCGAGCGGACTGGTTTTACTATCTTGCGGCACAGGGTAGAATGACAGTCATAAGTAATGAGTGTTACGAATATGAAACAAACTCCCAAAAAGATCCTGATCATCGAAGATGAGAGTATGCTGCTTGAAGCGTTGTCTGAAAACTTCACTGAACTTGGATATGTGGTTACTGGCTGTCCAGATGCACAGACCGCCTTTGATCACATGCAGGAGGATAAGCCAGACATCATTTTGACCGACTTGGTGTTACCAAATATTGACGGTTTTGAGATCTTGCGGACACTGCAGCAAAGTGTGCACTTGAGTGATATTCCGGTGTTGGTGCTATCGAACTTGGCTGAGCCTACTGATATTAAAAAAGCCAAAGACCTCGGCGCGCATGATTTCTTGGTCAAGGCACAGATGGCACTCAGTGAGATCGTGGAGCGAGTCGAAAAAGAGCTAGAGACAGGAGACAAGAAAGAGAAATAAAAACGCCCCGACGAGAGTCGGGGCTTTTGCTATCGCGTTGCGCGATGGAGATCAGGAGATATTGATCAGATAGTCAGCGTACAGTACGGCGAAGCCTGCCACGTAGGCGAGGAAAAACGGAATGATCGTCATCTTGATGTACGCACCCATGGTGAGAACCGAGTGGAAACGAGACATTAGGATCATCCCAGCCGCGGTGCCGATCGGCAGGAAGGCCCCACCTACGCCGGTGGTGTAGTTCAGCATCAGCCAGAAAATGTGGTTGGTTGGATACTGATCGAGACCAAACATAGCCTGGTTTGAAGCGACGAGTGCGCTGTTCGACATGAACGCCGAGACGATGCCTTCGAGGAGGGCAATGCCTGGTGCGACGAGATCTTCGCTACCGTGTTCTGTGATTGTGTTGACGAGTAGGTTCGCAACATCTCTCAAGACCCCAACATAGTTTGCGGCACCCACGAGAGCAATAAGGAAAGCGAACTTTACGACCGTTTCAAAATCGACGTCGCTCAGCGCACTCTTCACGTTAAACTTTTCGACGAAATGGTGACCTTTAATAACGTGAAACTTGCCGGTCAAGATACCCCAGATCGAGAACACCAGGATCCCTGCCAGCCACGGCTCGTAGTGATACACCAGCTTCGTAATCACGATCAGTGCAATGCCAGACAGTACGAGCCCAAGGAGCAGTAACTGCTGCCAGGTCTTCAGGTGAAACTGTTGAGATTGCTCTAGCGCGTGAGGATCCAGCTCATTAGGGACTGGTCGTTCGACGTTGCCGCTGAGTTTGAACCAGAACCAAGCGAAGATCACCAGCATGTATACCAGCGATGGTACGATCAGATGTAAGAACATTGCATCAATCGTGATCTGTCCTCCCATGAATAGGAAGAGCGAGGTTGTGTTACCGATAGCTGACGGTATGCCGCCAGCGTTTGCGCCGGCAATGATGATCGCCAGGAAGACCAAGCGGTTTTCGGGTCGGGTGGTCAACTGAGTCAACAGTGCACCCATGACAACAGCAGTAGTCGGGTTGTCGAGTACTGCAGACATGATAAAGCTCATCAGTCCAATGATGATCATTAATGTGCGCTTGCTGTTTGTGTTAATGATCGTCAAGATCGGGCTAAGGATGCCCATGTGGACACCAGCCTCGACCACGAACATGATCATAATTAAAAACGTGTTGAGTTCCGTGATACTGTTCTTGACGTCAGTCAGAGCAGTCATGATCGGCGTATGATCATCTGTTGTCATGAAGATCAGCAGCCATGAAACTCCGGCAGCTAGCCCAAGCATGTAGATGTTGAAGTGTTTACTCACAGCCATGCCGGTCAGCCCGAGCACGAACGCAGCGGTAACACCCCAGTACACGTGGTACGGGTCATCGTAGTGAGCGAACAAGGCGAAGAGCAGGAAACCTGCCACAACGCCTACGATGGTCGATGTCTTCAGGTGCCAACGAAACAACATCCCCAGCACACCGGCTCCAAAAACGAGCCACATAATGGGGAACAGGTACACTGGCGGTGCAATGAGTACCATCTTTGATTCTCCTTTTCTTAACTTTTGATGAACAGGTTTGGAACAGGAAAGCAAGGCGAAGCCATGCTCGTTTGTGTAAATTTATACACTAAAATATTAAAAATGTCAATGTTTTAGGGCTCTTTTACGATTTTGCCTTTTCCCACAGTGCGGTGAATTGGAGTCGTTGCAATGATGCAAATTCAGCACTATCAACCACAAAGCCAAATGCTTCTTTGCTCGAACTGATGAACATTACTTTGTTTGCATAGATGATGTATCCCATGCCGTCAGTGGGAATGCTCGAAAGATACCGTCGCTCTACATCTGATGCGTCGGTAGTAAAGGTCTGCGTCGCTTGCTTCTTGTTACTCTGTGGCCAAATGGTCTTGAGTGTGATGTGTCGTTTCTGGCGGCGTTCATTGAACCACTGCAAGAAATCTGATCCGAGCACGGTGAGCATCGCGTCGTGCGGCCAGCAGATCTGTAGTTCTATGTCGTTGTGCCAGAGCATGTCTTTCATGAGTTGTTGGACACCATCTCGACCCTCAAAGAAGCGCACTTTTGGCTGTACGAGGTCGAGTGACGAGAGGAGAGCAGGAAGATTCTGCTTGAGAGTTGCGCGGCCGTACTCGAGTTCGTCGAGCTGCTCGTCCATAAGCACGATGAGCTGCTCTGGGTTGGTGGGGGAGAAGTAGGTCTTGCCGTCGATGTCGAGTTCGACCACTAGCCCTTTACCGCGAAGCAATTTGAGTTGGTCGTATACCGATGGGCGAGTGATGCTTGTGCGCGCAGCGAGCATGCGCGCAGTGGACTGACCTTCGCGGAGTAGGGAAAGGTAGATGGTCTGCTCAGGCGTAGCGAGTCCAAGTAGTCCAAGGATGGTAGTTAGTTTTTCCATAGTGGTTTCGACGTACTATAGCAATTTGTCGAAATTCGTCAACAAATAACAAAAAAGTGCATTTCGAAATATCCTCATGACAGTTCAGTTCTTCACAGATACCAAAGAAGTGACACAGCTGAACACGAACGTCCTGAGGGTTTGAACGAAGTCTCACCGGTGTCCCAAGCGGCAAAAAATTTGTGCGAGACACAAGCTGGAGTCTGTAGTGAACTCAAGTTCAGTGCAGACGAAGCGTAGTGTTGCAGCCAAATTTTTTGTCGCGACGACCCGGAACAACTTGATGTTATTAGGTTGTGTTGAGGGTTCGGACAGACCCGATGCGGGGATTCTATCACTGTCATGAATGGAGGTGCTAAGTGGGCACTCAAAAGAAAATTGTTCGTGGTTCCAACTTCGTTGCCAAAACCGTCAAAGACGTCGCAACGCGTACCGATACTGCCGCTGCCAAGATCATGGACCGCAGTCAGGCCATCGATAGCGACTTCGTTCGCTCGTTGGTTGACGGCGCGATCATGAGTTGGGCCGGCCGTTCGCCGCGCCCGGCGCTCGACGCTGCTGGCAACTTCCAGGTCACCGACCTCGACTTGCTGTCGTTTTTGGTGCCGCTGGTCGAGCGCCGGGCGGTGGTCGAGATCCCTCAGTACACCAACCGTCGCCAGAGCGTGCGCAAAGAGAACGAGCGCAAGATCGGTCAGAATCAGTTTGGTTCCCTGACCGGCCTCACGTCCAATCGGGACGTCTTCTCGTTCTCGGTGCGCCTCTTCGACCAGACCATCGTGGTACGCGATCCAATCACTGAGCGGGAATCGACCGGTGCGCATCGCAACTACATGCTGGTCGATGTCGACGGCTACTGGTATGACGGCTGGAAGAAGATCGTCTTCGATCCGACTGCCAAGGAGAACAAGTTCCTGACCGAGCATGGTCTCTTTACTGGCAATACCGTCTACTTCGAGCACTATGTGCACCCGAACCGTCGGCAGAGCATTTACGGTGCGCCGTACTTGCGACTGAAGATGCTTTCGGAGCGCCTGCGTGACGAAGCCTCGTTCTACCGTAGTGAAGTAAAGCGCCTCGAAGCGCTCGGCTTCACACTGCCGGAAGGCGTGAAAGCTCCGTCGGTCTCGACCGAGTCGGTGGGCGAGAGCAAATCGATCGAGGTCGGTACCATGGAAATGGTGCTTGAGCTGCCGGAGTTCTCGGGTGCGTATGCACCGGTCGAGGATTCGGTCGAAGGCCTGATGGCTGCCTATGAGCGGCAGAAGCTCTTCACCTACACGCTGCGTCCCTTGGTGCAGTTTGTGATCCGAGCAGACGAAGCTGCCTTCTTCCTCTACGGTGCCGAAGACCTCTTCGTCGCGCCGTGGATGAAAGGCGCCGAGTGGGAACTCGGTTATCGTCTGCCGCGTGGTCGGGTAGATTGGAATCGGCTCGAACTCGCACCGGGTGTTGCTCTGCGGTATCGCATCAAACGTATCTCGCAGCGGGTCGCTGCGTAAGGAGGTGTCCCGGCCGGCAAGCATAGCTTGCCGGCCTTTTCGTATGTAACTTGCAAAAATACAAAAATGTTGTATGGTATAGAAAGCGCCAGACGCTGGTTGTCTGGATTTTTGGGAGATCATTTTTTATGAATGATAGCTTGCTCAAAAGTATCGAAAAGAGTGAACGTTCTTTCCATCGAGTACTGGCTCTGCTCGGCATCATGCTGATCGTTGGGCTCGTACTCTGGTTTGGTGGTGTCGCATTGTTGGTCTCGTTGTTGCGAGATCCGATCGTGTGGCTACTCCTGACTGCGATCGCAGTGTTGGGTGCTGGAGTGTGGATCAACCTTCACCCGGATCCCTTGGTTTCTGCGCGTCACAGTGCAGGCAAAGTAGTCCGCTGCTTGTGGAGCCGAGCGCGCCTGCGACCGTGTGCTGCATAGTACGGTGTAAAGACGTTTGAGGAATATGGCCACGTCTCGATGGAGACGTGGCTTTTACTGTTATTGTGGATAAATATTGACAGTCATATATATCTCTGGTATCATATTTTTATCTTGGAAATTGATACTTCACCAAGATAGGAGGTTTTGACGATGGACACCATGATTTCGTTCACCGCCGGTGTTCTTTTTTTGTTTGGAGCCCTGATGGGCTGGGTTGAGCTGTTTGTGAATAAACAGCCTGAATACTTTGCCGTGTTGGCATTGGTGGCAGTTTCATCACTGACCGGGATCGATATCCTGCCGGTGACCGCTGCACTGATCTATGGCGAAGAACGCTTTGGGTTGATCAGCTCGCCGCTCCTCATGCTGCTTCAAGCCCTGCTGTGGCTTCTTACTCACACTGCACCATTGGCAGCACGTGTGCTTTGCAGTGCTGGCCAATCGTGTCGCCAGTTGTTCGTACAATACGTTGTGCGTCACTGATGAAGTTGGTCGTGGATGACCACAGAATGAAACCCGCCGTAAGTGGTTGCCAAATTGGCAACACACACGGCGGGATTTTTCATACAAAAAGACCGACATAAGTCGGTCCAGATTCTTTAACGATACCGATACCGCCAGCGGTCGTTGTATCGTTCTTGATTGCGACGCCACTTGCGGTGGTTGTCTCGATACTCGCGGTTTGAGGGGCGGTTGTAATCGTACCGCAGACCCCAGTGGTAGGTGCGAGTTTCGACTCGAGGTGGTTCGTAGTATCGGTAGTACGGTTGTACGTGGCTGCGAACATGTACGCCCGGAACATACAGCACGCAACTACTCAATAGCGTGGCCAGTAGGACGACTACCAGCAAACGAGCACGTGCGAAAGAACGGGACATGGCACACCTCCTAGTGGTAGTTGTCTGTACCTGTGGTATATACTGCGCTGATTTTTTCATATGTCAAGAAAGTTCATTGACAGAGAATGAGAGTGTTTCGTGTTCAGAGTTGCTGAATGGCAGTGGGTGCGGTTGCGTAGTATACTGTAGGAAGGTTACAAAATAACGAAGAGTGAAATCATGCTAACACTTTACATGCGTTCAACGTGTCCATTCTGTCAGCGAGTGATGCAAATGGCAGAAAATCTAAACGTGGCACTAGAACTGAAGGATATCGACGAAGATGAAGCGGCCTTGGCTGAACTGGAAGTTAAAACCGGTAAGTCACAGGTGCCGTATCTCGTCGATACTGAAAAGGATGTCGCGATGTTTGAGTCTAGTGACATTATCGAGTATTTGCGCGAAAACTACGCAAATACTGGCGCGACAGCTGCCGTGGCCAAGCCACGGGTGCATGTGGGTGGATCAACGTGTACTTCGTGTGAGGGTTAATAGTCTAAGAAGCAACAAATTTCTATGACATTTCCATCAATCAACTATAAATTCAATGATTTGGCAGAAGCGCAAGCATTGACTGAACTTATCGAAAAGAAATGTGAAGCATTTTCCAAGTATCTCCATGACAATGACGCGGTAACGTGTGAGATCGAATTTCAGAAGGTGGCACCACAGCAGAATGGTCAGGTACATCAGGTTGAGGCAAATTTGCAGATCAATGGCACGCTATATCGAGCAGTAGCTACGGAAGAAACATTTGAGAAAGCGATCGACGAAGTCCGAGACGAACTCGATAAAGAGCTCCGCACCGCTAAAGAAAAGCAGGTAACGAGAGATAAGCAAGCGGGACGAGAAGCAAAGGAAATGATGATGGAGGCTCAGGTATAGAGCTGAAGTAAGAAACGGGCGGCCCCTTCGGGGCCGCCCGTTTTTTTATGAAACACTCTTCAGGTAGTCATCAAAATCAATCTCACGTTTACCCTCGGGTGTTACACGAAGTAACTGCAGCGTGCCGTTATTAGTCAGTTCGGCCATCTTTACCTTCACTCGCTTGTCGTTGTGCATGAAGTATGTATCGCCAATACCAGCCCAGGCATTGATCGTGTGCCAAGCAGCCAAGGCTGCTTGGCCAGTAGGAAGATCGAGTGGATCGATCGTGAGCTCATTTTCGCCCTTTTTGAAGCGACCGCAGTAGGTAGCGGCGCCGTGATCTTGTTCTTGTGGAGCGAGTTCGCCGGTGATCCAGGCTGGTAGCACGTCGGCCAGTAGTGAACCGCCCATACGGGCGAGCGCGAGGTCGAGATCCGGGCCTGATACGGGCCAATTCTCGTCAGAAATATCCATTGCCATCTGGTCGAGAATTGGCCCGTGGTCCATCTCCTTATCAAGTAACATCACGGTCACTCCTACTTCATCGCGCAAGTCTTTCAGGATTGCAGTGCGAATCGGGCTTGCTCCACGGAGTTTTGGTAGTAGGGAAGGGTGGGCATTCAAAACGCCATGCTTCGGCATCTCAAGTAACCATTCGGGTAGAATAAAATTGTAGGCCACTACGACAAATGCATCCCAAGACTCGCTCTCAAGTCGTTGGCGTGTTACTTCTGCCTTGTAGCTATCTGGTTGGAAGACAGGAATATTGTGTGCTTCTGCCCAGATTTTGACGGGCGGCGGCGTGAGTTTGTGGCCGCGGCCGGCCGGTCGATCGGGGTTGCAAACTACCAAGCTCGGCATGAGGCCGGCCGCGGCCAACTCTTCGAGCGCAGGCACTCCAAGCGGTTCGCCTCCAAAGTATGCGAATTTTATTTCCTTATTCATTTTCAGCCTCGCTTAACCCACTTGGTCGGTCGTCTTTGTCCCACACTTTTTCTGCGCGATCTACAAAGAGGGTGCCATCGAGGTGATCGCACTCATGCTGAATGATCTGTGCCAAGAGGCCACCAGCACCACGAGTGAATGGTTCGCCGTTTTCATCAAGTGCCTCAACAGTCACGTTCTTATGGCGCAGTACGACACCATACTTGTTTGGTACTGAGAGACAGCCTTCACCAACCTCATGTGATTTTTTCGATACTTTGGTGATGCGAGGATTGATAGCAACGATAGTTGGGAGTGGATCCTCACGATCTGCGTTTTGGTCCTCAATCAGAAACAGGCGCTTAGCAACACCAACTTGCGGTGCAGCAATCGCAACCGCAGCATAGCCATCAACGTCGTAGGTCTTGATCGCTTTGCGCATGCCTTTGAGGATCTTCGCGACGGTGCCATTAGCAAATTCCTCCGGGGTGATTTCCTCGGCGATGGTGTGTAGGGCAGGGTGGTTCTGCGGGACTAATTTATTCATGAAAATACTATACAAAATGATAGGGAAAAATAAAGAGCGGCGATTAGTCGACCACTCTCAAATTTTTAATTCACTCAGTCGTCTCCAGTGATTCCCCAAGGTGGGGCAGAGATTGGAGTGAAGAGGAATGTTATATATCCGATTGTTAACAGTACTGTTGCAGCTATTCCTACGATTAGGATAGAAGATGGTCCTGATAAGACCGCCAAATACGTGATAACAGTGCGTTTTCCGAATATTTGAGGCCACAACTCCCAGAGTATGGCTGAAACAAGCAGATGTAGAATTGTGTACACAAGTAGCATGACTTTCCTCCATCAGTACCGTACAGATGACCATCTGCACATTACCACGTGATTTAATGAGCGTAAAGTTAATTACACGATTCTCTCTGGATCGATCTCGACCTTTACATACGGCGGAATAGTGCGTAGTGTCGTGAGGATAGTTTGGAATAATGCTTTATCGCTGGCTGGTACACGAATAAGCCCGTGTCGCTGGGTTTTGCTGTAGGTAGAATTAGGGTTGTTGTAGTACTGGATCGGAAAGGCTTTAAGGGTTTCTCGTACTGGCTTTTCGAGTTCAAGTGCAGACTGAGCAGTACCAACCCAGGTAAGCAGAATGAAGATGTTGAAGGGTGGATATTGCACCATTTTTCGCAGTGCGATCTCGTCATCATAAAAACGTTCCACCGCACCGCGTGTCGCATGGATGAGGAGGTTGTCGGTTTCGGTACGTGTCTGTATCAAGACTTCTTTTGAAGTACATTCGCGCAAGCGGAGTAGTAAACGAAAGAGTGATTCGTCAGCGCGCCAGGTTGGAATAGCTCTCGCTGCATCGAGTGAAATGATCGCACTCACCTCAACACCTTGGCTTAAGAACGGCAGTGCTATCTGGGTGCCTATCAGTACACCGCAGCGCTTCTCAAAGAATTCCCTGGCCATTTTTTCAGCCTGCTTTGGTGTGCTGGCGGTGGTGTTGTCCATGATAGTTACGTCGCAGCTCGGCATTTTGCTTTTCCACTCATCGTAGACTTGCTGAATGCCGATGCCGCGTTCGCGCAGGCGCCATGAGCCGCACTTCTCGCAGACATCTGATGCGCGAACGCGGCGACCCGACGTACTCGAGACAAACCAGCGTTCTTCCTCGCCGTTTTTGTTTGTGCGAACTAGTGAATACGGTGTGTTTGAGTCAGGGCAGCGGAAAATAAGACCGCAGTCGATACAGGCGACAACCGGCGCGAGGCCACGACGAGCGGCATAGAAAAAGACGTGGCCTCGCGCCTCAAGCGCCCGCTCCACACTGGTCACCAACTCATCAGAAAACAACTGAAACGGCACGTCAGGTCGCGGTTTATCCTTTTGTTTGATGATCGAGAGTGGCGCGGTGAATGCAATTCGCTTCGCTTCTTCGCCATAAGTAAGATAGATCTCTTCACGGCGCCGCACTTCGTCTTCAGTGCGATGTACGGTATCACCGAGTACGATCGAGCGTCCTGCTTGCTTAGCAAAGGTAATGAGCGCAGTGCGATGATCCAGATAGGGGCGTTGACGAGTCACGTAGTGATTGCTGGCTGCTTGCTCAATGACGATCGTCATGAGATCGATACGCTCTAGATACGCGTGTGATGGGGTGGTAATGATCAGCTTTGCAGTCGTCGTATCGGCGAGTTTTTGGTATGACGTGTCTCGTTGTCGCTTCGTCTGGTTCGGTGAAAATATGATCGTGCGATCACTAATACCCGCACCTAGTTCTTTTTGCGCATAGGTCACATCAACGGCGGTTGGTACTACGACCATGATCGATCCTCGATGTGCGAAGGTGGTGCGGATGAGGCTTTGATATGCTACATATCGTTCATCTACTCGAGCTGTCAGGAGTTGTGGTGTGGTCTCTTCGCACTGTTGCATGAACTCACTGCGTGGGTATGGTCGACTGCCATTGCGGATGTCTGGCGGGAGTAGTCCAAACAAGATCGCCCCGACCGAGGCGGGGTAGTGCCTTGTTAGCATGTCAGCGGTCTTACGGATCGTTTCAGGGAGGACGGTTGGGTCTGGTTGAGTGGGAAGTTTTCGTAATGAAAAAGTGGCTGCCTTAAGAGCGGTCTTCGTACTACTGACCGGCTTGGTCTCAATGACGATCGCCGCTTGCTTTTTTCCGCGAATCGGCACTTCAATAAAGCTACCGATGGCGTAGTCTGTGCCTGAAAAATAGGAAAGTGATTCAAGCTTGGTGCCACGAATAAGCGGGGTTACTTGGATCACGAACATAGGTAGAGGACATTATATAAGCAAAAACATGAGGAGCAAAGCGACGACTAATTTTTGCTTATGCAGACGCTTAGCTAGATTCAGGACTTTAGTCCTAGTCCTGAATCTAGCTGCAGCGGGCTGCTCCAAAAGCCCTATCTTACTGTTAACTTGTGGAAAAAGATCAGGTGTTGCAGTGCTATTATTAGTGTCATGCCAGGTACAGGTACGTACCGAACGTTAATTGTGTTGGCTGGAGTAGCAGTTGTGTTTTTCGTGTTGTATCTCTCTGGATTTTTTAAACCAAATCAAGCACCTGACATCACCACCGACCTCTCTCAATTCGATCTCGTCGGACAGCGTGTCGAAGAAGACTTCTCTCAGTACCCACTGGTCTCACTCTCCGAAGAACGTACCCTCACCGATACCCTTAAAGACGGGGTAGAGATCACCTATGGCAATCAAGCGAGTACTACCTTTGCTTCACCAGATCTTAGTGAATCCCTCTCCCTCCAGTTCCCAGATTCTCTCAACGAACCTCTCACCATCACGCTCCCTGGCAACAGACAGTTCACGGTGCGACACAACACCACCCAGCCACATCGTGCGTCGCTACTGACAGCGGGTACAAACGAAGACACGGTACCGGACACACTTCGAGAAGGGAGTATGACTTGGCCTAGCGGCCCGGAGCGCTCCCTGAGCGAAGTTGTGTCCGGTGCTGTGTCGCCGCAATACCTTAAGTACACAAGCGAAGACAACCGCCTCCACACCTACTACGCCTACCAGAAAGACCAAGCTGCCGGGTACCGCAACTTAAAACACTGGACCATCTTCCAAACCGGCACTGGTCACGAAACCCAGTCATACACCTTCTCAAACGCTCACTTAACCACCAACGACCGTGGTGAGGTCGAAGTCCGTTATCTTCCGACCAACACGCCACCCGAACCGGGCGTCGAAGAAGACCTTTGGGCGAGAGCGCAGCGCACGATTGCTGCTGATATGCTGGCTGATATTGAGAACCGCGCCCCAGACCTCATCATCCCGGCTCCATACACCATTGATGCTCAAGGCAACCAACAGACCCATGAGTGGCAGGTGACCAAAGCCTCTACCATCGATCCAAATGACACCTCTGGTGACTATGTTCTTTCCGTCTCCTTTGATGTACCACTCCTTGGCTACCCAATTGCGCTTGATCCGACGCTGCAGTTTACGGCGCCGGGGGTGAGTAACTCAGGGGATGTGATTACGGGGGAAGCGACTAATAGTGAATATGGTAAGGCGGTTGCAATCGGAGACTGGAATAGCGACGGGAAGACAGATCTAGCTGTAGGGGCACATGACTACGATGATGGGGGTTCTACAGATATTGGACGAGTGTACATTTTTTGGGGTGGTGAAAGCACGGGGTATGCCGCCGATGCTCCGGTTATCATTACTGGCGAAGTCGCAGGAGATCTGTTTGGTTACTCTTTAACGAGTGGTGATGTAAACGGTGACGGGACCGACGATCTCCTGGTGGGTGCCTATAACTATGACGTGTCAAATACAGAGGGTCGAGTGTACATATGGTTTGGAGGACCGATCGAAAGTGGCTCAGCTAACACTGCTGATGTCACCCTCACAGGAAGTATCGCAGGTGAAAATACAGGAACAGCAATAGGAGTTGCTGATTACAATGGCGATGGGGTGAAGGATGTCGCGGTCGGGGCGTATGGATATACGAGCCGGACTGGTCGCACATATATTTTCTATGGACCTGTCTCGTCTGATGTTACTTCAAATGCCGATGTAGTGTACACAGGAGAAGCTGGCAACAATTTCTTTGGTTATGCGATCACAAGCGGAGACTTGAACAGCGATGGGATTGATGATCTTGTAGCGACTGCTCGTGCATACAGTGTTACTCAAGGAAGAGCCTACGTTTTTTATGGTGGTAGCATGTCGAGTTCGAGTGCCTCCGCGGCGGATGTTGTGCTTTCGGGAGGAGCTTCCAGCATGTTTTTTGGTAACTCAGTAACGATAGGAGACCTAAATAATGACGGGACCGACGATCTTGCTATTGGAGCAATTGCTGTTAGTAGTAGTCAGGGAGCAGTGTACATTTTTTACGGCGGTATGATGGTGAGCGAAAGCGCTTCTGGTGCAGACGTGACCCTAACAGGAGAATCTTCAACCAATGGACAGTTTGGCTTTACCCTTGCACAGGGAGACTTGAATGCTGATGGTAGTGATGACCTCGTTGTAAGTGCTCCTGGGTATGATGTGACGACTAATGAAGGACGAGTCTATGTTTTTTACGGTGGATCAATAATTAGCGGAAATGCAACGTCTGCAGATCTGATAATAACCGGTGAAAGTACGTCGAATTTTTTTGGATACAACGCTCTTGCTGTTGCTGATCTCAATCATGATGGCAAGGAAGACTTGGTGGCAGGAGCATATGCCTATAACTCCTCCCAAGGCCGAACCTACATCTTCTACTCTCAATCTGGCCAGGTGAACCTCGACCAGCACATCACCGGCGAGGGAACGAGCGACTACTTTGGTAAATCCTTTGCAACAGGAGATTTTAATAACGACGGTAGAGATGACCTTGCGGTTGGTGCATATTTAGACAATTCCAACGCAGGTAAGGTGTACATTTTTTACAATGATGGAGACTATACTACCTTGGCGAGTACGAGTGACGTTACTCTAACAGGAGATAGTTCGAGTAATTTTGGCGGAGCGCTCGCTGTCGGAGACTTCAACAGTGACGGAGTTGATGACTTGGTGGTTGGTGCGTCGATCAAGACAACACTTACAGGAGAAGTATATGTATTTTATGGTGGAGCTATGGTGTCAGAAGGCGCTTCAGGTGCGGATGTAACTCTGACTGGCGAGGCGACTGTGAGTTTCTTTGGCTCTTCGCTCGCTGTCGGAGACTATGATGCTGATGGAAAAGATGATTTGGCAGTTGGTGCGTTTTTATATGGTGGCTCCAAGGGTCGGACGTATGTGTTTTATGGAGACTTAGTGTCTGAATATGCAAGCACCAGTGACGTGTTATACACAAACGACGGAACAGCTGAAGCGTTCGGCTACTCTTTAGCGACGGGTGATCTTAATTCCGACGGAATCGACGATCTGATTGTCGGCGCTACAGGCTATAGTAGCAACCTTGGTCGTGCCTACGTTTTTTACGGAGGTTCGCTTGCGAGCTCATCTGACAGCTTGGCAGATGTCATACTTACTGGAACTATCGCAGCATCTGCTTTTGCGAATGCTCTTACTATCGGAGACTTCAATAGCGACGGTCGTGATGACCTCGTCATCGGTGCCCCGGGTTACAGCTCAAATCAAGGTCGAGTGTACATTTTCTATGGGAACATTCTGGCAAGTACTACTGATAGCGCTGCAGATGTGACTTTGACCGGTGAAGCTTTAAGCAGTTTTGGTACCGCGTTGACCGCCGGCGATCTCAATCACGATGGTCAGACAGATATCGTGGTAGGAGCCTGGCAATACAATACCTATCAAGGCCGCACCTACATCTTCTACAACGACGGCTCGTACCCGACTGCAGCCGCCAGCGCCGACATCATCATCACCGGAGACAGTACCAACGATGACTTCGGTCACGCGTTCATAACTGGCGACTTCAACGCCGACGGCAAAGACGACCTCGTGATTGGTGCTCCGGGCTACAACAATGGCGGCGACACCGGCCGCATCTATTTCTACGAAACCCGCGAGGACTACGCCTGGGAGATCCAGCGCTCGCCACTATCTGATGGCTTGCGGGTTGATCCGATCATGGGCTATGAGCTGAAGATTACGGGGGAAAGTGCCTCAAATCTTTTTGCAGCAGCAAGTGCGATCGGTGACCTTAACAATGATGGTAAGGATGATCTTGTGGTGGGGGCTTACTCTTACAATTCAAATGCTGGGAGAGTGTATATCTTCTACAACGACGGGAGTTATCAAACCAAAGCCGGACGAGCTGATGTGATTATCGAGGGGGAAGCTGCTACCAACTACTTTGGAGTTAATTTGGAAATAGGTGACCTTAACAATGATGGCAAAGATGATCTCGTGGTGGGTGCGACATTGTATGGTGGTACAGTTGGTCGGGCATATATCTTCTATGGAGGTGGTATAGCTAGTGGAAACGCAACCGATGCTGACGTTGTATTGACTGGTGAAGGTGCGAGTAACAGTTTTGGGTCAGCACTTGCCGTTGGCGATTTTAATGCTGACGGTGTAGAGGACTTGGCCGTTTCAGCTAACAGCTACAGTTCTGCTACTGGCCGTGCCTACATCTTCTATGGTGGTTCGATGATTACTGAAAACGCTTCTGGTGCTGATGTGACACTGACTGGCCAAGCCACCACTAATAATTTTGGAACCTCTCTAGCAACTGGCGATTTCAATTCAGACGGGGAAGACGATCTCGCGGTTGGGGCAAATACATATGGCAGTTACGAGGGCCGTGCCTACATCTTCTACGGTGGTGCAATGATCTCTGAAAATGCATCGGGCGCGGATGCGATTATCACCGGCGAAGCCGGAAATAGTTACCTAGGTGTTGTACTTAGTTCGGGTGATTTCAATTCAGACGGGAGTGATGACTTGGTAGTTAGTGCACATGGCTACAACTCTTCCCAAGGCCGTGCCTACATCTTCTACGGTGGTTCGATAATTACTGAAAACGCCTCTGGTGCTGATGTGACATTGACCGGTGAAGCGACTAGTAACAGTTTTAGTCTTGATTTAATTTCGGGTGATTTTAATCACGACGGCATGGAGGATCTTGCAGTCGGTGCGGTTGGCTACAACTCTTCCCAAGGCCGTGCCTACATCTTCTACGGTGGTTCGATAATTACTGAAAACGCCTCTGGTGCTGATGTTACTCTCGACGGAGAGACAGGGTATTACGGACGTTACATGGCTGCAGGGGATATTAATAACGACGGTGGTGACGATTTGGTGATAGGCGCACATTTGTATAATTCTAACCAAGGTCGGTTGTATTTCTACACGACGAATGATTGGCAGGTGACCGGTGCTGCGTCTGAAGATGATCTCGGTAAGGATGTTGTTGTAGGAGACTTTAATAATGATGGAAAAAATGACTTGGCAGTAAGTGCTGCGGGATACAACTCAAACCAAGGCCGCACCTACATCTTCTATGGAGGTGTTAAACATTCCACAACCACGACTAGTGCAGATGTAACGCTGACCGGCGACAGTGGTACGGCGTTTGGAACAGCCCTAACTAAGGGTGACTTTAACAACGATGGAGTTGACGACTTGGTGGTTAGTGCTACTTCGTATGGAAGTGGTGCTGGTCGCACCTATATTTTCTATGGCGGCAGCTTAGCTGACGGTGACGCGAGTGATGCTGATGTGACGCTAACCGGTGAGGGGATACTTGGTTACTTTGGACATTCTCTTACGACAGGTGACTACAATGCAGACGGCACCGATGATCTCGTAGTTGGTGCGTATGGTTATTCAAACGGTGGTAATACCGGTCGCGCCTATGTCTTCTACGGCGGCTCAATGATCGATGAAAACGCAACCGGCGCAGATGTGACATACACTGGTGAAGGAACGAGTAACTACTTTGGAGACAGGGTGGCTACAGGTGATTTTGATAATGATGGTATAGATGACTTGGTGGTGGGGGCGTATGTATACAGCAATACCGGTCGCGCCTATGTCTTCTACGGCGGCTCGATGAGTTCTGCAAACGCTTCAACGGCAGATGTAATTATGACGGGAGTGGGTACTAGTGCGTATTTTGGTGGGGCTCTTACAGTGGGTGACTATAATGCCGACGGCAAAGACGATCTGGCGGTTGGGTCATACCGATATGATTCATTTAGTGGTCGAGTGTATGTTTTCTACAATGCGACGCTCTCAGGATCGATCTCTGCATCGTCTGCAGATGTGATATTAAGTGGTGAGGCAAGTAGTGATGATAACTTAGGTACAACACTTGCAACTGGCGACTTTGATCGTGACGGAGTTGACGATCTTGCAGTGGGTGCGTGGCGCAGCGACACCTTTACCGGAGACGTCTACCTCTTTTACGGTGATAATTTACACACCTCAGATGCAATCGACAGCGGTGTGAAGATCAGTGGTGAAGCAACAAATAGTAACTTTGGTATTTCTCTCGCAGCTGGCGACGTTTCGGGTGATGGGGTTGATGATCTGGTTATCGGTGCACACGGATATGACGATTCTTCAAATGAAGGTCGAGTGTATATCATCATGTCCGAAGCGGCGACTCGTGCACAGGGGTCGTTCAAGCAGCAAGGGGAATTGTTGCTGCGGGGGAATATTAAGTTTGAATAAAGTGCGTGGTGGTTCAGATATTATTGCAGCTCGCTGCGACCAGATCCAGACCTAGGAAATGGTCTGGATCGTGGCCAAGCGCCTGCATAAATTCGTCATTGTCGCCTTACGGCTCTGTGACTCATTTAAAACTCATCCAAATACGAAATGTCTGCACCTAAGCTCGCGAGTCGTTCTACCAATTTCTCATAGCCACGGTTGATGCTGTAGATGTTGCGCAGCACCGATTCTCCTTCAGCGCCAAGCATAGCAATGAGTAAGATAGTGGCTGGACGAAGGGCAGGTGGACACACTAGCTCAGTGGCGCGTAGCTTGGTCGGGCCGGTGATAAAGATGCGGTGTGGATCAGCGAGGACGGTATCGGCGCCAAGTTTATCAAGCTCAGTGAAGTAGATTGCACGCTTTTCGTACACCCAGTCATGAATGAGTGTTTGTCCAGCGGCTTGGGTAGCAATCACGGCAAAGAAGGGGAGATTGTCCATGTTGAGTCCTGGGTACACTGCCGGATGGATCTTTTCATGAAGTGCCACGAGCTTCGATGGTTTGGTGGTGATATCGACCAGCTTGGTGGCGCCATTATGGCTCAGGTACGGCTTAGACTTTTTACACTTAAAGCCCATCTTCTCAAGCTTGAGCAGCTCAAGTTCAAGGAATTCGATCGGACAACGAGTAATGGTAATGCTGGAATTGGTCACGATCGCGGCAGCTAGGAAGAACATACTGTCGGTCGGGTCTTCAGATAGAGTGTATTCGACATCCTGATCAATATCTTTAACCCCAGTTACTTTCAAGGTGGTAGTGCCATAGCCTTCGATCTTCACTCCAAGCTGACACAGGAAGTTGCAGACTTCCTGCACCATGTAGTTGGCAGTGGCGTACTTGATGATGGTGGTCTCCGGCCGGCCGGCGGCTGCAAAGAGTGCGTTTTCGGTCACGGTGTCACCAGATTCATACAGAATGATCTCGCCGGCCGGCCGTGGCACAGTCTTCACAACAAACGAATCCTCAGTCGCTTTAATATCCACTCCGAAGTGTTCTAGTGCAAAGAAATGCGGCTTCACCGTACGGCTGCCAAGCTTACAACCGCCAGACTGTGGCAGCGAAAATGACTTCAGGTGATGCATGAGTGGGCCGATGAACATCACGATACTGCGAGTACGCATGGCGGCAACCTTGTCGATCTTTTGTAGTTCAAACTTTTTTGGCGGAGTGATCGTTACGGTAGTGCCTTTCCATTCCACTTTTACACCAATGCTCTCGAGTACCTCGATAATGCGGTGTACCTCTTCGATGCGTGGCATGCGGTGAAGGGTGGTGGTGCCTTTATTGAGGAGTGATGCACACAGGAGGCCGACTGCACCGTTTTTTGACGTGTTGGTCTCAATGGTGCCGGTGAGTTTTTTGCCACCACCGATCCGTACATTGACGGTACCAGGGGAGAGGGTGATGAGATTTTTCCCGAGAGCCTTGCTGATGCGCTTCAGCATATCAGCACTGACATTTTGTCTGCCGGCTTCTATGCGAGCGATCGCACTCTGGGTGGTTTTGATCTTTTTGGCTAAGTCTGTCTGCGTGAGGCCGAGGGTCTCGCGGACGTCGGCGATGCGGGTTCCAATGTGTTGCATAGGTAATCAATATAGCATATATGCTATGATAGATGCATCGATACGCACATTGACAAAATACAAATTTATGATACAAATAGTACCGAATAGAATTTTGTGTTTCAAGACTACCTAATAAGGAGGAGTCATGGCAAACGAATTGGATCTGTCGGTGGAAACCGTTAAGATCGGGCATCAAAGGGTTATCGGATCGGTGGCGCGAGAAGTGTGCCGTGCGGCACATGCTTTCATGTGCGAGCGAATTCGTGACGAGTACACGTTTCTTTTGCGTTTCGCTGAAGGAGAAGGAAAGGTCTTGATCGAGGTGCTGTACTATGCAGATCTTTCGGCGGAGGAAGGAGAATCCGTCGGCAAGGTCGTGGTCCAGTCAGATGCAGTGGAAGAAGTGTTGAATAAGGTGGCGGTGTCGGCGCACGACATTTTTCACGCGAAGGAATGGCAAACCACCTATCGATCGACCATCGATGGGATGTATGGTTTTACGCTTTCTTTGCCAAGGAAGTAAACACGTTATGGTTGTTCTATGGGCGCGCCGCTTGCGGCGCGCTTTTTGTGTAAAAGCTTTTTCACTACATGACACACTTTTGCTTTTCTTGCTTCTGCTCGCAGGAGGTGTATCCTGTCCGCAGATCGTGTTTGGATACTTGACGGGGGTACTATGAAAATAGCCATTCAAGTTTTGACCATTGGCGCACTGATCTCGGTGATCGTGTGTCTCGGGATACTTGCGCACTATGGAATCTACTATGGGGAGTTGTTGAGAGAAAAGATCCCGTACTACGAGAGACTCTGGCAGCGGGGCGCAGACAATGTGAACGATATCACTGACAGCATTGTCAGCTTCAGCAAGGTCATGGAACCGATGTCTGAGTCGTTTCCTGGCCTAGTAGTCTCGGTGGCAGATATGAATCTCGCAGTCCAGCGTATGGAGGTAAACGTTAATAATATGTCACACTCAGTGGGGTACATGGGACAGGCGGTGCCAGCGCAGATGGGAGTGATGAATCGGCAGATCAACAATTCCATGCCGTGGTCAAGTTTTATGCCGTTCAGGTAGGACTGCGGTGATGTCTGCTGCGAAAGTCATTTGGGCGCTCACAAGGTGAGCGCCCGTCATTTTTTAATAGCAAAGCGAGTTGTGTATTTGTTGAAAACCGGTACTATTGTCGATACTAAACATGTTCGGCAACTTTACACCAAAAGTGGGGATCGATCTTGGTACGACCAATATTCTCGTGTTCGTGCCCGGGCAAGGGATCGTGCTCAATGAACCATCGGTGGTGGCAGTGAGTGATGATAATAAAGTGCTGGCAGTCGGTTCTGAAGCGAAGCTCATGATCGGTCGTACGCCAGAGAGTATTCGCGCCTATCGCCCAATGAAAGACGGAGTCATCGCTGACTACCGGGTGACCGAAGCAATGCTACGGTACTTCATGCGTAAGTCGATGAGTAAGTATCACCTGTTTCGACCTGATGTGATGGTGTCGGTGCCGGCCGGAGTAACTTCTACTGAGCGGCGCGCGGTGGTGGAGGCGGCGATCAAAGCCGGCGCCAAGAATGCGTTTGTGGTGAAAGAGCCGATCTTAGCTGCGATCGGCGCCGGAGTAGAGATCTATGAGCCACAAGGACATATGATCGTCGATATTGGTGGCGGCACGATCGATGTGGCTGTCATCTCGCTTGGTGGTATCGTGGCGGCCAACTCAGTGAAGTGTGCGGGGAACCGTATCGATGCTGCGATCGTAGACTATGTCAAAAAGAGTCGCAATCTCTCGATCGGTGAGAAGACTGCAGAGGAGATCAAGATCACGATCGGTTCAGCGTTGCCGCTTGAAGAAGAACTTTCTATGGAGATTAAAGGACGTGACATGCTCTCAGGCTTGCCACGCACAACTGAAATGAGGAGTAATGAGGTAGTGAAGGCGATCGGTAAAGAGCTACGAGAGATGGTCAAGGCGATCAAGGATGTGTTTCAGAATACTCCACCTGAACTGGCGGCCGACATTATTGACGGCGGCATCATTATGACTGGTGGTACTTCGCAGTTGCGTAATTTTCCTGAGCTCATCCGTCGTCGTACTGGTGTAAAGGCGCAAGTGGCTGATCAGGCACTCTTTTGTGTCGCAAAGGGAACCGGTATCGCGCTCGAACATCTCGATGTATACAAGCGGGCGGTGTTGTCTAAAAAGTGATGCTTGAACAAAGGAGTGCGTAAGCGCGACTATGTGCGACCAAATTTTTAGGGAGTGATAGCGACCATAAAAATGGAAGTGCCCTGGTGGCGAAAGTATGCAGGCGCTTAGTCAGATTCGACCTGCCTAGGGAGAATATGACTGCAGCGAGCTGCAAAGGAATGCTGTTTCGTTGTTTCTTGGAGATTCCTGGAACTGGTCAAACGCTCACATACTATTCTTTTTACATCAGTAGTACATTGTCTTTGCCAAGATCTGCCGGCCCCTTCGGGGCCGGCCGTTTTCTTGCAAATCAAATTTGTCTCGCTATAGTACACAAAGGTGTACAAAGGCGGAGGTTACTAAGATGCACGATATTTGCGATCGTCCATCATTGTCCGAAAAATATGCAGCACAGTTTCCTAGTGATGCTTTGCTGACAGAGATGTATGGTCCTGAAGCGGATCTGATTGATCGGGAATTTCAAGATCGACAAAGGATCCTAGCAGAACACCAAGTGGGTGTGCTGGTCACTGTATTTGGTATGAGTGATGTCGCGATCGCACACGCCATTGATATAGGTGAGATTGAAGCAGCTGTGGATGAAGACGGTGTGCCAACGTTGCGGTACAACGAATCGGTATTCAAGGCTCATTGTCATCCGTTCAGAAGGATCAGACGACTCTTCGATCAGTTGTTACGAAGTGGCCTGATGCATATTATGCGGGCCAACTTACTGCCGGAGAATGCTGATTCTGATATCAAGAAGATCTTTATCTTCAAAGATGGACAATTCGGTGAAGTGGTGCGTTTGCGCGCTGCTGAAATGTATGGTTTGGACCTCGACATGCCTTCTGATCAGCGGCAACGCTTGCGGCAAGAGTTCGCTTCATGGTGCGTAAGTACGCCATTTTACGCAGATTGGTGGTGGCGCTGGGTGGTGGCCGACGATTCGGTCTGGATGGAGGTTGACCCAGATAAACTGGCTGAAGAACAGCTCATCCGCGCGAGAAAAAAGAGTCATGATCCGTTTCGAGAGTCTCTCATCTTCACTCCACTAGAGGAGTAATGGTATGCAACCAGGTCATTTGACCTGGTTTTTTGTTGTGGCCGGCCCCTTCGGGGCCGGCCGGTTCCTTGCAAAAATAATCAGCAGAGCTATAGTGCTCTCGTACAGTTCTACACAAAGAGGTGTGAAATGACTGATCAACAAGATGATCTTCACGAGCAATACATAAAAGGGTTTCCGAGTCAGGAATTCTTCAATCAGCACGTTGCGCCACACGAAGATTTTGTCGCTATGCGACTCGACGCGTGGCAAGAACGCCTCAGTGAGGGAGGGATCGGTGGTCTTATTTCGCACGCCGGTGACATCGAGGAAGCACTTAAGTCGGGACTGATCGAACAGGTGGGGACGACCGATCTGGCTGGCCCAATGCGAATCAATGAAGAGCGATTTCGTGAGCTTGTTGATCCGTACGAGGATATTCGTGAACTGATCGATGGTGTGTTGCAACAATCCGCAGTCGCAGATCTTCAGGATTATCTCATTGATGCACTTGAAGGGACCTTTGATCCGGCTGATGGTGCTCATGTCGATATATTCATCGATGGTACGTTTTCTAACGAAGTGAGACGGTATCTGGCCGAAGAACTCGGTAGCCAAGATCTGTTTCCTGATGATGTCGCCGCGGAAGCCGATCTCTGCAAGGAGTTTGGTCAGTGGTGCCAGGACGGAAAGCTTGATTGGCAGCCTTGGTACCGGTTTGTGGTCGATGGAAATTCGATACGGGTGGAGATCGTGCCTGAGAGAGGGCAAGCCTGGGTAGATAATGAGAAGGCACGCAAGAGTCAGAATACACACGTGCGAGCTGTTCCAGTCAATGACCCCTGGTTGGATGATCTCTAAGATTTCTCCTCACCAAATTAGAATGCAGTAACAGGCACGTGATGTGCCTGTTTTTTATATTTTTATAGGCCGGCCGCGAAGCGGCCTGCCAAAAAGACGGGGGATTGTCTCTCTGTTTCATACCCAAAGTGCGGTACTATAGTAGGTAATGCAGGAAGGGATTCCACAAAAATTTTCGACTCCGGAGGAGGAGATCGCTTTTTTACGTCAACAGATCGCCGCAAAAGAACATGCGCTTCTTGAGCGTTCAGCTGAAGTTGATCAAGCCGATGTCGAGACGCTCGGTCGGCAGCAGCTGAATGAATATGTCAGCTTTACTCCTAAAATGGTACTTGAGCCAGAGTTTGAGCTTCAAGGGCAGGACCTGGCTGAGTCAGTTGAGACAGTGACTACCGCCAGCGATCCGGTCGATGAGATCATGCAAATGGTGCCGGAAAAGGGGATTCGAAATGTACTCACCGTACTTGATAAGGTGACCAATGCCTATGTGATCGATGAGGTTCATCGTAAACTCATCGAGTACATCAGTACAGGAGCGCAGGTTGGCGACTTGAAAGAGGGTGTGCCGCCATGGCATGTGCTGCACATGACTTTGTATGAAGTGATGCTGCCGGCAAGAGAAAATGCCGATGGTCGTGATTTTCAGCTCTCTGAACTCATTGGCACGATGGAACAGTTGTTGTCGGGGCTTCGCACGATCGGTTCTGCAAAGAGTGGTAATCATTTTGTGCTTGAGATCGCTGTGGCAAACGATAGTGATGACATTATCTTTTATGTTTCAGTGCCAAATGAATTCAAGTCGTTGTTTGAAAAGCAGACACTTTCTCTTTTCCCGTCAGCAATTTTGACCGAACAACCACACGATTACAACATTTATGTTGATGGTGGACATACGCTCGTCGCGGACGTTGTTTTAAAGAAGCATCCGATCTACCCGCTTAAGATGGTTGATGAATTTGCGACCGATCCGCTGGAAGTGATCATGAATGCGTTTTCCCGCATTGAGCGATCAGGCGGTGGTGCTGCGCTCCAGTTTGTGGTGCGATACCCAGGAACGGACTATCGTAAACAATACGACGGGATCGTCCGAGCGATCGAGAAGGGAACAAAGACCAGCGAGGCGATCTCGCGCAGTACGTTCTCTGGCGAGCTGCTTGCTTCGGTGAATGACCTTTTCTTTTCAGGAAAAAAGAAGCCTGGTGAACTCGAAGAACCAAAGGAGATCGATACAAAAGCGATTGAGATGTTCCGCAAGAAACTTAACACAAGTTTCCTTGAAGTGAATATTCGGATCGTTGTCTCAGCCGATGAGCTGTCTCGCGCAGAGCAGATACTCACAGAACTAGAATCAACGTTCAATCAATTTGACAATCCTGACGGCAATCAGTTTACATTTGTAAAGCAGACAGGTATCCATGCGCGGCATGCACAACGTGCCTTTTCGTTCCGGCAGCTATCACAAAAATCCGTCCTTCCGTTGTCATTGTCTGAATTGGCGTTATTAGTCCACTTCCCAGGTGATGGTATTCGTTCGGCTCCACAGTTCAAGCAGTCGCACACTAAGACGGCGCCGGCACCGAATGATATGCCGACGGAGGGTACGCTGCTGGGCGTCAATAAACATCGCGGAATTGGCAAAGAAATATACGTGACTGAAAAGGATCGCATGCGCCACTTCTATGTGATCGGACAGACAGGTACTGGTAAGTCGGTCTTTTTGCAGAACCTGATCGTCCAGGATATCCAGGCTGGAGCGGGTGTTTGTATGATCGATCCACACGGTAATGATATTCAGGACGTGTTGGCGGCGGTTCCTCCAGAGCGTGAACAAGATATTATCTACTTCGATCCATCACACCTCGATCATTCGATCGGGCTCAATATGCTG
This sequence comes from Candidatus Nomurabacteria bacterium, assembly GCA_020632075.1. Classification (NCBI taxonomy): domain Bacteria; phylum Candidatus Nomuraibacteriota; species Candidatus Nomurabacteria bacterium. The sequence goes on along the minus strand of JACKGH010000001.1, from coordinate 385,249 downwards.
GAATACGATCCAGCTAAGCCTGAACAAAAGACCTTCGTGGTAAACGAACTACTCTCCATTTTCCAGAAGCTTTACGGTGCCAATCCAGAGAGTATGGGGCCGATGTTTGAGCAGTATTTCCGTAATGCAACCATGCTAGTGATGGAAGACCCGGCTAGTGGTAATACCCTCATGGATATCGGTCGTGTGATGGCTGATGCACAATTCAGGCGACAGAAGCTCGCGAAAGCAGCCAACCCAGTAGTGGTGCAATTCTGGCGAGAGATCGCTGGTAAAGCGGGCGGGGAAGCGTCGCTAGAGAACATCGTGCCGTACATTGTCTCAAAGATCGATCCGCTCACTGCCAACGACTACATCCGTCCGATCATTGGTCAGCAGCAGAGCTCATTTGATTTCCGTCAGTTGATCGATAGTCGTAAGATCCTCTTGGTGAATCTCTCGAAGGGGCGACTTGGTGAGATCAACTCCAACCTCATCGGTATGATCATTGTGGGTAAGATCCTTATGGCGGCATTGTCGCGCGTGGATGATCCGAGCATGAGTTTCCCGCCGTTCTTCTTGCATATCGACGAATTCCAGAACATCTCAACTCCAGCGATCGCGTCTATCTTGTCTGAGGCACGTAAGTACAAGCTCGGCTTAACGGTTGCGCATCAGTTTATCGCACAGCTTGACCCGGTCATTCGAGATGCGGTGTTTGGTAACGTTGGTTCAATGACCGCATTCCGAGTGGGTAACGACGACGCTCAAGCGCTCGAGCCGCAATTTGAGCCGGTATTTTCTGCTGCTGATATTATGAATACGCCAAACTACAACGCGGTGATGCGTGTGTTGGCGAATGGTACGCCAACTATTCCATTCAGTGTTGCTACGATGCCACCGCCAGAAGGAGATAAGAGTAAGGTTGGCCGCCTTATTGCTGAGAGTTATAGTCGCTATGGTCGACCACGAGACGAAGTTGAATCAGAGATCACTGCTCGATACCGGAAGCCTGTTCCGCCAGTGCCACCAGCACCGCCAATGGGGTAGAATGCAGAATATACATATGCAACCTAGATTTGAAGATATCGCCACAACAGTGCCGCCAGAAGAAACTGGTGCTATTGGTAATGAAGAGTCTGATCCGGGTACACAAGAACTCGACCTAAACAACGCTGCCGATCTGGACCGGTTTGTCGAGAGCGCTGAGGACGTGTTTGCGGACGCTGTGCAGTTTGAAGAGTTGGCCAGAAATGAGCAGTTCAGCAGTTTATCGATCGAAGACATTACTGGGGATGAGATCTATAACATCCTGTATGAGAAGCTTGCGGAATTGCAACAGTTAGTCGAAGTTATTCGTTTTGAAGTGGTGCCGTCTGAAGATGAGGTGAACGATACACAGATCGACCAATTGCAGGGCTTGTATGACGACATGATCCTACTGCGGAATCATGTCCGGAGTACGTATACTGAGCTGTCGGAAGAGCCTGAACAATTTGAGGTGTCAGAGGAAGCGGTGGAAGCAGTGCTGGCGACTGAGGTTCCACTACGGTCTATAGAAGACGAAGCTACAGAGGTCGAGGTGCATGTTGTTGCGCCTCAAGAACCTGTTAAAACACCAGAGGTTGTATCAGAGGAGGTGGAGACGGACGCTGCACCTGTCATAGAGGGAGAACCTTCAGTCGAGACAGTAGCCGAGAGTGAACAGTCTGAGAGTGTGTTTGCTGAAAAGTCAGAGTCTGCGCTTGAGCCTACAGAAGCAGTGTCTCCACAGCCGATTGAAAGTACGATTACTCAGTCAGAGGCAAAGTCAGAAATGCAAACGAATGTAGTGCCTTTTCCTTCGTCTAAGCAGCGCTCATTTGCCGACGCGCCTGCCTTCAAGCATGTTGAGATGACTATTCGTGGTGGTGATCATGAGCCACAGTCTATTCAATTTCATGTGGCAAAAGAAACAGAAGCACGGATCCGAAAACGTCAACAGCGGGAGGGAAGAAAACTCTTCTCTTTCATGAAGCGAAAGTCACCAGAGAATCAAAAAACTGAAAAGATAGAACGACCATTATTCACCCCTGCGGTGGTTACCGCACAACAAAAAGAACGCAATCGTTCACCACTTGCTGCGATAGAGCGACATGATCCGATCAATCGTTCAATTCCAGGGTTACAGCCAAAGATCATTGGTGCGGATGTGCTGTATGAAAAACGTTCGCTGAGTGATGAGTATCTGAGTGACGTGCGCTATCAAGAATACATTCGTGAAACGTACACTTCACCAGCTGCCTTTGAACGTCTTTTAGATACATTCATTACACAGATCGAGGGTAATGCAGTCGATCGGTTGGAGCAGTGGCTGGAGGAAGAACGACCAAGTACGTTTGAATATTTGGCGGACATGACTGTAGCGGAAGTAGAAGGTCTTGCAGATTCGCCAGATGTGCGGCAGCTGCTCGCTCGAGAAAACATCAAATACGAAACATTCCTCGACTGGGTAGATATGATCGATGAAATGAAGGATCTGGTGCAGGTAGGGTCGGATATGACCTTTGCTGAATTATTTGCAAAGTCGATGGTTGAATCAAAGATGCAGTATGGTCCGGAGCTGCAAGAGGTGGCTTAATTCACAGTTTTTACACTAACAATTTGAGTTACTTTGTGAAAAGGATGGTATTATAATTTACATATGGCGAACGATAGTTCTTTGCGTGGTGACGCGGTGGCGTTTGACCTTGATTCACAAGCAGGAGTGACACATTTACTGGCCTCAATTCGAGCGTCAGAATTTGGTCATGAAGAAAAAAATGAATTACGGGACCTGGTTCTTTTGTATGTTAATGGTGGTCGAGACACAACAGTTCGCAATTCTCTTGAGCAAAAACTATCTGGATACGGCGTTGCACCGGTAGCTTTATCAGTGGTTCAACAAGAACAGGCAATGTACGATTTTGGTGCATCACGACCAGCACCAGCTTTTCCTGTATCGGCAACATCAGTTCCACAATCTGTTCCCGCTCCGGTCACTCCACCTGCTGCGCCAGTTGCTCCAACGCCTCAACCAGCTCCAGTAGCAGTTCCAACGCCTGCCCCTCAACCAGCACCGACTCCAGTGGCACCACCCGCTCCGGTCACTCCACCTCCAGCTGTCCCGGTCACTCCACCTGCCCCTCAACCAGCACCGACTCCAGTGGCACCACCCGCTCCGGTCACTCCACCTGCTGCGCCAGTTGCTCCAACGCCTCAACCAGCTCCAGTAGCAGTTCCAACGCCTGCTCCTCAACCAGCGCCAGTGGTACCACCTGCACCTGCTCCAGCTCCAGCTGTCCCTGCGCCAGTAAACTACGATGCAAATCAAAGTCTCCAGCGAATCCGTGAGATCAAAGCATTGGTGAATGATAAGGTCGGCAATCCTGTTAATCTCGTAGATATTGATAATGCTGTTGGTCGTGAGTACATGGCTGCGTTGCTTGATGCGATGAAAAAGCTGAATGACGGCTCATCAGCAATTTCTGCAATGCAGCGTCTTGAGGCGGCATATCTTGTTGTGGAGAAGACTATCGCAGAGCATAGTCAAAATGCAGCAGCAAAACTTGCTGCAGAGCCTGCCTCTATGTCCGCCCCAGCACCACAAGCTCCAGCTCCGGTTACCCCGCCATCTCCAATGCCTGCTCCTGCACCAATGCCGCCAGTTCCACCAGCAGAGGAGGCCCCAGTTCCTGCGCCAGTTGAAGCAACAGACGAAATAGTAGACGAAGATTCTTCAGCTGATATTGAGCCATCGATACCTGTTCCACCGCCTGCAGAAGAACCACCTCTGCCGCCGCCAGTGCTTAAGGACATCTTAGCTGAAGCGCCACTGCCAAAACCGCCGAGCGAGGAAAAGGTTGCTGTAAAGTCTGATGCGCCGATGGCCATGTCAGATGTTTCGGGTTTTGAAATGAGTAATGTGCCGATGGCAGAGGAGAAGCTAGTACCGCCACCAGCCGGTAAACCAGCGCCAGTACCAGCGAGAAAGTCTGATTCAGAGATCGAGTCAGCTTGGGGTCCGGCAACAGATACGGTTCGCCCGGCAGTAACAGAACCTGGAGTTCCATCAGTTCCATCAGCTCCACCTACGACACCGAAGCGAGTTGCCTCGCTGGCAGAAACTAAAGAAAAGCTCAAGACCCCATCTGATCTGCCTGATGCAGCTGCAGTCGAGACTTCTTCTGTCGCGGGCGATCCTCTGTTCACTAAGGAGGTTGATACTGGTTTGGATCAGCTTTTGTCAGAGTGGAAGTTGTTTAAGAAGAGCGGTTTGTTTGGAACTGGTCCGAAGGGAAGAGAGCACCCACTCTTTAAGAAGATCGCAGGGTTACAGATCCCGCTCTTGCTTGCCGGTCGTTTTGAGGGCGCTACGCAAGAGATCAAGCAGAGTATCACTGACTACATGAATGGTTGGCGCTACGAGCAGGGAATTATCTACAATCAAGGTGAAACCTTTGAACACTATCTTCGCCGTGTGATCCGTCACATTCTTGATTTGCAAAAGAAGAAGTAACCAGCATAATGTACTGGTATGAGTATGACTCACCATGCAGTTTTGCTGCGAACAGTAACGGTGGCTGATCATGAATTGTCGCCGCCAGAGAAAGTTGAGGTGCAGGATGTGTACATCGAGCGATTTGGTATTGATGATGCTCGCCAACTAGTTCGTACTGCCTCACAACGACCAGCCGAAGCGGCTGAGCAGTTGCTTATTGTACGAACAGAATTCATCACTCATGAGGCACAGAACGCTCTCTTGAAGATACTTGAGGAGCCACCAGTATCTACTCGATTCACATTCATTGTCCCTAGAGATTTTATGATGCTCGATACGCTTGCGTCGCGAGTAAGTGAGGTGCAGGGTGAAAAGGAGGAGGGGTCTACTGAGGTGTTTGACTCGTTTATGCAGTTGTCATACAAAGACCGTATTACAAGTATAGAGCAAGCCATGAAGCAAAAGGACACTGTGTGGCAACGAGCCATGAAGCAGGGTTTGATCAGGCACATTGAAAAGGGAAGGGTTGAGTCGTCTGCGCTTGAAACGCTTGAGTTCGCAGCGCGATTATTACTCACGAGAGGGGCGGCCAATAAAATGCTTCTTGAGCAGGTGGCGCTCACACTTCCCGTTCGATAGGAACTGTGTATAGTGGTACACTGAGAATAATTTAATGTAAGTAGGTATGGATTCAGATAGTAAGAAAAGATTAGAAGAAGCAAAAGATTGGTTGCAGAAAGAATACGCAGGTATTCGGACCGGACAGTCGAGCCCAGCACTCCTTGATGGTGTCCGAGTGGAAAGTTACGGCTCGCTTATGCCGCTTAACCAAGTGGGAAGTGTTGGTATTGAAGATGCGCGAACCCTCCGGGTGTCTCCCTGGGACGCAACTCAAGTGACTGCGATCGAAACTGCGATCCGTGACGCAGATCTTGGTGTGTCTGTGGTAACTGATTCAAGTGGCTTGCGGGTCATCTTTCCAGAGCTTACCGCAGAGCGCCGTGAGCAGCTCTTGAAACTTGCAAAGAGTAAGTTAGAAGACGCTCGGGTGACCGTGCGTGCTATTCGTGATGATTTTATGAAAGCGATCGATAAAAGTCATAAAGATGGTGACATCAGTGACGATGAGCGATTTGCTAAGAAAGAAGCAGTGCAAAAAGCGATCGATGCTACTAATAAAGACCTTGAAGCACTCGCTGCTCAAAAGGAAACTGAATTGAAAAAATAGCCCATGTCTATCATTATTTTCTTTCTCGTACTTTTCGTACTCATTCTGGTTCATGAATGGGGTCATTTCATCACTGCCAAGAAGACCGGTATGCGGGTTGATGAATTTGGTATTGGGTTTCCGCCGAAAGCCGCAGGCTTTCGGCGTAAAGGAGATGAGACTGAGTACACATTGAACTGGCTTCCGATCGGTGGGTTTGTAAAGATCTGGGGAGAAAATTATGAAGACGTAGAAGATGAAGAGAATGCGAAAGACAAAGACCGCGGCTTCAGTGCAAAACCGAAATGGGCGCAGGCTCTGGTGCTGGTTGCGGGCGTAGCAATGAACATCATCTTTGCGTGGTTTTTGTTTGTGATCATGTTCATGGCGGGGGTTACTTTGCCGGTTGAGGAATCAAAAGCTTCTGATGAAGCTGTGCTCTATGTGGCTGCGGTACAACCAGACAGTCCGGCAGCAGTACTGCCGCCAGCTACGACCATTACCGCAATTGAGTACAATGGGCAGTTCATTGAAGGTCCTTCTGCGAGTGAGTTCAGTACAGCGGTTTCTGAAGCGGCACCGAATCCTGTGCTAGTGACATACAAGACCAAAGAAGGAACTGAAAGCGTTGAGCTCACTCCACAACAAGGACTAGATCAAGATGATCCAGAAAGATATGTTGTTGGTGCTTCCCTCTACATGCTCGAGACGCAGCAACAGTCATTCTTCGCATCTCTCGTAAGTGCGAGTAAAGCGACCTGGTATGGCCTTACGGGGATCATGTCCGGATTGTGGCATCTGATCAGTCAGGCGATCGTTGGCGATGCTGACTTCTCGCAGGTGACTGGACCAGTTGGTATCGTTGGACTTGTGGGTGACGCTGCTTCAGAAGGTTTCATTAAACTACTTGAATTCACTGCGATCATCTCACTCAACTTGGCGGTTATCAACCTATTGCCATTCCCAGCACTCGATGGCGGCCGATTGGTCTTTGTGGTAATCGAAGCTGCCACGCGCAAGCGGATCCCGCCCGAGTGGGCAGGGCGTGTCAACCTGGTAGGGTTTGCGCTCCTAATGCTCCTTATGATAGTAGTAACGTACAAGGATATTGCTAATTTGCTCTAGACGTATGCGACAAACACAACTTTTCACTAAAACTCAAAAAGAAGCTCCTGCTGATGAGCAAGCGAAGAACGCGCAGTTGTTGATCCGGGCGGGGTATTTGCATAAGGAAATGGCTGGTGTGTACCAGCTCTTGCCGCTCGGCTTGCGGGTCGTTGAGAAGATCAAACAGATCGTCCGCGAAGAAATGAATGAGATCGGCGCTCAAGAAATGCTGGCAACCGCGATGCAGTCAAAGGAAGTGTGGGAACGTACTAACCGTTGGGACGATGAGATCGTCGATGTGTGGTTTAAGTCAGACCTTAAGGCTGGTGGTGAGATCGGCTTTGGCTGGAGTCATGAAGAACCTCTCGCGAATATGATGCGTAATCACATCGCGAGCTACAAAGATCTGCCAAAGATGATCTATCAGTTCCAGAATAAACTTCGTAATGAGTTGCGTGCCAAGAGTGGTATCATGCGCGGCCGCGAGTTTTTAATGAAAGATGCGTATTCGTTTGCTGACACCGAAGAACAACATGAGACAATGTACGAGGCGCAGAAGCAAGCATACACCAAAGTGTTTGAGCGAGTGGGTATTGGTGAAGATACGTACGTGACCTTTGCGGCAGGTGGTGCGTTCACCGAATTCAGTCATGAGTTCCAGACAATATGTGAAGCGGGAGAAGATATTACATACATCTGTAAAGAAAAGGGGATCGCGATCAATGAAGAAGTACTTGAACAGGCGAATCTAGCCGAGCTGGGTGTGGCTCGAGAAGAGCTGGTCGAGACCAAGACTGCAGAAGTGGGAAACATCTTCAACTTCGGGCGACACAAAGCGGAAGATGCTGGACTTTTTTACAATAACGAAGCTGGAGAACGTACAGCAGTGTGGATGGGTTCTTACGGTATTGGCGTCACTCGTGTGATGGGCGTGGTGGTGGAAAAATTTGCCGACGAAAAGGGGGTGGTCTGGCCAGCATCGATCGCTCCATACCAAGTGCATCTTGTGGGCCTTAATTTGGAAGACGAAGAGATTCGTGACTGGGCAGATGGTATCTATGCTGCACTAAAGAATCGAGGAGTCGATGTTTTGTTTGATGATCGTGATGCACGGCCAGGCGAAAAATTTGCAGACAGTGATCTGATCGGTATTCCATACCGCGTCGTAGTGAGTCGAAAGGGGAAAGAAGCTGGTACGTTTGAAGTGGTAACCCGCGCAACTGGTGAAGTTCGTAACCTTACCGAGGAGGAGCTGTATGCAGACTTTGCTTCAGAGAGTATTGACTAATTATTTATAAGTGTCATAATTCTACATCAGAAGTCTACGGCAACTTACCCAAGGGGGTGTCCGATGAGCTCAGAAAAACTGCTCAAGAGGATCAAGCAACTTCAGCTGGATGTGCTGGCAGAGCAGCACGCAAAGATGCGTCGACTGTTGGTCAAAGTATTGCAGACCGACACACCAATCGTGTTGTTGGCAGTTACGACCGAACAATTGCTGGCGGCACAGCAAGTGCTTGCTCGGCCTGAGTCGATCCGTCCAAATGGTGCACCGATCGTGGTGGATTCATTTGCCAATCGCGATCGCTACAGCCAGTTTGCACAATTTTCGGTAGAGGATTACCTGTCTCGTCCTGGTGTACTATGCGACGAGTACAGACTTGACTACTATCGACGTTTGCATGCGAAACTGTGATGTTGTGCTCAGAACGCTCAAAGGATCCAAAAAACACGTAACGACCTGGTAAATCCGGGTCGTTTTTGTTTTGAATCTGAAATCATAGTACAATAGCCCGCAAATGAACGTATTCACGCGACAATTGAACGCGCTGCTTTCGGCGGTCTCTACCGATATGGCGATCGACCTTGGTACAGCCAACACATTGGTGTATGTAAAGGGTCGCGGGATCGTGCTCAACGAGCCGACCATTGTTGCGATCAACAAGAAAACTGGCCAACTAGTGGCGGTGGGTAACGAAGCAAAGACGATGCAAGGACGCACCCCACAACACATCGACGTGGTGCGTCCATTGGTCGATGGAGTGATCTCAGACTTTGAAGTGGCAGAAGAGATGTTGGCGTACCTTATCGGTAAGGTGCGTAATGAAATGAGGTCGTTGGTGGCGCCGCGCATGTTGATTGGTGTGCCGTCTGGTATCACCAATGTAGAAATGCGCGCGGCGCAAGATGCAGCGAAAAATGCTGGTGCTCGCGACGTATTCTTGATCGAAGAACCAATGGCGGCGGCGATCGGTGCGAAGCTGCCTATCTCGAAAGCAGTTGGAAGCATGATCATCGATATCGGAGGTGGTACGACTGATATTGCTGTCATCTCGCTCAGTGGCCTGGTAGTGTCTCGCAACTTACGTGTGGCAGGTGACCACCTCAACGCATCGATCATGTCGTACATTCGTGATCAGTTCAAAGTGCATGTGGGTGAAAAGACGGCTGAAGATGCGAAGATCGCACTTGCCTCGATCGCACACTCAGATGCTGGTAAAGAGCTGGTAGCGCGCGGTCGTGATGCAGTGACTGGTTTGCCGCGTGAGGTGGTTATTACCGACACAGATGTTCGTGATGCCGTAGCTGGACAGGTCGATACGATCGTGGAGACCGTGCGCAATGTTCTTGAGGACACCCCGCCAGAGGTTTTGGCTGACATTATGCAGCGTGGCATTCATCTCTCTGGAGGTGGAGCACTTATCCCTGGCCTCGCTCCACTCCTTGAACACGATCTCCAGGTGCCAGTTATTGTGGTGCCAGATCCGCTCCGTGCTGTCATTCGTGGCGCAGGGATCGTTATCGAGAGTCTTGATGAATACCAAGACATACTAATCGACCATGAAGGCTCGATCGCGACACAACTCTAGTCGTCGTCGACTAGTGCAGATCGTTGTTGTTTCTGTGGCGCTCATTGGATTGGGCGTGCTTTTGCCACGTATCTTCTCGACTGTCTCGGCCGTGGTCATGTATCCGATCCATGTTACCAATGTCTGGCTAGAAGAATCGACCAGCTTGGTGCCGAGTTTCATTCGTACTCGTAAAGCGTTGACCGAGGAGATCGCGCAGCTTGAAGATAAGTTAGTGGTTGCTGGTGGCGACGATGTGACCATGCAGCGACTCTCTGAAGAGAACAATTTATTGCGGAGACTGCTTGGAGTACAGGGAGAGGAACGCATCGCCGCTGCAGTGATCGCACGGCCAAATGAGCTTCCGTATGACCTGCTAGAGATCGATAGAGGCACGAAACATGGGGTGGCAGTTGGCGCGCCAGTGTATATCAGTGAAGACGTGGTGATCGGCCTGGTGGTGCATGCTGCAGAGACATACTCATTTGTGGAGTTGATCACAACCCCGGGCTTTAAGGCCACTGCTTTCATTTCTGGACCGAATGTGGTGGTGCATATGGAAGGGTATGGTGGCGGTGTGGCGCGTGTTCGGGTGCCGCAGGGGATCCCGATCACAAAAGGGAATTTAGTGTATCTGCCAAGTATCGACCCGGGTGTATTCGGGCGGATCTCGTATGTAGAGAATGAACCGACTCAGCCTGAGCAGTATGGATACATCACGCCTGAATTGGCGATCTCAGGCTTGCATTACGTCGCTGTTGGTACATTGTCACAGATCTCAAAAAGTACGGAAGAGGTCGATGAAAACATCCTTAGCATCATGCGAACCAGTTTGGTGATCGATGGTGTCTCCGCAGCTGAAATCGCCACCACGACCGCCTCTACGACGGCTACTAGCACTGATGATATATGAGATTCTTGACTGCGATCGTATTATATCTGACCATTCTCTTTTCATTTATGCAGCAATGGCTGCTCTTGACCGTCCTTGCTGTGCTGATCTTTAGCTTTCGGTATGGTGCGGTTGCGCTGATCCCGTTGGCGTTCTTGGTTGATGGGTACTTTGGTAATTTCTATTCGTTGCCGCTTACCAGCATGGTGGCAGTGTGGTGGTATTTGGTTGTAGAATATCTTAAACCTAAGCTGGTTAACTTTAGGTAGATCTATGTCTCGACTACAGGATCGGTATACTAAACAGGTAGAAGTGGAGGAAGTACTTTTGGATGCATCGAACATCCCTGCCTTTAATCGTGGTCGAATGGAAGGGAAGCGAGAGCTTCCACTGACGCAACAGAATGTCCGCACCATTTGGCTCATTTTCTTTTTGATCGCTTCGGTGTTTTTGTGGAAAGTATTTAGTTTGCAGGTGGTACACGGCGAGGAGTATCGGCAGATCGCTGAAAACAATCGCGTCGATAAGGCACTTATCATTGCTGAGCGTGGGGTAGTGTATGACCGTCGAGGTGAGATGTTGGTTTGGAATGAAGTTGATGAGACGGGCGAGTATGATTTTCCGATCCGTGCATATACTGATCGAGCTGGTCTCGGGCAGGTGCTTGGCTACGTAAGTTATCCAAAGAAAGACTCGAGTGGCTTCTTTTTTCGAACAGATTATCTTGGTCGTAGTGGTGTAGAGCTCGCATATGATGACCTCCTTAAGGGTTCCAATGGCAGCAAGATCGTGGAGGTAGATGCGCTCAGTGACGTCGTGAGTGAATTTGCGATCAATGCACCGACTGAAGGTGGTGCGATTACTCTTTCGATCGATGCTGAGCTCTCTGAGGTCATGTATGACATTATCGCCACCTCTACTGAGAAGGCTGGTTTTCGTAGTGGTGCGGGTGCGATCATGAATGTGCATACCGGTGAAATCATTGCGCTCACTAGTTATCCTTCGTACGACCCAGAAGTGATGGCTGATGGTGACGATGTTGATCTGATCGATCAGTACAACAACGATCCGCAGCTGCCATTTTTGAATAAAGTAATTGGTGGCGCGTATACACCCGGGTCGATCGTGAAGCCATTTGTGGCGTATGCGGCGCTTGAGCATGGTGTGATCGATCCAAATCGCGAGATATACAGCAATGGCTCGATTACGATCCCAAATCCATACAATCCAAGTAATCCGTCGTATTTCAATGACTGGCGGGCTCATGGTTCGATGACAATGCGTGAGGCAATCGCGTTTTCTTCGAACGTTTACTTCTACATTATCGGTGGTGGCTTGCCGGAGATTGCGGTACCACAGGCTGGAGTAAATGCACCACTTACTGGTCTTGGTATTACTAAGATGGCCGCCAACTATCGCCGCTTTGGTATGGGCGAGAAGACCGGTATTCCACTTGCGCAAGAGCAGGCTGGTGTAGTGCCTGATCCTGCTTGGAAACAAGAAGTGTTCAATGATGATTGGCGTCTTGGTGATACGTACTTTACTGCTATTGGCCAATTTGGTTTTTTGGCAACACCGATCCAGATGTTGCGTGCCTATGGCGCACTCGCAAACGGTGGCACTCTTATCAACCCACACGTGATTCAAGGAGAGGTAGGGGAGTCGCATGATATTGATCTTGATCCAGAATATCTAAAGATTATTCACGAGGGTATGCGCAAGACCGTGATCATGGACGGAGGAACCGCCCGCGGCCTTGAGCGGAAGGATGTGGCGGTTGCGGCGAAATCAGGTACTGCAGAGATCGGTTCTGGCAATGCGTACGTCAACTCCTGGGCCGCGGGCTTCTGGCCGTACGAAGAGCCTGAGTACGCCTTTATTCTCATGATGGATAAGGCGCCGCGTAGCAATCGTCTTGGTGCCACGACGATCATGGGGCAGGTGGTCGCGTGGATGGCTGAAAACCGCCCGGAGTATTTGGGGATTGAGGCTGAAACAGAGACTGAATAGTTGGGTATTTTTTATGAACATTGACCCCATCACATTCATGCGTATAATGAGGGGAAATTTTTACGTATGAATGACACACAAGCCTTTTTGACCCCAGAGAAGTTCGATGAACTGAAGAAGGAGTTAGATCACTTAAAAACCGTTCGCCGAAAGGAAGTTGCTGAATCACTCGAGTACGCTCGAAGCCTCGGTGACCTTTCGGAAAACGCTGAGTACCAGGAAGCGCGCGATATGCAGGCTGCAATCGAAGAGCGTATTGGCTACCTCGAGAAGACCATCAAGGAAGCGAAGATCGTTTCTCACGACAAGCATGGTGATGTAGTTGGTCTTGGTTCTGTGGTGTCTATCCAGAAGACTGGTGATAAGGATAAGAAGGAATACACGATCGTTGGTTCAGATGAGGCAAACATTCATGATCGCAAGCTCTCATACCTTTCACCACTCGGTGAAGCACTTATGGGGAAGAAGAAGGGCGATGAGTTTGAATTTGAGACTCCTGTAGGGAAGCAGAAGTATAAGGTGCTTAAGGTTGCGTAAGTACTGCAGTGTGTAAAAGAAAAGGCCGGAAGCTACGCTTCCGGCCTTTTCTTTTTCCGCAACTCACGCTAGGATAACAACCATGTCAAACATTGAGGATCTGCGCGCCGATCGTGAACGAAAGATCGCCCGCCTACAAGAATTAGGTATCAACCCGTATCCATCTGATACGAACATTACGCACACGGTCGCTTCGGTAGTAGCTGATTTTGAGCATCTGCTCGAATCACAATTGCCAGTGACCATTGGTGGTCGCATACTTGCGTTTCGTGAGCATGGCGCCATCGGCTTTATCGACGTAATGGATGGCACTGGTAAGCTCCAAGCGTTTTGCTCAAAGGAAGACATGGGTGAGGAAAATTTTGCGCAGCTCCTTGAAACTATGAGTACGGGAGACTTCATTGAGATCACTGGTCCAGCATATCTCACGAAGCGTGGTACCCAAGCTGTGCTAGTGAAAGAATGGCGGGTGCTTGGTAAGGCGCTTACTAATATTCCGACTGAGCACTTTGGCATCAAAGATGAAGAGGAACGTTACCGTAAACGCTACCTTGATCTTTTGCTCGATCCGGAAACTCGCGATCTCTTCGTAAAGAAGGCACAGTTTTGGGATGTGATCCGTGACTTCATGAAGCGACATGATTTTCTTGAAGTAGAGACCCCGTTTTTTGAAACCACTACTGGTGGCGCTGAAGCTCGTCCATTCATTACGCACCATAACGACTACGATCTCGATGGCTATCTTCGTATTTCTGTCGGCGAGCTCTGGCAGAAGCGTCTGATGGCTGCTGGTTTCCCAAAGACCTTTGAGATCGGCAAGGTCTTCCGCAATGAAGGTTCAAGTCCAGAACATCTTCAGGAATTTACCAATATTGAATTTTACTGGGCGTATGCTGACTATCGCGACGGCATGGAGTTAGTCCGCAATCTATACATTGAGATCGCGCGCAAGGTATTTGGTACCACACAGTTTGAAATGCGTGGACATAGTTTTGATTTGGCAGACGAATGGGTAGAGATCGACTACGTGACTGAAGTAGAAAAGCAAACAGGGATCAACATCATCACTGCGAGTGATGACGATATGCGCGCGAAGCTACAGGAGCTTGGTGTCGAGTACGAGGGAAGTAATCGTGAGCGACTGACTGACACACTGTGGAAGTACTGTCGCAAGCATATCGCTGGTCCAGCATTCTTGGTAAACCACCCTAAGCTTGTCGCTCCACTGGCGAAGACTCGCGCAGATGGTAGTACGGTTGAAATGTTCCAGCCGATCATCGCTGGTTCTGAAGTGGGAAGAGGGTATAGTGAGCTTAATGATCCGATCGATCAGCGACAGCGTTTTGAAGTTCAGAAGCAGCTCCTTGAAGCCGGCGATGATGAAGCGATGATGTCTGATTGGGAATTTGTCGAGATGCTCGAGTACGGTATGCCGCCGACTTGCGGTTTTGGTTTTGGTGAACGGCTTTTTTCATTCCTCGCCGGGAAACCGATCCGCGAGACGCAGTTGTTCCCACTGATGAAGCCGAAGTCAGAATCAAGCGAAGGATAGTGCTACACTAGGACATGCCGTTTCCAGAAGAAAAACTGAAAGTACTGACCGTTGTCGACAACGCCTTCGATCTTGGTACTAGGGAAAATTACATACTCAACAACATTCTCCTTGTCATCAATGTTTTGCTGCTCGTTGTTTTTGCGGTTGATGTAGCTGAAGGGTTGGGGTACATGCATGTCAGTCATGCGTTCCATACGACTGTACGCGATCTTGAGATCGTCTTCGGTATGATCTTCTTGATGGAGTTCACACTGCGTTCGGTGTTTGTGTATATTCCGGACAAAAAATTCTTTTCACTCTATTCCATCATCAACGCGCTCGTGATCGTGTCGCTCTTAGCTCCACACTTTATTGGTAATCTGGCCATGCTGCGCTTCCTACAGATCTTTAAGGTGTATAAGGTGTACAAACTGAAGAAGGATTCAAAGAGTTACCATGTGAAGTGATAGGGAACAAAAAGCGCGGCTCGCGAAGCGAGCCGCGCTTTTTGTTTGTGGGGGCACCTGTGTATAAAGTGGTTGCTGGTGGGATGAGATGGTATAGAATATAGGAGTGGTGGGAGATAGTGGTATACTTTGAAAGAAGTATACAGAGCTAGTTTCCGAACCAGTCGCAACTCTCCACACGGAGGGGAGCGTGTCTGAGATCTGATTACCAGAGACCTCAGACATGTTTCAGTGCGACCTGGTGATGTTGGAACTAGAGCGTACGAACCTCCGCAGTTGTGGTTGGTTCGGAAGCTGGCTCACATTATCGAGTTATGTTAATCGGAGAATACACCCATACGTTGGATCCTAAGAAACGGCTGTCCTTGCCGTCTAAGTGGCGCAAGGAACTTGGGAAAAAATTGGTTGTAACCCGAGGACTCGATAACTGTCTCTTTGTATATCCGCTCAAAGAGTGGGAGAAGATCACCGAAAAGGTTGGTCAGCTCCCACTTGGTCAAGCGGACACAAGAAGTTTCAATCGATTCTTCTTATCGGGAGCAGTAGAGGTGGAGGTAGATTCAGTTGGACGTATTCTCGTGCCAGACTTCTTGAAAGATTTTGGCGGATTAGACACGAAAGTAGTCTTAGCCGGCATCCATGATCGTATCGAGATTTGGGATGAGAAACGATGGGAGACCTATAAACGCGCTATCGAAAAGCAGGCCGATGCATTGGCCGAAAAGCTTGGAGAGATTGGCGTCCTTTAGAAACTACCTAACGTAAATACATGACGCACAAAACCGTCTTACTGCATGAAGCAGTGGAGGCACTTGCGCTGACACCGCAAAGTATCGTTGTGGATGCTACGTTCGGCGGCGGCGGACATGCCAGGGAAATAGCACAGAAGTTAGAGGAACAAGGTTGTTACATCGGAATCGATGCAGATAAAACTGCGTTCGACCGATCGAAGTTAGATGGCACCGCTCCACAGGTACATCTGGTTCATGACAATTTTGGCAACATTACGAACATTCTTCGTTCTTTACATATCGAAAGAGTAGATGGCATCTTGGCTGATTTGGGATGGCGGATGGAACAGTTTGCTGATGGTAACAAGGGATTTTCTTTTCTCCACGATGGACCCTTGCACATGACCTTCGGTGATCCAGACCAATACGCATTTACAGCTGAGGATATCGTTAATGACTGGGAAGAGCACGTTATTGCGGACATTCTGTACGGATATTCGCAGGAACGGTTCGCGAGGCGCATTGCGAAAGCAATAGTCGAGCAGCGGCACTATTCACGGATCACTTCGACCAAGCAATTGGTGGAGATCGTGGAAGGCGCGCTGCCGAAGGCAGCGCGCCGCGGCAAGATCCACCCAGCCACCCGCACCTTCCAGGCGCTTCGTATAGCGGTAAATGAAGAACTGACTGTACTTGAACAGTTCATCAAAGACGGATTTACGGCACTGAAACCAGGCGGGAAGATGGCAATCATCACCTTTCACAGTATTGAGGATCGAGTGGTAAAGCACTCGTTTCGGGAGCTTAAAGACTCCGGATTAGCCGTCCTCACCCCAAAGAAACCGATCGTTCCAAGCGAGGAGGAACTCAAAGAAAACCCGCGCGCCCGCAGTGCAAAATTGCGAGTTATTACCAAAAACGTAGAGCAAAGTGCATAGAAACATGAGTAAAAGTCGCGACACAATTTCATATTCGAAGGCAACCATCGGCTGTGTGTGTCTTTTGGTATCTGCAGTTGCGCTGTACCTGTATTTCCTCAATATGTCAGTGGTACAAGTAGTAATGCGAACCGAAAGCGTACAAGAGCAGCGTGAACTGCAAGCAGAGATCGCTGCGCTTGAAGCTAAGTATATCGAGGCGCAGCATGTCATTGCAGCTCGCATTGCGACACTAGAAGGCTATAATACAGATATTCCAAAGATATTTGTCTCTCGAGCCGACACTAGTCTGGTGTACGGAGGCCAGTAGCTGCAGATATGAACCGCAAAAAACTGACAGTGCGAATCCGATTGCTTTCGGGGGTGATTATCCTCGGGGGTTTGGTGTTGTTGGGGCGGTTGTATCAGATCCAGATCGTCAACGCAGAGCAGTATCAAGCAAAAGCTGATAGTCAGTATGTGCATACCAAGACCGACTTGTATTCTCGTGGGTCTATTTTGTTTACCACCCGCGACGGCACGACACTCTCAGCGGCCGCAATTCAGTCAGGATATGTCCTTGCTGCTAATCCAGAACACTTCACCATGCCGGCTGAGCAGTTTTGCCAGTTGCTTTCAGGGTACCTGGCAGACGGAGTTGAACGCTGTACGGAGCGAGTCAGTGCTGAAGGGCGAACCTACGTGGAGCTTAATGACCGTATTTCAGCTGAGCAATCAGAAGCGATCGAAGCACTCGATATCGATGGGGCGCAGCTCTACAAGAACCAGTGGCGATACTATCCGGGCGGCTCACTGGCGGCTCGCTCGATCGGCTTTATTGGATATGCCGACGAAGGGACTGAACTGCGTGGAAAGTACGGTTTGGAGCGCCAGTATGACGACGTCCTGTTTGAAAAGCGGCAAGTGCTGTCGGTAAATTTCTTTGCGGAGTTGTTCAGTAATTTGGGTGAGCTTGTATACAAGAAAGACGACGTTCGAACTGGTGATGTGGTCACTACGCTTGAACCTTCAGTTGCGCGCATGCTTGATTCAATTTTGCAAGAAACAAATGATCAGTACGAAAGTGAACTAACAGGGGCGATCATCATGGATCCAAATACGGGTGAGATCATTGCTATGAATGCAGTACCTGGCTTCGATCTCAACGATCGCGGTGGGGCGACAATTGACCAGTTTCGCAATCCACTCGTGGAAGATGTGTATGAAATGGGATCGATCATCAAGCCGCTCACTATGGCTGCTGGTTTAGATTCTGGTGCAATTTTGCCATATTCCACCTACTATGATGCCGGATTCATCGAGGTTGATGACTACACGATCAGGAACTTCGATGGTCGTGGTCGCGGTACCGTGCCAATGCAAGAAATTTTGAATCAATCACTGAACACAGGTGTATCTTGGGTAGTTGGTCAAATGGGGAAGGATCGTTTTCGAGATTACTTTCTGAGCTACAAGCTCGGCAGTGAAACCGGTATTGATCTGCCAAATGAAGTGCATGGTTTGGTGGACAACTTGCAGTCTCCTCGTGATGTTGAGTATGCCACGGCATCGTTTGGACAAGGAATTGCGATGACACCGGTCGAAACAGTTCGTGCACTTGCAACACTTGGTAATGGCGGGAAGTTAGTGACCCCTCATCTGGTGAAGCGTATTGAATATGATGACGGTGAGGTGAAGGAAGTACGATATCCGGAAGGTAAGCAAGTGCTCAAGCCAGAGACCGGTGAAGAGATCTCTCGTATGTTAAGTATTGTGGTTGATGATGCGCTTCGCAACGGAACGGTTGCGTTGCCACATCATACAATTGGCGCAAAAACCGGTACGGCACAGATCCCGGATCCAGTAAATGGAGGCTATTATGAGGACAAATTCCTACACTCATTTTTCGGTTACTTTCCAGCGTTTGAGCCAAAATTCATCATTTTCATGTATACTGTAGAACCAAAGGGGGTGCGATACGCGTCTGAGACGCTAACGACTCCATTTATGGAGATCACTAAGTTTTTGATCAATTACTACTCTATTCCGCCGGATCGCTAAGTATGAAAGGAGTCTTTAAATCAATCGTTGTCCGAATACTGACCGCTGAAGCAGCGATGTTACTACGTCGTCACAAGCCAACGGTGGTGGCGGTGACTGGCAGTGTTGGCAAAACCTCGACCAAGGACGCTATCTATGCCGCCATCAAGAACGATGTGTATGCACGAAAGAGTCAAAAGAGCTTTAATTCTGAGATCGGGGTGCCGTTGACGGTGCTTGGTCTACCGAACGCGTGGAGCAATCCTTTTTTGTGGCTTCGAAATATCATTGATGGTTTTTATACCGCAGCATTCACAAGAAAGTACCCTGATGTACTAGTGCTTGAGACTGGGATCGACCGACCGGGTGACATGGAAAAGCTCACGCAGTGGCTGAAGCCCGACATTGTTGTGTTGACCAGGTTGCCAGCAGTTCCGGTCCATGTCGAGTACTTTGCATCGCCAGATGCGATCGTGGCTGAGAAAATGCGTTTGGTTTCGGCGCTTCGTGAAGGTGGTAAGTTGATCTATAACAATGACGATACGACCATTCAGGCCAATCTCACTGACGTGCGACAGCAACGGATCGGTTTTGGTCGGTATCTCGAAACGAATTTCACTGCACGTGGCGATAGGGTGGTATACAAGGATGATGTGCCGGTTGGGGTTGAATTTTCAGTTGAATATGAGAGTCAAAAGCATAAAGTGTTCGTGCCCGATACGGTAGGTACACAGCATGTGTACTCTTGTAGTGCGGCAGTAGCAGTAGCAGTAGAGCTCGGAGTGTCAATAGAGCGGGCTGTTACAGCATTACAATCTATTGAGGCGCCAAAGGGTCGCATGCGGATCATCTCTGGTATCAAAGGGACAACACTGATCGATGACACATACAACTCTTCACCGATCGCGACTGAGCATGCACTCCAGGCTCTCGGTGAGCTTAAGCACGCCAAACGGAAGATCGCTGTGCTTGGTGACATGCTCGAGCTTGGAAAGTATTCGACCAGTGAACATAAGCGAATCGGCGAAATGGTGCCAGAAGTTGCAGACATCCTCTTTACAGTTGGTGTACGTGCACGGCAGATCGCAGAAGGAGCCTTGGCAGCTGGACTGTCTGATAAGACAGTGTTTCAATACGATGATGTCATGCGCGCAGGCAGGGAACTCCAAAATTTTCTCGAGCCGGGAGATGTAGTACTCGTTAAGGCCTCACAAGGTATTCGAGCAGAGCGGATCGTGGAAGAGGTTATGGCAGAGCCAGAGCGAGCCTCTAAGCTTCTAGTCAGACAAGAGGATATGTGGCGGAATATTGCTTAATTCAATAATTGTGGTATAATGCAACTCTAATCGCTTATACTATGATTATGTTACGTACTAAAGCACAACAGATGGTGACCGGCGTGGTAATTGTAGCGCTCGGGCTTCTTTCTGCAGCCCCACAGGAAGCAAGTGCTGCAACATATCGTCCACAAACTGAGCAGGAGCTCATTGCGTATGTGTATGGACAATTGCTACAGCTCCAGGCGTTGCTCAATGCTTGGCGTACCGGTGAGTTCACTGACTATAGCACTGTGGTGGTTCGTGGGAGTTCAGACTACAACATCGATGTTACAACTCTAACGCCGCGTGATGTTACCGATGAAGACGCTGATCTTCGTGGGGAAGTGGATCTCGATACTGCACGTTCTGTAGAGGTGTGGTTTGAATACGGTCAGGATGATGATCTCGATGATCGTACTAGCAAGCGAACACTCTATGATTCACGTGGAGATGAACAAACCTTCACAATTAACATTGATGATCTTGATGCAGATGAGCGCTATTATTTCCGTGCAGTAGCAGAAGACCCAGACGGTGATCGTGAATACGGAGCGATCAAGTCGTTCTACACTGACGACCGTGGAAGTAGTGATGATTTCGTGCTTGAGTTGAGTGACCGCACGATCGATGAGGGCGATTCAGTCAAGGTTGATTGGGAGGTTCCGCGGGATGAAACCGGCAATCAGAACTGGATCGGTATGTATGAACCAGGCGATGGTGACAAGGAATACATTCTCTGGAAGTACATTGCAGATGATACTGATGGTACCGTTGAGTTCACTATCTACAATGCCGGAGAATACGAATTTAGGCTATTTTTGGACAACTCATATGATGAAGAGGTGACCAGTGATACGCTGGAAGTTGAATAGTCTTAAATAGTAAATTACAGGCAGCAAAAAACTGAGCGAAAGCTCAGTTTTTTGCTGCCTGTAATTTACACGGAGCCCCTTTGTTTTTCGTATTAATGACAAACATTGATGGTATGATTACGCTATGGATTCTGACACGAAAAAAATCATCTTCCTAGGCGTTGTCGCGGTTGTTTTTATGATAATTGCGGTACTCTCTTTTTTCTTTAGAGGAGCGCTAGAAGAGGAGGCGCCACCGGTAGTGTACAACAATATTGAAACGGTAAATATACAGCCGCTGCCAAGTGAAATGCCAATAGAAGAAGAGGTGGCTCCTGTGTCAGAAGTCGAGACTGAGGAAGTGGTTTTGCCAGAGACTGCTGCAGTAGATTGGCGAGATGATGTGGTGGTGATTGAATCACAATCGTTCAGCGACGAGTCTTCGCTTGGTCTTGGTAACAATTTAAATCAATCTGAGACAGAGGTATCTTCACCATACATACCACCACAACCTTACGTGTATGAGCCACCAGAGATCGCAGAGTATATCCCATTTCCTGAAGATTATTTTGACACCGATACAACTCAGACGCCAGTCGTTCCAACCATTGAAATGGAGTATAAACAGTTCCCAAAGCTCCGTTTTGATTCATGTGGTTCGGTCACGGCCCCTGATGATCCGATCGAGCAACTATTGTTTCTGCAGAAACTAGAAAGCAACACCGCTGTTACATGTATGGGAAAAGCTGTCGCTGACGACTGTGATGCAGCGAAAGTAAAAGCCCGTGTCACTAGCTATGACGAAACAGGTGACGTGTATGTCGCGGAGCGACCGGATGGTGTGTGTGGAGTCGGAGGAGAATTCAATGGTTTGGTAACTCTTTGTAGTATTGTTGATATTATGAATTCTGGGAATGCTGAGACGGAAGATTTTGATCACTGGAAGAAAGTATTTGCTACTGATCCAGGTTCGACTTTTGTGCAGATGTACTATGCATACGTGGCTAATCCTTCCGGTCAAAACGTTGATTGCGTAACTTACGAACAATAGTGTAAAAATGAGCTGTTATGCTGCGCAATCAGGTACAACTCATAACTTACCCTGATAGTCTTGGTGGAACGATCAGCGACGTGGAGCGATTTATTACCGAATATCTTCAAGATGCTATTGGTGGAGTACATATACTCCCATTTTATCCGTCGTCAGCTGATCGTGGGTTTGCACCACTGACACACCTCTCTGTCGATCCTGCGTTTGGTACTTGGGAGGATATCAGACGTATTTCTACGCAGTATGATCTGGTTGTTGATCTGACGGTAAATCATCTCTCGTATGAATCGGAGTACTTCCAAGACTATTTAGCAAATGGTGACGGGTCTCCATATGCAAGCATGTTTCTTGAGGTTGATGCCTTTTTGGAGCGACACGAAGCAGAGCTCGATTCGCTCTCGGGCCTCTATCGTCCACACCCCTCTTTACCATTCACCACATTCAAACTTTGGGATGGTACGACTAAACGTATCTGGACAACATTCACTAATCACCAGGTCGATCTAGATGTGGAATCACCAAAGACGCGACTTCTTATGCAGCAGTTCATCGATACATTAGTTGCTAATGGTGCCAATCTCATTCGGCTGGATGCGGTAGGGTACACAGTAAAGAGACCGCATACCAATAGTTTTTTAATACCTGAGACGTATGATTTCATAGAATGGCTACGAAGTGTTACTCCGTCGCGGGTTGATCTCCTTGCCGAAATTCATCACGACCCACAAAAACAAATGGAATTGCTTGCAAGCAACTCAGTTGAGTGGGTCTACGATTTTTCGCTACCACTTTTAGTACTACATGCACTTCAGGTAGGTAATTGCACGTATGTGCGAAATTGGATATCGATTCGCCCGAGTACTCAGATCACTACGCTTGATACGCATGATGGGATCGGGGTGATCGATGTGCAAGGGCTGTTGCCGCAATCAGATATCGACGCCACTGTGTCCCGGATCGAGCACAATGGTGCTAATGCCATGATGCGTGCTAATGGACTTTCTGCTGATAATCTTGATATCTATCAGATCAATACAACATATTATTCTGCACTCGGTGAAGATGATGATGCGTATATCACAGCCAGGGCAATTCAATTTTTTATTCCAGGTATTCCGCAGGTGTACTACGTGGGTTTGTTGGCTGGGTCAAATGATCATGCAGCCTTCGCGAAAACCAATCACGGTCGAGATGTTAATCGACATAATTATACGCACGATGAGATAAAAGAAGTGATACAACGACCGGTGGTTCAAAGATTGTTGCGTTTAATGCGCTTGCGTAGCAACCACCCAGCTTTTCAGGGTGATTTCACGCTCAAATCTGGCACAGAAGAGCATGTGCTTGCGTTGCGCTGGGAACATGAAGACGTCTATTGTGAAGCTACGATCGATGTACAGCAAAAAACAGTGCATGTCGAGCTAGTGCACCCGCATACAAAACAAGTTGAGGTCGAACAATACTAATTCTACAGATGCTCAATGAGCATGGTGTTGGTGGAGCCAGATTTACCAAATGGAATACCAGCTCCGAGGATGAATGTCTCGCCAACTTTGGCCAAGCCACGTGATGCGATGATCCGGCGAGCCACCTTGCGTGCGCTGGTCATACCCTTAACGTTTTTGATGATGACTGGTTCACAGCCATAGACCAAGAGCATTTTGTTAAAAGTGCTTTGTTTTGGTGTGAGTACCAAGATCGGTGCATGCGGACGGTGACGAGCGATCATCCGTGCCGTGTGGCCGCTTTCACTGAGGGCTGCGATCACTTTTGCTTGGGTTGGTTTTACACTTCGTGCGATCGAGCGAGTCACTGCGTCGCAGATGGTAAGGGTTGCAAATGACCAGTCTTTCTGGTGATCGATGAAAAAGGCGTCTTGCTCGATCTCATGGGCAACCTGTAACATCACTTCTACTGCACGCTCAGGATGGTTACCCACTGCAGTTTCATCAGAGAGCATGATCGCGTCAGTTCCATCAAGTATTGCATTTGCAATATCGGCCACCTCAGCTCGAGTTGGAGTGGTTGCAATACGCATTGAGTCGAGCATCTGTGTAGCGGTAATAACTGGCTTGCCGGCGTAGTTGGCGATCTTGATGATGCGCTTCTGGAGAAGCGGTACTTTTTCAAGTGGTGTTTCGATGGCTAGGTCACCACGTGCGACCATGATCGCATCAGCAGCGTCGACGATCGCTTCGAGGTTGTCGATCGCTGATTTTGTCTCGATCTTGGCAACGATGGCCACATCCTTTGTGTTACCGATCAGCTTACGGAGGCGAATGATATCGTCAGCGGTGCGAACAAAAGAAAGGGTGATAAAGTCGACGTCCTGAGAAAGTCCGAATTTAAGGTCCTTTACATCTTTGGCGGTTAGAGAAGAGACGGATAGATTGCCATCAGGTACATTCACTCCTCGTCGCCCACGAATAGTGCCTCCAATACAGATCACCGTGTGGATCTCGGTCTTGGTGACCTTCTTTACGCGTAGTTTTTGTTTACCGTCATTGAGGAAAAGGATCGTGTCTTCTTTGACCTCTTGGGGAAGTTTTTTGTAGTTCACATGCACTCTGTCGACCGTTCCTACACACTTTTGCGTGGTGAGAATGAGCTCCTTGCCAGGAAGGAGGGTGACTTCTTCAGTTTCAAAATCACCGATGCGGATCTTTGGCCCAGCGAGATCTTGTAGGATCGCGAGTGGTCGTCCAACCTTCTTGGCGGCTTGTCTGGCGGTTCGGATCGTCTTAGCGTGTGTCTCGTGATCACCATGACTCATGTTGATGCGAGCGACCGAAAGGCCATTTTCGAGCATCTTGCTGATAGTCTCGATACTAGAAGAATTTGGGCCAAGTGTTCCTACGATCTTGGTCTTGGTTTGTAAGTATGTGTTCATGCAAAAATATCGTTGTTAGATTCGTAGTGTATAGGAAAAGCTAGATTGTACAAGCAGTTTTTGACACACTTGTTTCTGTGTGCAACATACTTGACACTTTACAATAAAGGAGTACTATTTTTATAAAGCAATTGTTTTTTAAAAAGTCAAGTACGGGGAGGTGGTTATGAAAACTCCGGCTTTCGACACTCGTCAGGTGCCAGAACTGCAGATCGTGGAGGTTCCGATCGAACGTCCTCAGCCTGTGCCTGGCCCTGTGGTCAATAGGGAGGTGCCAATAGATCATGAGTTGCCGAGGCCATTTCGTGGTCCGGACTCCATCACGATCGACGATTACCTCAAGAAACAGTTCCCGACCCTGCACTGAGGTGTGCGGTCAGGACTGCAAACAACAAGGCGTCATGTATATCATGGCGCCTTTTATACAACTGAGAAGTTTTTAAAACCCGCCTTCTGGCGGGTTTTAACGTCGTCGATGCATCATCCATCAGAGCACCTTCTTTTTGGACTGGAAGAGAATGTTCCAGATCTGCGGGCCGACCACGACCACAAAGAGAAGGGCTACGAAGAATACGACCTTGACCGGCGCCTCGAATTCCTTCCAGAATGCAATACCTGCAGCAGCAAGGATGATCGTGACGATATACGCGATCCAAGACGCGCATCGACAGAACTTAAATACACGTGCTTTCATCTTAATTACCTCAACAACACGGTGTTCCTAGTTTTTCACTATATACCACTGGAGCAAAAAAGAAAGGGAACTTCGAGTATACTAGTAGGGTATTTACCATAAGTACAACACAAATATGCCAGAACCAATTGTAAAACGAGTAGCAGAAAGTGAGCTCTCAGGAGATGCTCGCAAGCTGTATGAACAATTTACTAGTCATGACAAGCCGGTCCCAAAGTGGATGCAGGTGATGGCCAACTGTGATGATATCTTGGTTGGTTTCTTTGCTATGTTCAAGGCAACAATGGACGATGCGCCGTTGCCGAGCCTGCTTAAGTGGAAGGTGGCCAATGCTGTTTCGAAGCTCAATAAGTGCGAATTCTGTATCGATGTTGCAAATGCACAGCTGCGCCAGTTTGGACTCGACGACGCTGCGATCGAAGCGGTCGAGGAGCAGGCTGACGAGCGAGAAAAGGTAGCGATCGAATTTGCGCGCGCGGTGACCGAGAAAGCGTACGAGATCGATCCGTCAATTACTGCCAAGGCCAAGGAAACCTTCACTGACGAGGAGCTCGTTGAGCTGACTGCCGTGATCGGACTATTCAATTACATCAATCGTTTCAATGACGCGCTTGGTGTGATGCCGGGGTAGAGAAGGAGTGAAAACAGCCGCGGCCCATTTCATGGGCCGCGGCTGTTTTACCACCCTGTGCGTAACTCTCTTGCCAAAAGTCAGTACCAGTTGCATTATTTATATGTGGGAATTTGGATTTTGAATCTGCAGAGGAGTGATCGACATGATTCGCCAGCACACCACTCTGCATTGGCAGAGAGAACGTTTTCCATCGCTCTATGAAGAGCATAGTCACCAGAGCGGTGTAGAGGCCGCGACGGAGAGAATGAAGGAGGTGGTACGTACCGCCGTTGTTACGCATGGCCTGGTCTACGAGGGCTTTACCTCACCGTATCTCAAACTCATCGAGGCCATGGGGAAGCTCACCGAAGCGCTGTTCGAGCTGTGTCCAGATGGTGTGGTTCGCTTCGAACTCACCAAAGAGCAGGGCATCAAAATGCTCTTTCGAACCAGACGCTCGTCAAGCGGCAAGATCTTCACGATGATCGACATCGGTTGGGTCTATGCCAATATGGTCGGGGAAGCATCGGTCGAAGATAAGATCGAAGATGGTCTCGGCCGTGGAGCACACGCCTTGAACGAGGTCTCACACAGTGTCGTTTCTGTCTAGAAACAGTATCTGCTACAGCAGCGTGCTCACAAGGCACGCTGTTTTTAATTTCTCAGCTATATATTGACATAACAATATTTATATAATATAGTATTTTCAGCTCATACTTTCGTGAGTGATCAAGACGGAGGTTATACATGTCCGGTCTCCCCACTGCTGACGAAGCGCGTGCTTCAAATGAACTTAAGATTGCAGGTCAGGCAATCAGGCACGTCATGGAGAATCATCCCGAAAAAAGGGGTGCCGGTATCGATGGATGCATCACCAATGAGGTTGCGGATCAGTTGAGGGCTAAGGGTTACAAGGTCACGATCAGTGGCCGGGCCACGTCTATCACCTGGTAAGAGGCGACAGCACCTTTCATTGCCATACCTCAGGGTGTGGCAATTTGTTTTCTGCACGAAAAGACTCAGTCAGTAATTGACATGGTTCAGGTAAGTTGTATATTCTGACGTAGGTAATAGAGGAGTGCATGTCATGCAATCACTGGAAAAAGAGTACTTTGTACAAGGGCTTCGTGTCCGATACTCAGGTGTTGGTCCGGCGCTTGAGCTTGAAAATTTTTCGCTGCGGATCTGGAGATTCGTGGAGCAGTTCATTCGTGATCATCGTGATCACACGATCATTCAGCAAGCGGTAAGGCGGTATCCGGACCTCATCCCGAGAATGTACACCGTGTGTGCCTTGCGGTTTGCGTCCTTCTCGTACGCACCAACGCTCGGTTACATGGTCAAGGATCTGGTGTCGTGTCTTGAGGAAGATCTCGACGCATCGGTAGTTGCGACCATGCGCTACTGGCAGGAGAATTTGCCGCGTCCGTCGTTCTTCGGAGCCTTGCTCGAGCTCTGGCAAGCGATCGATCGCTTCTACGCAAAGCTGCCACGTCGGCAGGTCATGGAGTATCCGCCCAATCGGTACCATGCGTTCGTATTGGTTTCGCTCAACGACAAGGACTTGCTGTTGCAAGATTCGGCTCGGGTGCGTGCTCAGCTGCCCGAACTGCTCCGCGCGCATCACAGGCAGATGGAATTGATCCATGCTGCCGTCGACAGGAGTCAGGTCGAGTCGCTGCATTGATACAAGCACAAGACAAAAGCCGCCCCAATTTTCAAAAGGGGCGGCATTTTTATTCTGTAAAATACGATAACTCAAAACAAAAAAGCCCGCACAAGTTGCGGGCCAAGAGATCATTTTTGAGCTCAAGTGGAGCGGAAACGCGTCGCGCCGGTCCACTCATCATCAACTGCTTTGGGGTAGTCGTACCACCCGCGAGCGCACCAGTTGTCGACCTTGTGGCAGAAGGCGGCCAGCTCGTTCATTACCCGACGCTCGCTGCTGTAGTCTTTGTGTTCTCCTTCGACGTAGGTAAGTCCGTTGTGCTCCGCAGGAGTGAGCGTGAGGCCGTATTTGGCCAGTTGCTCCTCACGAAAGCGTCTGAACTCTTCCTTGGTAGTAAGACCTTCGCGGTTCCGGACGGTACCGTCTGGTAGCACTTCGATCCGCCATGGCTTCTCACGATCGTGCCAGTAGAACACGAGCAAGGCACTCGATTGGGTGAATGGTAGCGGGCGACCAAACGCCGCATCAAACGCATACAGGTGACGCGCGTAGTTCATACCGTCAGTGACATGGTCGATGTAGCCACCGTCCCAGGTTTGATGATTGTGGGTTGATCCGCGAGCTTTCTCAAAGAGTTGGCGATTTTCGTCCAGATCTCTTTTACAGGCCGAGCGGCCAGGCTCATCGATAAGCTCAATGAGCTCTTCAAGGGGTAGGTAGTCGAGCGTTAAAGACACTTGTCTCATTTCTTTTGTCTCCGTAAAGAACTGAGAAAACAATACAGTAAACTGCAGGGAAAACAACCTGCACGCAAGTGTATGAATGTATTGGTGAGTCTAGGGATTGATTTGGAACCGGATTGTGAAACAAATACTATTTTATCCTGAACTGTGTATGAAATAAAAAAGCCCCCGATGCTCGCAAAAGCATTCGGGGGACTTGGTTCAGAAAGGAGTGGGTTACTTCCAGCTCGGGGGCTCGTCGAGGGTGTAAGAATCGACCGCCTTCAGTGGGAACACGCTGACAGAAATGAGCGACTCCTCATAGAGGGGGGATGGCTTGCCATCCTTGCCGACACAGACCACCCACGTTGCCGAACTTGAAGTCGGCGGGAACATCCCATTCGGTTCAGGTTGGGGCAGAACGAAAGTCTGTTTCCCTCCCGTCACATTACCGGGATTTACAACGGCCGGCTGCTCCGGCGAAGTGCGTTGTGCACTGAACGGCATACCATAACCGATTGAGTTGCAGAGGTGATGTAACCGCCCTTCGTAATCGCGCACGTACGTATAGGTCTTGAGACCTTCCGTATCACGCAACTCGAACAGCCAGTTCAGTAATTTCAACTCCGTGAAATTGACGATACGAGGCATACCTGCCTGACGTTGAGCTTCCGCAGCCATACTTTTGGTTTTTTCACCCTGTTCCTGCATTGCCTTGTCGACTTCCGAACAGCCAGTTATGCCGATAAGGAAAAGTGCCAGAGGCACTGCCCAGACAGATTGAAGACTCATTTTCATTGCCCTACCTCCAGGTTGTTGTGATTAGCGACGCAGACTGTCGACGAACACGCGGTTCGAGTCGGTCAGGTTGCTCGGGTCGATGGTCTCTGCTTCAGAGACGATGAGGCGACGCAGGCCCTCTTTGTGGCCAACATCCGCCGTTTCGTACTCCAGACGCAGGCGGGCGATGTAGGTGTTCTTACCCTGAACATAGCTCGGGGTTTGCTCGAACACGGCACGGTCGACGACAGCGCCACCGAACATGCCGATGGACCGGAGACCGAAGCCGATGGCTGCGACCACTACGACGGCCACCAGGAAGCGGGGAAAGATGTGCCAGAACGTCCAGACCCCTTCGCGGGTTGCTTCGCGGACATCGTTACGATACTCGTTGTTACTCATTGACGATTCCTCTCGTGTAAAGGTTCAGAAAAGTCGGCAGGATGCCGAACTGTATGGCATACTACATTTAAAATTGTATTTGTCAATGTGTGACCCTACGGGGAATCGAACCCCGGTTTCATCCGTGAGAGGGACGTGTCCTAGCCGCTAGACGATAGGGCCAATTTTGCTGTGGGCGGATGCCCGCAAAATTGGCCCTAGTTATAACAAAAATTCAGCAAAGAGGGAAGGGTTCTTTGTGGGGAGTTACCTGTTGTGTGCCTCCTCCGTGCTATTCTGATCGTATGGGAATTTTCGCAAAACTATTTGGTCGAAAGACAGTGGAGGAAGAACAGCTGCCGGCACCAACTGAAGTGTGTCCGGTGGTAGAAGAGAGGATCGCCGCAGCTGAAGCAGAGGTTGCAAAAGAGGAGGAGAGAAGTGTATAGGAAAACAGCTGCGGCCCATGAAATGGGCCGCAGCTGTTTTTACGTTAGAGGTAGTTAGTTCTGTGTCCGCATGGTCTCCTTTACATCAAAGCGCGGATTCACTTTCTTGCCAGGATTGAAGATGTCGTCTGGATCAAAGATCGCCTCGGTCTGTTCAAAGATGTCGAGCATCTTTCTTGAGAACATCTTTGAAAGGTGTGGGGTACGAATGATGCCGTCGTTGTGTTCACCACAAATGTTGCCATGGAACTTCACTGCTGCTGAGAAGAACTTCTCAGCCATTTTCTCGACGAGGGCAGGGGTAGTCTTGTTGGTGAAATCAAGGAGCGGATAGAAGTGGAAGTGTCCGTTGCCACCATGACCATGTACTGCTGCGGTGACATTGAATTCCTTGAGGAGCGCTTTAACCTGCACAAAGAACTTCGAAAGGTTCTCCGGTGGGACAGTCATGTCCTCGAGGAATGCAGCTGGTCGTTTGCTCGTGTCTTGGAACTTTGAAAGAGTGTAACTTGCGCGGCGGATCTGCCAGAACATCTCAGCTTCGATCGGGTTGTTTACCACGCGTGCCTTTACTTTCTGACCAGCGATCTTCTTGGCGATGTCTGCTGGGTCGTAAGCTTGGGTAGTGTTCTCGTCGAGGGTAATGAGCACGGTGAATTCTGGCACTTGGCGACGATAACGTACGTGGTATGTCGCATACATTGAAAACATCACCTTGTAGTAATCTGCACCCTTTACGCGGTCTTTAAAGAAGCTTGGGTTCTGTAAAGCGAGATTAAAAGTGAGGGCGTCGAATATCTCAACATTGATCGGATCATACTTAAGTGCAGCGGTAATGCTGCGAGCGGCATCCTCAAGGTCAAAGATCGAAACTGCAATGAGAGTCGTGTTCTTTGGGATCGGAATTGCACGCATAGTGATGTGAGTAATGATACCGATCGTCCCTTGGCTGCCAGAAATGAGACGAGTGAGATCAAAAGTCCCTTCGCCCTTTTTGAACTTCGCAACACCTTGCGGCATGACGCTCCATAGGGGATAGCCAGCACTATTCTTCGCTGTTTCTGGCTTATTATTCTTGATCTCTTTTTCATTCTTGCTGATGAGTTCAAACACGGCATTCACAATGCGTGCGTACTCATGTTCTTGCTTGAGAAGCATCTTGAACTCGCGATAGGTCATCGGCTTGATCGTGTAGGTGTGTCCATCGCTGAGGACCACATCCATCGACTCGACCCAGTCAGCACAGTGACCGTGGCGTAGTGAATCTGGACCAGCGGCGTTGTTGGCCACCGAACCACCGACACTACAAATATCCTTCGAGGCGGGGTATGGCGGTAGGTACGCATCGTGTTCTTTGAGTTTCTTCTCCACATCGCGCCACATCGCGCCTGGTTCGCAGGTGAACGTTATCTTGCCTTTCTTTTCGGTTACGTCGCCGATCTGCCGCAGGTGCGCACAGACATCGATCACAACTGAGTCGGTCAGTGAACCGCCACCAAGTCCGGTACCAGCGGCACGTGGAGTAAGGGAAAGGGAATCAAAACGCTTGGTTTCTTTTGCGACTACAGCAGCTGCGATCTCCACATCGCGTCGGTTTTTCGGCTGGATCACTACCTGGGGGCGAATGCTGAAAATACTTTCGTCAGTACTGTACGCTTCAAGCAGCTTTTTATTAGTCGAGATGCCGCCGCGGAAGCCTGCTTCGCGGAGTTCTTTCTCGATGAGTAGGTGACCGAGGGGGTTGCGCTTGATCGTACCGGTCAGCTTGATCTTTTTTGCGGCGTTAGTAATAGTCGCAGAAGTGACTTTAACACTCGTTTTCTTTGTGGTCTTGCGAGTAGTTTTGCGGACAGCTTTTTTAGCCACTGCCTTTTTAACGACAGTGCGCTTTGAACCTCCCCGCGTTTTCGTTGCAACAGAAGAACGTGGCATATTACTAACAGTATACATGCCTTGTTTGGTAACAGTCGCTGTTTTTCACAACCATTGAAAAACCCCGTCACTGGGACGGGGTTGTTTGGTGCGGCGGGCAGCCGCGTTACTTACTTGGAGGATCTTCCGAACTTCGAGAAGGTGATCATGCCACCCCAGCTCGGGTAGGTGAAGACGCCATCGCCGCGCTCCGGCGCATTTTGCGCCAAGCGGTATACCTTGAAGACGCCTTGCGGTTCCTGCTTCGGGCGGGCCCGGAAGATGTCCACGTACTTGTACGTGTTCCCTCCAATGCGCTTCTCCCACACCTCGATGAAGGCGACGAGGTAGACGATGCCCTCGCCGTTTTCGTCGGTACCACCGATGGTCCGGAAGCTTTCGAGCGGCTTTTTCAGGTGGTGGTTGCACCACTTGCGGCGATCTTCGTCGCCGAGCGGCAGGCCGTACTGCCAGTACGAGCCACCTTCCGGGTCGAATTTCTCGTCGCTGACCTGCGACGGTCTTTCGATGAGGCCGATGTGGCTGCGAATGAAACGACGGTCAGGCTGCGGACGGTCGGTCGATTGAGTTTTGCGGACAGCGGCTGCGTGTGCCATCTGTTTCTCCTTGTTGAGTTAATGAACGGGCGCGAACTACGACCCATAAATATACACTATTTTAGTAAAAAGTCAATAGTACACTGTGAGCACAAAAAACCGGCGTTTTAAGCCGGTGTTTCTTCATTCTTTTGTTGGTTTCCGTCTGAATGGTACGACTGTGCCATCGCTTGGCAGTTCACCACCGTTATGATGGTCGTCTGCTGTGGCGACGCCGCCATAGGTATCGATGAGTGTAGTCGTGTCGATCAGGTCACTCAGAGGCGATCGTTCTTGAGCTTGGTCAATCGGAACGATCAACCAGTGCGGCGCGAGCGTGAGCCCGTACGATCGGTACGAAACATTCTTTTCAGCTAGCTGCAGCTGGACGAACACGTCCTTGATTCCACCTACGTGCAGACACAACTTTTCGAGCTGTGCTATACGTTCAAGCAGAGCAGTGCTCTGTTGGTGGTTGTTTTCTTGTACTGCGCAGAAGTTTTGCACCTGCAGATCTCCGATATCTCCCTTGATCTGCTCGAGGAGATTATGAAGATGACAGATGTTAGCACGGGCAGACACGAGTCCCTTAGTGCTCTGGTGAGCACGGATCGAACGTTGGTTTAGGTTTACTTTGGGTCTGAGGCGTTGCTGGAGAGCGTACGCGATCAGTTCAGCGTAGTCTTTTTGTGGCATGACGGCCTCCGGATTCTGATACAAAGAACGCTGTGTGTACTATATGACAATTCTGTGGAGAGTCAACAGAAAGCCCGGCGCGAAGCGCCGGGCGAGGTTTGTTGCCAAGGTGTCCGTTTACTGCATGGTCGCAGTCGTCAGCTTGAGCCGGTCAGACAGGTTGCAGCCTGCAATGGTTCGTTTGACTGGTGGAGTACTCGGTGTGGGCACATGGTGACGAATGCCAATGATGTTCCAGTCTGCATCGAGCTCAAACGTGCTGCACTGTGCTGCCAGTTTTGGGTGGAGGCTGGTAGCAATAAGTTCGTCGATCTTCGCGATCGCTTCTTGTTGGCAATTGCGCAGTTGTTCGACTCGCGCCAGTTCACTTGAGTTCTCAATGCGAGCTTGAAGCATGTGCACAAGGTTGTGCAGTCGACGCACCGGCGGTGATGCAGTACCGAATCGGATGGCGAGCGGTGTGCGAGCAGTGAAAGGAAAAAGATTCACCTCAGGACAGTACATGTCATTCAGTGTCTCTTCAACCAACCTGCTGAGGATCTCGTTGGTCATGGTTGTATACCTATAGTATGTGTACGATCTGCGGACACTATACGGTAAAAATTGCTTTGGTCAATTACTCTGCTCGCGTGGTATTCTTACGCCTATGACACAAGATCGAGCGTTAGATATTCTAAAAACGGGAGCTAATGTATTCCTTACGGGTGAGCCGGGGGCAGGTAAGACATACGTGATCAATCAGTATGTGGCGTGGCTCGAAGCAGCGGGGCTTCATGTGGCGGTGACGGCGTCTACGGGGATCGCTGCCACACACATTGGCGGCATGACGATCCATTCCTGGAGCGGGTTCGGGATCAAGGGAGAGCTTACACCATACGACCTCGATCAGATAGCCGGTCGTGAGCGACTCGTAAAGCGGATGAAAAAAGCCCATGTGCTTGTGATCGACGAGATCTCGATGCTCGATGGGCGCGGCCTCGATATGGTCGACCAGATCCTTCGCACCGTGCGTCAGAGTAGCGAGCCGTTTGGGGGGATTCAGGTGGTGTGTATCGGCGACTTCTTTCAGTTGCCGCCGGTGACGCGTCAGGGCGATATTATGGTCTATGCCTTTGAGAGCAAGGCGTGGCAAGCGATGAAGCCGCTCATTTGCTATCTCACCGAGCAACATCGCCAGGAAGACGAAATGCTGCTGGGGCTCCTTGGTTCAATCCGTCGCAATGAGATCGAAGAAGAGCACTACACGCTGCTTCAGGAACAAAAAGAAATTGCGTACGAACATATCGAGCCGACAAGGCTTTACACACATAATGCCGATGTAGACGCGGTCAACGCCGCCGAGCTCGCGAAGCTACCCGGTGGAGCCAAGCGCTACACCATGAAGGGAACTGGCCGGAAGCAGCTGGTGGAGGGTCTCGCCAAGAACTGTCTCTCGCCAGAGTCGCTGATCCTCAAGGAGGATGCGATGGTGATGTGTACGAAGAATAATTTTGAAGCTGGATACGTAAACGGGACGCTGGCGCGCGTGATTCGCTTTGATGAAAACATGCCGGTGATTGAAACTCTCGATGGACGAGAGATCTTGATCAAGCCTACTTCATGGGAACTGGCTGAAGACAAGAAGATATTGGCGTCGATCGAGCAGCTACCGCTCCGGCTCGCGTGGGCGATCACGGTGCATAAAAGTCAGGGAATGTCGCTCGATGCAGCGGAGATCGATCTCAGCAAAGCGTTTGTGTACGGACAGGGCTATGTGGCACTGTCACGGGTGCGCTCGCTCGAAGGTATGAAGATCATCGGGATGCACCCAAATGCGCTCCAGGTCGATCCGAAGATTGTCGATCAAGATAAGAAATTCCACATGGAGTCGGAAAGTGCAGAAGATGCATTTATCGAAATGGAAGACAAAGAAGTGCTTGATATGCATGAGCGGTTTGTGGTGGCGCATGGCGGTAAGGTTCCGAACGATGATGAAGTGGGTGTGGTACGGAGTGCGGGTGAGCGGATCAAGGCAGAGAGTACCTATGCGGTCACGAAAGACATGCTGCTCGAAGGGAAGAGTGTGCACGATATTGCCAAGGCTCGAGAACTAACTGAGATGACGATCTGGTCACACATCGAGCGGCTGGTTGAAGACGGTGATCTGACTGCTGAAGACATCAAAGTGCTTGAACCGACTGATATCGACTGGAGTCTCGCGCGTGAAGTGCTTGATGCAGCGATGGATACGCACGGAGTCGAGAAACTGAAACCTATATATGAGGAAGCTGGAGAACAGTATGACTATGTGCTCGTTCGTTTGGCCCGTATGCAGTATCAACTGGAAGGAAAGGTGAAAGAAGCCGTGTTTTAGTATGTGGAAGTGGCGAAGAAAACGTGTGGCACGTAGGAGACGGAGTGGCAGTGTTACGAAGCATTATGTTGAGAATAAAGAAGCGGCGCGTGAGCTGGTGCTCGCACGCCTTGAGTATTTTAATCAGCATTATCAGCTAAAGTGGAATCGAGTCTCCATTCGCAATCAGCGGCGCTGCTGGGGGAGTTGTACATCACTCAAAAATCTCAACTTTAACTACAAGCTTCTCCTTTTGCCGCCCCATCTTTGCGACTATGTGATCGTGCATGAGTTGTGTCATTTAACACATTTAAACCACGGGGAAGATTTTTGGGGTTTGGTAGCTGAACAGGTCCCTGAGTATAAGAAATGCATCTCAGAGTTAAAAGCAATAGACAGACTTGGTCATTCTGTCTTGATGCTGCAGACAGTGCAAGCTAAATACAATGTGCACACGCCCGAAGTGAATAGGTGAAATATTTTTCTGACGCGCAAGTAGTATATGATGTAGTAATGTAAAGTTTACTTAACATGGATTTTATTAAAGGATTTCTTGTGTCAGTGGCGGCATTTTTCGGGTTCGGTGTTGGGGCGCCGGCGGAGCCGGCGCCCCAATCAGCACCGGCTTCATATGAAATAGCAACGTCGACCAGCGCTGTACAAGTAACTAACGAAACTGATCATATAACTTATATGTGGGACAACTATAAGAAGCCAGCTGAGAATGAGTTAGAGCAGCAGCTTGATCCACTTACGTACAAGGTAACGCAAGAAGAGGGGACTGAGCGAGCTGGGACGAGTCCGCTCGACAAGAATTATGAGCCGGGTATCTATGTCGATATCCTCTCCGGTGAGCCGCTCTATTCTTCAAAAGATAAGTTTGACTCTGGCAGCGGGTGGCCTTCATTTGTGCGGCCGATCACACCAGAAGCTGTCACTGAGCGGGAGGATAATAAACTCTTTATGCCTCGGACCGAGATCCGCTCGGCTGTTGCAGATAACCATCTTGGTCATGTCTTTACCGATGGTCCAAGAGAGAGTACAGGACTCCGCTACTGTATGAATGGCGCCGCTCTTCGTTTCATTCCTAAGGACCAAATGGAGGCAGAGGGGTATGGGGATTTCTTGAAGTATGTTGAATAAGTAGAGTAAAGCGGGCGGGGCCTTCGGCCCCCCCGCTTTCGTGGTAGCATTGCATCTATGAAACAGATCATTGCCAGCGCGTTTGCGTTTATCTTGTTGTTTGCCGGCGCATTTAGTAGCACCGCTGCCGCCCAAACTACAACAGAGTCAGAGGTTGTTGCAGAGGAACCGGTTGTGTACATCTTTGGACGTGACGACTGTGGTTTTTGTAAGAAGTTGTTTGAATGGATTCAGACCGAGCCAGAGATTCGGTACGAGTATTTAAACATTCTGACCGATGATCAAGCTGCCGAGTGGTACGACCAGGTCGCAAAGAAGCACGATACGGCCAAGGTGACGCCAATTGTGGTGGTGGGAGAGCGTGTCATTAGTGGCTTTGATAGCCCAGCAACGACCGGTCATAGTATTCAGCTGGCGATCGAAGCAGCGCGCGACTCAGACATCAGGACTATTCAAGATCATATCGAACGAGCACCGCAGCAGGAAGTGATCATAGGTGGTGGTTGTACTGGCTTATCGTGTGATGCTGGCGAGCAAATGGGCTATGTATTTGACCTCCCATTCTTCGGTATTGTCGACCTAAAGTCATTTTCACTCTTCTCACTCTCAGCGATTCTTGGGGTGATCGATGGATTCAATCCCTGTGCGATGTGGGTGCTTATCACTTTCTTGGTGATCCTCTCACAGGCCGGTAGCCGCAAGAAGATGGTTTTCTTGGCCGGCATCTTCATCTTGGCGGAAGCGATCATGTACAACCTGATCCTTAACGTTTGGTACAAGACCTGGGACTTTGTCGCACTTGATCAGTATGTAACGCCATTTGTGGGCCTTTTGGCGCTTGGAGGTGGATTCTTCTTCCTTTCACGTTGGCATAAGAATCGTTCAGCTGATCTGGTGTGTGATATCACTGATATCGAAACACAGTCAAAGACGATCGATAAATTCAAGGCGATCGTGCATCAGCCAGTCACTATTGCGTCTATCTTCGCTATTTTGGTGATTGCATTTTCGGTGAACATCATTGAATTCGCATGTTCGATCGGTATTCCGCAGGCGTACACGAAGATCCTTGAGCTCAATATGCTGAGCTTTATGGAACGGCAGTGGTATATTCTCATTTACACCATTGGGTACATGGTGGACGACCTGATCGTCTTTGGTCTCGCTATTTGGGGTTATAGTAAGTTGCAGTCTCACGGTGCGAAATACGCACAACTTTCACTGCTCATTGGTGGTCTCTTGATGCTTGTGCTTGGCGCTGTCCTCGTATTCGATCCATCACTACTCGTGCTCTAAGGTATACTTTTCCTATATGCTTGTATCACTTTTACCTTCAGTTGGAATTTTGCTGGTAGCGTTGTTTGTGCTGGTTCGCGGTGCAGATCTCTTTGTTGAGGGTGCGAAGCGGATTGGTTCTGCGTTTGGTATGAGT
This sequence comes from Candidatus Nomurabacteria bacterium, assembly GCA_020632075.1. Taxonomy (NCBI): domain Bacteria; phylum Candidatus Nomuraibacteriota; species Candidatus Nomurabacteria bacterium. The sequence continues at coordinate 346,931 of JACKGH010000001.1, read as the reverse complement.
CCGTTTGCAATTGGAGTATTGATTGTTGGGCTTGGTACATCACTGCCTGAGCTGGCGTCTTCACTGGCTGCGGTGTTGGCAGACACGAGCGAGATCGTAATTGCGAACGTAGTTGGTTCAAATATTACAAACATTCTCCTGATTGTGGGTGTGCTTGCAATGATGGGCGGACCAGTGATGATCAATAAGAATCTTCTACAGACAGAGCTGCCGATCTTCTTTATCGCAACAGTACACTTCGTCGCAAGTATTTGGGATGGCAAGATTGATCAGATTGAAGCGTGGCTGCTCACAGGTACGCTCTGTGTGTACATCTGGTATCTCTTTTCTTCAGGCAATAAAGCCAAGAAGGAAATGGAGGTGAGGAATGGTCATGACAAAGTTACGGTCAAGTCTGTTGTGTTTGTTATTCTCGGGATTGCAGCAGTCCTTGGTGGTGCACATTACACAGTGCAGATGGCGGTAGAAATTGCGACAGGTCTTTCTGTACCAATTGGTCTTGTGTCCATTGGAGCAATCGCTATCGGTACATCGCTACCTGAGCTTTTTGTTTCACTACAGGCCATCAAGTCTAACGAGACCGACCTTGCGATTGGAAACATCTTTGGTTCTAATGCGTTTAATATTCTTCTGGTGGCTGGTATCCCTGGATTGATCGCACCACTTGATGCTGGTGAGGTTGTGATGGGGCTTGGTATTTGGATCATGGTAGCAGCATCACTGATTCTCTTTGTAAACGGTCTCGCACGACAGGTGCAACGCTGGGAAGGTATGGCAATGCTCCTCTTCTTCTGCTTCTTCTTGGTGAAGTTGATGGCGTTTGTGTAGGGAACGTATGAACGACTGGTTAAAGTTAGTAAAGATCGCTACTGTGTGGATATTGTTGTTATTATTTATCTTAGGGATATCTGCTGCATTAAGCTATTATCCCGACATGGCTAGTAAAAAATATTTTACAGATGATTCAGCTTGGCGCGGACACAATTGAGTGAGGATGAACTGGGGTACAGAAATTTTACTCATAGACAAACCAAAAGGGATCACGTCGTTTGACGTGATCCGTCGTTTGCGTCGCATGTACAGTGATACTCACAATGGTGAAAAAGCACCCAAAATGGGACACGCCGGTACACTTGATCCGCTAGCAACCGGTTTGATGGTACTCGGAGTTGGAAAAGGAACTAAACAGCTTACTGAGCTCACCAAGCTCGATAAAGAGTATGTAGCAGAGGTGCGTCTCGGTGAGCGGCGGACGACGGGAGATTTAGAAGGGGAGGTGATGGAGGAGAAAGTGGTGGTTGAGGCGGCGGAAATTTTGCGGAGCAAAATTTCCGCCGCCCTCACCGATATGCTCGGCGAACTAGAGCTGCTTGTCTCTGCCTACAGCGCGATCAAAGTGGATGGTGTGCCCATGTACAAGCGTGCTCGCAAGGCTGAACAGAAAGGGGAGGTGGTCACCGAAGTGCCATTTCGTACCATGCGAATGGACGAAGCTGAGCTTCTGGGAGTAGAAGTCGGCGGCGGCCGAGCGGTGGCGACCATTCGCTTCGCGGTCGGTTCGGGTACGTACATTCGTTCTCTTGCCGAGGAGCTCGGCCGCCGCCTTAACTATCCTGCTACGCTCCAAAATCTTCGTCGTACCAAGGTGGGAGAGTTTGATGTGGCAGACGCTACTACATTTTCATAAATAAAAAGGCCGCGCTATCGCGCGGCCCTGACGACACATGGGGGAGGGGTCGTCAGTTAGAGATCGCTGCCAGGGTGGTCCACCGCTCGGTGGCGGTCGGGACGTACTGTCTCATCCAGTTGGCCAGTTTGACTGCGGCGATCGGGTCTTCGGCGAAGATGGCGACATTGGTGCCGCCTTCGATCGGGATGACCGAGACCTTTCCATCCATGTGGGCGATGAGTGCCATTAAGTCGCCGGCGGTGGCGCGAGTGGCGGTTATTGGGTCGAGTGACCAGGATTGGATCGGTGGCGCGATCGGTGCAACATTGCTTTGTGACATGCAAAACTCCTTTGGTTTGCGTTGGGGAACTATTGTGCCGTAATGATTAAAACATTTCTTAGAGCACATGTAAATAGCGCCGCCAAGACTTTGGCGGCGCTACAGGAACAACTTCCCTTGGATCGGTACGCTATGTCGAAACCGCTTCTTGCGAGGTTTGGGCTTGCGATTTAGTTTGGTCTCGTCGTGTCCTCTGGTGACCGCTTCCATGAGTTCGGTAGCAAGAGTGCTGTAAAAGTGCTCATTGCTACGATCAAGTCCCCTTGCAAAACGCAGTGTCTCATCTGTAAAGCCTCGGTCACGCACATATGTTACCTCATCACCGCCGACCAGGAAGATGGTTTTGACTCGGGAGACTTGCAATAGTCGTACGTATGCGCACTCAGCAGCATGGTCGGTGTCATCGTCCCCGGTCAGTGTGACCAAGTGAATCCGTCTTCGCTTACCACGGCGTTCGGGTCGGTAACCAGCCCAGACCGCTTCCATGAGCTCTTCTGCGAGTAGTCTCAAAAATGACCACTCAAGAAACTCAAGTTCGCGCTCACCAAAGGTGGTTTGGCGTACGTATCCATACTGTCGAATAAAGGTGATCGTATCGCCACCAAACAAAAATCGAACAGTCTCGTGCGTTGCTGCGTCAACGTGCAGGTACTTGTTATTGATCAGAGTCTCTTGATACTCAAGGTACAATTGGTGGAACAGCCGGTTACGCGCCGGACGTTCCCAGTCGCGTGTTTTGGCCATTGGCAGTTCCTCCGTAACGCTGAGCGCATTATAGTCATACTCGTCTAAAAAACAATCACCCGAGCGGGTGATTGTTTTTTTAAAATTCTTCTTCGTCACTGCTGGTCACTATTTCTAGTTGTCCGCTCTGAAGGAGTGAAGTGAATTCGTCATAATGCTGCCTGGCCATGGCAGGGCTCTCGGTCCGCATGTCTTCATTTTCTAGTCCAATCAGGGAGTTGAACTCGAATGAGTCATTTTGATCGATCTTGAAGGTGGATGTTTGACCGCCTTTGTACATGGTGACCACTCTCGTGTCGTCTTTTTTGAGTTCGACAGTAACGGTGTATCCATTAGACTCAAATGAGCGTGATGGAAGCCGTTCGTGTTTTTTAGCTTCAACTTTTTCTCGTAGTTGTCTCAGAGCTTCCAATGGATCGACTGGTTTTTCGTGTGACATAGATAGATTGGTGGTTAGAAAAGACTCTCAACTACCGCTTTTACATCACCCCCGTCTGCTTTGCCAGCGAGCTCCTTCATGACAGCACCCACCAGCATTCCCATCTTGCTTTTGTCTTCAATACCGAGCTCAGCCTTTTTAGCTTCCACGATCGGACGAATTTCATCCTGACTCATCATTTGAGGAAGATAACTCTCTAATACAACGAGTTCTTCTTTTTCTGGTTCAGCAAGTTCTGGGCGGTTGTTCTCCTCATACTGCACGATCGACTCTTTGCGCTGCTTGGCGAGACGCTTGATGACTGCTAGGACCTCGTCGTCTTTGAGCATATCCTGCGGGGTGCGGCTGCTTGAAACGAGTTCGTTCGTAAAGGCAGTAAGCATACTGCGTACGGTACGGAGTTTTACTTGATCTTTAGCCTTGAGAGCTTCTTTTAGCTCGCTTTTGATCTGTTCGTGTAATGTCATATGTAGCGATTTTATCATGAATTTACAAAGATGGTATTATGTACCTCATATGGAAATTGTTTTGATTGCGCTGATAGTTATTTTGCTGGTCGTGAATGTATTTGTGGTGTTCAAGCTGTTACAGCCGAAGGAAGAAAAGAAAGAAGATTCTGAGAGTATGCTGCTGATGCAGCAGCAACTGCAGGAGTTGTCGCGCACGATGGACAGCCGTCTGTCTGAAGCCAACAAAGCTATGCAAGAGGGAAGTCGGCTACAATTTCGCGACAGTAAGGAACTTATGCAGGAGATCAGCCGCGAAATGAACGAACAACTCCGCAATGTAGTACAGAAGACGACGGAAGTGAGCGAAAGTTCCAAGCAAGTCTTTCAGGTAGCCGATCAACTTAAGGAGCTTCAGAATATTCTCAAGAACCCAAAGCAGCGCGGGATTCTCGGCGAGTACTATCTTGAGACGGTGCTGCAGAACGTGTTGCCGCCAGAGAGCTTCCAGATGCAGTACGCCTTTGAAGATGGTGAGATCGTCGATGCGGCGGTGTTTGTGAAAGGGAAAGTGATTCCGATCGACAGTAAGTTTTCACTCGAAAACTACAATCGTTTTGCCGAAGCTGCCGACGGCGCAGAGAAAGTGCAGTTTGAGAAGGCGTTTGTGAATGACCTCAAGCTGCGTATCACTGAGACTGCTAAGTACATCCGCCCGACCGAAAAAACCACGGACTTTGCGTTTATGTTTATTCCGCATGAAGGAATCTACTATGATCTGCTTTCCAATAAGGTTGGAGCGGGGGAGGAGAATCTTATCCAGCGCGCCGCCGGGAAGTATAAAGTCATCATAGTATCGCCAACTTCATTCCTGGCGTATCTACAGACGGTGCTGCAGGGCCTCAAGGCACTTGAGATCGAGGAGCGAGCACAAGACATCATTAAGAACGTTGAGAAGCTTTCTGGGCACATTGCACGCTATGAAGAGTTCTATCAAAAGCTCGGTAATACGCTGGCCACGACAGTCAATCACTACAACTCGGGCTACAAGGAGCTAAACAAGATCGATAAGGATGTAACCAGGATTACAGGAGAAACTATCGGTGTTGACGTGCTGACGCTTGATAAGCCGCAAAAGGACGATATTTAAAAAGCCCCAGCGTGAAGCTGGGGCGGGGTGATCACTCGACGATCATGTCGTCGGGTACCAGGCTGTAGATCTGGGTGTACAGAGCGTCTTTGTTCGGGTCGTAGAACCTGACGACCAAGCGGCGCCACTCCTTGCGTTCTCCGGTGATCCCGGGCAGCTTGACTTCGGCGTCGAGCAGTGTGCCGGCTGGTGTTTGTGCAGTGAGCGTGTTGCCGTGAATGTCACACGCCGCACTGCCAGCGTCAGTCTTGGTGGTTGGTCCTGAGTTTACGATAAGGTTCACATCTTCCTCCTTTTCAGTTACGGTTGGTCACAAGGTAAGATATGCAACCTTAGCAGTTTTGGAGTGAAAAGCAAAGAGGGTGCTTGTATATTGAATAACCGCGCCAAGCTGTCGCAAGGCGCGGCGGTGTATGTTACTCGCTTTTGTCTTCAAGACCGAAAGCGGGATACTTCTCCCGGATAGGAGTGATGTCGATGTTCATGGCTTGCGCCTTGAGGTCATTGCTGATTCGCAGTTCCTGTGCGACATTGTAGACCTCTGTGCCAACCAAAAAATGATGAACGCGATTACCGCAAGGAGGATTTCTTTCATCCTAGCTGTCTCCAAGTAACTGGTTTAAGTAACTTTTAAATTATACATAAAAATATGTAAATGTCAATGGGCTACCTGCAGTATAGGCATTGCAAAAAAGCACTATTTCTTGTAGTATAGCGCCCACATATGGCAACAGAAACAACCAACACCGCACCATTTGCTGTGATCGCTACTGGCGGGAAGCAGTATGTCGTGCGCGAGGGCGATACTTTGCTGGTTGAACTCCTTGGTGAGCATCAGGAGGGCGACAAGATCGAGTTTGACTCTGTCCTCATGACTGACGACGGTTCATCAGCTAAGATCGGTACGCCAACTACTGGTACCAAGGTGAAGGCTACCTACCTGGGCGAGAAGAAGGGCAAGAAATTGACCATCGTTCGCTACAAGGCTAAGAGTAACCGCGACCGACGCATTGGTCATCGTCAGCACTACGCTGAGATCAAGATTGACTCTATTAAGTAAGTAGTCTACAAAACCTCCCACACGGGAGGTTTTTGTTATACTAATATCAAATGAGTATTGAATCAGGTTCAGAGAAGGGGTCAGATATATCTAGAGCGATAGATCACGCCTTTGAGAGAATATACAGAGACGTCGCGCTTCTGAAGCAGTTTGAGAATGAGCGAAGAGGTTTCTTGTTGTATCTAGAGGACCAGATCGTTGAGGCTGGTTATGATGGGACCGACGCAGAAAAGGTCGAAGCGTGGTGGGAGTTGCAACAAGGAACGCCGCCTGATGATTGGGTCTCGGTTGAGAACTCTCGCTTAACAGAGATCGTCCACAAACACATCATCATTTTCTTGGATGATTTTCTGGCGCGACATGGCTTGTAGTTAGGTGTGTGAGGCGCGGTTCTGGAGAGCGTTCTTGATGGTTTCTGGATCAGCGTATTCGAGCTCGCTGCCGGTAGAAAGGCCGCGACCAAGATAGGAGAGCTTCACTTCGGTGCCTTCGAGTACCGGATCAAGTACTGACTCGACGAAGCGAGCTGTATTCTCGCCGTCTGGATTGATCGAGAAGCCGAGAATGATCTCGGAGAGTCCTTCGGGGAGGCGAGTCTCCACGGTAGCTTTGAGCGCGCCGGCGCGGAGCTTGGTATTTTCGCCTTGGTTGAGGAGTGGTGCGGTGCCTCCGAGGATAAAATACAGTCCATCATACACGCCGGCGCGCTCAATCGCCTGCACATCGCTATCGCGCTCTACCACCAGGAGACGGTTGTGATCACGATTGGCTGAGGTGCAGATCGAGCAAGTATCGCCTTGCTGGGTAGCATAAAAGCGATGACAGCTCACACACTCTACGACACTGCCTTTAAGCTCTGCTACGAGTCGCGAGAGCTCTTTTGAGTCGGCTTCGGGCATGGTGAGCACATGAAACGCAAAACGCTTCGCTTGCCGCGCACCGACACCCGGGAAGGATTCAAAGAGGGAGATGAGCTTGTCGAGGTTGTTCATGAATGCCTATTGTATCAAAAAGGAAACAAAAAAGCCGCGTTTATATTGCGGCTTTTTCTGGTCATGAGCTGATAAGTTTTTGCACGTATTCAGAATATTCATCGGTGTATGGTTTGATATCTCCGTACAGCTTGAGTTTGAATTCGGTGATTCCGTGTTTTTTGATTTCTAGAGCGATTCGCAGGCAACTTAGCTGCAGCCCGCTTCTGTTTTGTTGAACATGCTTTTCTCTATCGTGGATGTACCAGAAAGTGAAGAGTCTGTTATCAAAAAGACCCTGATGTAAGGCAAAGACGTGAAAGGTAACCATCAGTCCTCCTGTCCGGATGTTCTAACTCCAAAACTCAAAGTATCACTAGTTTAATAATTGTCAACTAGAAATCATCGCCGCCACCTGGCGCTGCGGCGTGGTGTGTATCGAGGTTGAGAAAGCGGACGTGTTGGCCGTCGAAGTACAGCTCAGCCATGCCAACGGCACCGTTACGGTGCTTCTCGACGAGGATCTCGGCGATGTTTGGTCGCTCAGCTTCTTTGTCTTTGTTCATTTTGTCCTCGCGGTGGATGAACATCACCACGTCGGCGTCCTGTTCAATAGAACCAGAGTCACGGAGGTCAGAGAGACGTGGCTTACCGCCACGCTGCTCCACGGCACGCGAAAGCTGCGAGAGAGCGATGACCGGAATCTCCATTTCCTTCGCGAGTATCTTGAGTGAGCGGGAAATTTCAGTGATCTGTTGCACCATGCTGTCGGAGCCCTTCGTGAGAGTAGGGGACATGAGCTGGAGATAGTCCACGATGAGCATGTCGAGTCCGTGTTCGTTTTTGAGTCGGCGAGCAGCAGAACGCATCTTTACGATATTCATGGCCGCCTCGTCGATGATGTGGATCGGGGCTTTGGCAAGCTTGGTCATTGCTCCTTGCAGGGCTTCGTATTCTGAGTCATTGGAGAGGCGGCCAGTGCGGAGTTTCCATGAGTCTACTCCCGCCTCGGCTGCGAGCATACGATCGACGAGCTGCTGGTCGGACATTTCAAGCGAAAAGATACCGACTGATGCGCCGTGTAGAAGGGCAGCGTTGCGAGCCAGGTCGAGCGCAAATGTAGTCTTACCCATCGAAGGTCGGGCGGCCAGGATCACGAGGTCAGACTTCTGGAAGCCAGCGAGGAGATTATCAAGGGCGGTAAAGCCAGACGGAACACCGCGCTTGTCTTGCGGGTTTTCAGCCAGGTGCTCGAAGCGCTCCCAAGCCTCGGTCAGAGCGCTGCCGATCGGACGAAACTTCTGCGCTGATGGAGCCTGGGTAGCCTGAAAGATCTTTTTCTCTGCTTGGTCGAGTGCTTCGTCGACCGTCTCTGGATCGGAGTAGCCGATCTCGGCGATATCATCGGCAGCGTGAATGAGGTTGCGCAGCGTGGCTTTGTTCTGTACTTGGTTGGCGTAGTACATGGCGTTGCCAGCAGCAGGTACGGTTTCGATCAGTTCGGTGATGTATGATGCACCGCCGACTCGGTCGAGTTGGTTCATGTCTTTCAGCTTTGTGACGACCGACACCGTATCGATCGGATCACCGCCAGAAAAGATCGCTGAGATCGCCTGAAAGATCTTCGCGTGCTTGTCAGCATAGAAACTCTCCGGCCAAATGGTGACCGAGATGTCGTGCATCACGTCAGGTTTGAGAATAATCGCACCAAGGAGCGCCTTTTCAGCGTCGATGTTGCTTGGAGGTGTGCGCAGTGCTCGATTGTGCTCAACGGACATAGTAAGGGCATTCTATCACGCAACGTTGCTTGACTGCTCTGTATGCAAATTGTGCATAGTGTGGAAAGAGGGGATAAGTTGCGTGCTAGACTCGAAACATGAGTGTAACGGTCCTTGTTGTATTTTTCATAAATTCATATGTAATACCGTTTCTCACGTATGGTATTTGTTTACCACTTTTGCTTGCTTGGTTGTACAGATGGTGGAAGGATAAACAGCTTAAAAACAAATACCTGCTTTACTTTTTGATATCTTTTGTGATCGTTGTAGTGTGGTGGTTTGTGTTCAATGTATTCTTTATCAATTCCGTCACTCTCATTTAAATTATGAATGAAACCGTTTTAGTGTCACTCCTCTACATTGTTTCAATAATCATCTCCTGGGTTTTACCATTGCGCTTTGTTAAGGCAAGGTTCGTTCTCCTTCCACATCATTTGTTGCTACGTAGGCGACCAGCAGGTGCTCACCTGAAAACCGGACCACTCACTGTTGCTTTCTCAATTGTCATATGGGCTGTGCTCCAAATGCTGACGAGTACAACCTGCGATGTCTCCTGTATAGATTAGGTGCAGAAGATCTGTCTTGTGCACAGCCGTGTACGAAAAGAAGTAATTCGCGTGCTATTTTTAAAATTAAATAAGACATGAATCAAGCACTGAAGTCAGATAGTATGTCGAAGGGGAGGGTGGTCTGCTATGGTGTTGTCTTCTTCATGGAAGTGTTTTTTGCGGTGCTGTATGTATTTCTGCAAAAGACCCATGTTTCACATCAGTATTCAGGAGATGTCGGTGGGGTGCTCTGTTTGCCGAGTTACTTTTTCGTCTTTCAGTACTGGAAGGCATTCAACATGTTTGTAATTGTTGTCAGCCTGCTCTTTTTGTTTGCCGGATTGTATAAGTGGGCAAGAAAACAGCAATCAGTGCATTTGTTTAAAATGGCCTTTACTCCATTGTTCATATTGGCCTGTATCGGTATCGGTTATCTTATGTCTACGAGCACAGGTGGTGGTTGTTAGTTGTGTAAAAGCGCGGCGGCCCTTCGGGCCGCCGCGTTTTTATGTGATCTGTTACACTTTCGTCACCTTCGGGCCAAGCGGAGTATCTTCAAGTTCATAGCCTTCGAGCTTGAGCTTATCGCGGAGCGCATCGGCCATTTCCCAGTTGCGAGCGATGCGGGCGGCTTCGCGTTCGTCGATAAGGGCCTGAATTTTTTCTGGCAGATCGTCATGAGCAACGACGCCAAGTGAACGCTGGCCGTCATAGAGATCATCAGAAAGACCAATATCGAGTACTTCGTCCATTGACATGAGCGTGCCGCACTTTACTTTCGCATCGAGCTTCTTGTCGTTCACCATATCCCAGAGGGTCGCGATCGCACCTGGGGTGTCGAGGTCGTTGGCGAGGCAGGTGTCAAAGCGGTCGAGGTAGGTTTGGTCGGGTGTTGCTGTCTTTTGTTTGAATTCCTCGTATACATAGCGCTTCAAGCGGAAGAGTGCTTGCTTGGCAGCCTTGAGCGCTTCCCAGGAGAAGTTAGCAGGGGAGCGATAGTGCGCGGTGAGGAGCCAGTAGCGGTAATCATCACCCGAAAAGCCGCGGTCGCGTAAGTGTCGCATAGTGATGGAATTGCCAAGAGATTTTGCGATCTTGGTGCTATCAATCGTGATAAATGCATTGTGCATCCAGTACTTCACAAACTGCTTGCCGGTGGCGGCTTCACTCTGGCAGATCTCAGCGTTGTGGTGGACAGGGATGTGATCGATGCCACCAGTGTGGATATCGATCTGCTTACCAAGTGTGTCCATTGCCATGGCAGAACACTCAACGTGCCAGCCTGGGAAACCTTTGCCCCATTTGCTATCCCAACCAAGTTCACTTTTCTTCCAAACCGCGAAGTCAGCCGGATGCTTCTTTTCAGTATTCACTTCCACCCGAGCACCGCTTTTTAGTTTCTTGAGATTGATCTTGCCAAGTCGGCCATAGGTAGGGAATTTTGAGATATCAAAATACAATCCGTCACTTGTTTCATACGTAAAGCCTTTTTCATCAAGCGTCTTGATCAAACTGATCTGCTTGTTGACATACTCGCTGGCACGCGCCCAGGTATCTGGTGGCATGATGCGGAGTTCATCAAAATCATCTTTGAATGCCTTGATGTAGCGGTCAGACAACTGTCGCATGGCATCGAGTGTCACCGGGAGGCCTTCACGCTTGAGACCCTTCATCATTTTGTCTTCACCAGCATCACCGTCGTCAGTCAGGTGACCAAAGTCGGTGAAGTTGATCGTATGCTTCACAATATAGCCATTGCGGATCAAGACACGCTTGAGGATATCGGCAAATACATACGAGCGGAGATTACCTACATGCGCGTAGTCGTAGACGGTTGGCCCACAACTGTACATCTTTACTTCCTTGTCACTTAAAGGAACAAAGATCTCAGGCTCACCTGATTCGGTGTTATACAACGTGATGTCGCGCATGTGAACGGGGGTGTTACGGCCAAATAAACTAGAAAACATAAGCAAATATGTTTCCGTAGTGTATCAGAAAAGCTTTTATTCCGGTACCAGGTAAGTTTTAGACAGGGGTTGTTTTGGTTTGCCGAGCAGTCTGTGCGATAATGCTTGGAATGTCAGAAGAAGAGCTTTCTAACGCCACGTACAATACTGGGCCAGGCTGGAAGGTTGGTCTAGCGATCACGTTAGCTTTTGTGTTTGCCGCTGGTGCGTTTATTTCAGGTATTCAGTTAGGGAAGGGTTTGTCAGTCGGTGATACGCAGACGGCTGGTTTGTTTAGTTTCTTATCGCATGAGCCTGCTACTGAGACAACAGAGGGTGAGCCAGATCTCACAGAATTTTGGCGAGTGTGGGACTTACTTGAAGAGAAGTTTGTGTCAGGAAGTACTACCAAGGTGTCTGCGAAAGATCGAGTACAGGGTGCGATCGAAGGCTTAGTTGATTCATACGGCGATCCGTACACAGTGTACTTACCGCCAACCGAAGCAGAGGCATTCAATGAAAATATTTCAGGCAATTTCAGTGGTGTTGGAATGGAAGTTGGTTTGCGTAATGGATTCGTGACAGTGATTGCGCCACTTCCAGATACACCAGCTGAGCGAGCGGGAGTTTTGGCAGGGGATGTGGTTGTTGAGATCGATGGCAAGTCGACCGAAGATATGGGTGTTGATGCGGCGGTAAAACTGATCCGTGGTGAACGTGGCACCGAGGTGGTGCTTAAGATGTACCGTGAAGGCGAAATGGAATTCATTGAGATCCCGATCGTTCGTGACACGATCGATATTCCGACTGTGAAGACAGAACAGATCGATGATACGTTCATCATTGCACTCTACAGCTTCAATGCGATCGCTGAGGAACAAGTGTTTAACGCACTTCGTGAGTACCAAAAGAGTGGAGTTGAGAATCTAGTGCTCGATCTACGTGGTAATCCG